>JAHCAY010000001.1:2403947-2704440 GCA_019634575.1 Candidatus Didemnitutus sp.
GTCAGCGCGGGGAATTGGCTGCGCAACCAAGCCCGCAGCGCAGCCTCGTGCGGCTGCACCTCGGCGGCGAACCAACGCGAAAGCTCCTGTGGATCGTGGCTCAACGGACGGACGAAGTGGCGCGGGGACCCCACTCCGCCGCCGCGGGCGAGTCGAGCCTCGAAACGCACCCGGAAAATTTTCCGCATCCCGGCTAATGGAAACCCGCCGCCCGCTCGTCGTTGCGCCGCGGGGTCGGCACCACGCGATGGCCTGCGCCGTGGCGCAACGCCGGCAAGCGAGCGATTGGCCGAAAGACGGAGCGTTTCGCGCTCGCGGCGCGGGGCGACGGGCGATTCGCTGCGCGTTTCATGTCCGTCTCCGCGACCCACCTCTCGCCGGAGCCGCCGTGGCGGATCGGTCTCGATAGCGCGCGCCGGCTCGTCCTGCCCGGCTTGGTGCTGGTCTCGGCGGCAGCGGCACTGGTCACGAGCTACTATCACGTCGAGCCGGTGCGCGCCGCCTTGGGACGCGTGGCGGCGTTTCGCCTGGAATGCGGCTGGTGGTTCTCGGCCGCGGCGCAGGCGACTTTCGGCGGACTGATTCCGTTTCTTTACCTGCACTTGCACCCGGCGACGCGCGCGGCTCACCCGGCGCGGCACGCCGTGTTCTTCGTGGCGTTCTGGGCCTACAAGGGCATCGAAGTCGACGCGCTCTACCGGTTGCAAGCGGCGGTGTTCGGCGACAGCCCGGCGCTGAGCTGCGTGCTGCCGAAGATGCTGGTCGACCAGCTGCTCTACAACGGCCTCTGGGCCGCGCCGCTCGCCGTGCTCATCTACGCGTGGAAGGATGCCGGGTTCCGCTGGACCGAGCCGCGCGCGGACCTCGGCGCGCCGCGGTGGTATTATCGTCGCGTGCTGCCCGTGATGATCGCCGTGTGGGCGGTGTGGGTGCCGGGCGTGTGCTGCATCTACGCGCTGCCGCTACCGTTGCAGATCCCGGTCAATTCGCTGGTGAACTGCTTCTGGGTGATTTTGTTTTCGCTCATGACCGCGCGCGACCGCGCCGCTTGACTCGACGCGTGGCCCCAACGGCCTATGGTTCGCCGCCGGCCAATGTGTTAGCTTGGCTTCTCGCGCGATGAACTCCCCTGCTCTCTCCGCCCCGACCGCGGCCCTGCCGCCACTGTTCGCCCTCATCGGCCGCACGCCACTCGTGGCCCTGCCTTTCCCGGAAGCCGGCGTGACGCTCCACGCCAAGGCCGAGTTCCTCAACCCGAGCGGCTCGATCAAGGACCGCCTCGCCGCCCACATCATCCTCGACGCCCGCGCGCGCGGCCTGCTCCGACCCGACTCGACCATCCTCGAATGCACGAGCGGCAACACCGGCATCGCACTCGCCATGGTCGGCACCGCGCTCGGCTACCGCGTGAAGATCCTCATGAGCGAAACCGCCTCCGTCGAACGCCGCCATCTCATGCGGCATTTCGGCGCGGAGTTGCAACTCTTCAAGGCCGACCGCGGCTACATCACCGGCATCGAGCTTTCCGAGGAAATGGCCGCGCGCGACTCGCGCATCTTTCTGCCCCGCCAATTCGCCAACCCGCTCAATGCGCAGGACCACGTCGACCACACCGGCCGTGAAATCCTCGCGCAGTTGCCCGGCCGCATCGACGCCTTCGTCAGCGGCTACGGCACCGGCGGCACGCTCAACGGCTGCAGCCGCGCCCTCCGCGCCGCGCACCCGCACCTCAAAGTCGTCGCGATGGAGCCGGCCGAGGCCGCCATGCTCAGCGGCGAGTCGCCCTGCTGCCACAGCATCGAGGGCGTCGCCGGCGGCTACCTGCCGCCGCTGTTGCGGGACGTGCATGTCGACTGGCCGGAAAAAGTCTCGAGCGCCGACGCCCTGGCGATGACGCGCCGGCTCGCGCGCGATTTCGGCTTCCTCGTCGGCACGTCGTCCGGCGCCAACGTCGTCGCCGCGCTGCGCACCGCCCAGAAACTCGGCCCCGGCGCGCAGGTGGTCACCATCCTCTGCGACCGCGCCGAACGCTATTATTCCACGAAACTCTTCGCGGAAACATCCACGCCGACCGTCTCAACGTAGTGTCCCCGTCGGTTGAAATAAACTCCACTTCGCCTACTCTCACCGTGATGACCCTCCGCCGCTTCCTTTCCACCGCGCTCGCCGTGTGCCTCGCGTTCGCCGCCTTCGCCACCGCCGACGCCAAGCCCGTGCGCAACGGCGCCGTGGTCGCCGAACTCGTGTCGCCCGACGCCTCGATCCAGCCCGGCCAGCCGTTCTGGGTCGCGCTGAAGCTCACGCACGACGAGCACTGGCACAGCTACTGGATCAACGCCGGCACCGGCTACCCGACCTCGATCACCTGGACGCTGCCCGCCGGCTTCACCGCCGGCCCGATCGTCTGGCCGACGCCACACACAGTGAAGGACACCGCCGGCAAGATCACCGGCAACGGTTACGAGGGCACGATCTTCCTGTTCGCGCAAATCACTCCGCCAGCAAACCTCGCGCCGGACACCACCGTCTCGCTCAAGGCCGCCGCCGAATGGCTCATGTGCAAGGACTCCTGCATGCCCGGCGACGCCCAAGTCGAACTCACGCGCCCGGTGAAGACCGCGAAGCCCGAGCCGGACATGACGATCGCGCGCGCCTTCAACAACGCCCTCGCCGAAGTGCCCGCCAAGGCCGCCGACTGGGCGTTCACCGCCCAGCGCGACGGCGCAAAGATCACCTTGCGCATCACTCCGCGCGCCGATGGCAACACACACGAATTTTCCGAACTCCACTACTTCGATGAAGCCGGCGTGGTCGACTACGCCGTCCCGCAGACGGTGAAGAAAGACGGCCGCACGTTCGTCCTCGAGATGGCCGCCGCCGCGGATGCCGCCGCCGACGCGCCCGGCCTGAAGGGCGTGCTCACCGCCGCCAACGGCTTCGGCGGCGCCTACGTCTCGCACGGCGCGCTGATCGACGAGCCGTTCGTGGTGAAGGAGCCGATCAAAGCCGCGGCCAAGACCGACACCGCCGTCGCGACCGGCCCGAAATCGGGTGGCAGCTCCACGCCGCCCGCGGGTTCCGGCAGCGCCGCTTCCGCACCCGCATCGCTCGCCGGCACCCTCTTCCTCGCCTTCGTCGGCGGCCTGATCCTGAACCTCATGCCCTGCGTCTTCCCGGTGCTCGGCATCAAGATCATGGGCTTCGTCAACCAGTCCGGCAGCGACAAGCGCAAGGTCGTGCAACACGGCGTCGTGTTCGCGCTCGGCGTGCTCGTGTCCTTCTGGACGCTCGCCGGCGTGCTGCTTGCGCTCCGCTCGGGCGGCGCGCAGCTCGGCTGGGGCTTTCAGCTGCAATCGCCCGCGTTCGTTTTCGGCATGGCGGCGTTCCTCCTGATCTTCGCGCTCAACATGAGCGGCCTCTTCGAGGTCGGCCTCTCCGCCACCGGCGCCGGCGCCAACCTGCAAGCGAAGGACGGCCTCGCCGGCTCGTTCTTCACCGGCGCGCTCGCCACGCTCGTCGCCACGCCGTGCAGCGCGCCGTTCCTCGCGCCCGCGCTCGGCGCCGCGCTCACGCTCTCGGCGATCGAATCGCTCGCCGTGTTCACCGCCATCGCCGTCGGCCTCGCGCTGCCGTATCTGCTGCTCTCGATTTTCCCGCAGGCGATCAAGATCCTCCCCAAGCCCGGCGCGTGGATGGAGACCTTCAAGCAGTTCATGGCTTTCCCGCTCTACGCGACGGTCGGCTGGCTGCTCTGGGTGCTTGCCGGCCAGACCGCGGGCGACGACTACGCGCTGCTCAACATCGCCTTCGGCTTCGTGCTCGTCGCCATGGCCGCGTGGGCCTACGGCCGCTTTGGCCAGACCTACGGCAAGCCGACCCGCCAATTCCTCGGCAAGCTCGCCGCCGTGGTCCTCTTCCTCGGCGGCATGTGGCTCGGCTGGCCGAAGGACGCCTCCGCCGCTCCGGCCGCCGGCGCCGACGGCAAGCCTGCCTACGCCGTCACCTGGGAAAAATGGAGCCCCGAGGCGATCGCCGCCGCGCAGAAGGCCGGCAAGTTCGTCTACGTCGACTTCACCGCCCGCTGGTGCGCCACCTGCCAGACGAACAAGGCCACTATTTTCCACAACGACGACGTGCTCGCCGAATTCGGCAAGAAGAACGTCGTTCTCCTCCGCGGCGACTGGACCAACAAGGACCCGCTCATCACCGCCGAGCTCGCCCGCTGGAACCGCTCCGCCGTGCCGTTCAACCTGATCTACGCGCCGGGCAAGTCGGAGCCGGTCGTGTTGCCGGAGTTGCTCACCCCCTCGATCGTCCTCGGCAAACTCGCCGAAGCCGCGCGCTGAGTCGGACCAAGGCAGGAACAACCACGAATGGACACGTAGAAACACGAATCTTCGCGGGCCAGCGGCTCGGCCCATTCGTGTTCATTCGCGGTTTAATCTGATCGGATCAGTTTCACCCCGCGTCGTCCGTCTGCACGAACTGCGCGTGCAGGTTCGCGTAAACGCCGCCGCGCTGGAGCAGTTCCGCGTGCGTGCCGCGCTCCACGATGCGGCCGCGATCGAGCACGAGGATCAAATCGGCCTGCCGAATCGTGCTGAGCCGGTGCGCCACGATGAAGCTCGTGCGCCCGCGCAGGAGCGTGACGAGCGCCTTTTGCAGGCGCGCCTCCGTCAGCGTGTCGATGGCGCTCGTCGCCTCGTCGAAGATCAGCAAGCGCGGGTCGGCCAGCAAGGCGCGGGCAAAGCACACCAGTTGCCGCTGCCCGAGCGAGAGCGACGCGCCTTTCTCGCCGACCTGCGCATGGATGCCGCCGGGCAGCGCCTCGATCAGGTCGAGGCAATCGAGCCGGCGCAGCGCATCGGTCACTTCGGCGTCCGTCGCCTCGGGCTGACCGAGCCGGATGTTTTCGGCAACCGTGCCGCTGAAGAGGAAATTCTGCTGCTGCACGAGGCCCATCTGTTGATGCAACGAGTGGCTCGTCAGTGTGCGGATCTCGCGCCCGTCGAGGAGCACTTCGCCGGCGGTCGGCAGGTAGAACTTCGCGGCCAGGTTGATGATCGTGCTCTTGCCGCTGCCGGTGTGGCCGACGAGCGCGACCGCCTGCCCGGGCTCGGCGGTGAACGTTAACCCATGCACGACCGGCCGTGCGGGATCGTAGCCGAAGACGACGTCGCGGAATTCCACGCGCAAGCCTGCGCGCTCGCCGCTCGAACGCGGATCCGGCAACGCCACGGCCTCCGGCGCGTCCTCCCAGTCGGGCTTCGCATCGATGAGCCGGAACACGCGCTCTGCGCCGGCCATCGAGACGAGCGCCTGGTTGTATTGGTTGCCGATGATCTGGATCGGAGAGAAGAACTGGTTCGCGAAGAAGAAGAACGTCACGATCGTGTCCATGTCGACCGTGCCGTGCAGCGCACGCCAGCCGCCGAGCAGCAGCAGCGCCGAGATGAAGAACTGCGAATTCAGCTCGAGCAGCGGCGTGAGGATCGCCGAGGTGCGCGCCAGGGCGATGTTGTAGCGCGCGTGGTCGGCGAGCAGGCCGCGGAACAGCCCGGCGTTCGTCTCCTGTCGCGCGAAACCCTGCGTGACGCGGATGCCGTTGACCGACTCCGCCAGCGTCGCCGTCACACGGCTGAAGCTCTCGGACGCCGCGCGGCTGAGCGTGCTCAACTTCGAGCGGAAATGGCGGTTCACGATCCACAGCACCGGCGCCAGGCCGAGCACGACGAGGAACAACCGCCAGTCCGTCCACGCCATGAACGCCGCGGCGAACAGCATCTGCCCGCCCTGCACCATGCTGACGAACAGCACGTCCTGGATGCCGACGCGGACCGCTTCGACGTCCGAGGTCACGCGGCCGATGATGCGCCCGGCCTTCACCCGCGTGAAGAAACTCAACGGCATCGACATCACGCGCCGAAAAATGTCCGCCCGCAGCTGATTCACCACGCCTTCGCCCAGTTCCAGCGCGAACCGCTGCCGGAAGTGGAACATCATGTCGGTGACCACCGCCAGCGCCAGATAACCACCCACGGCCCAGGGCAGTCGCTGCAGTTCGTGTTTCGCGATCACGCCGGCGATGATGAAGGCCATGAGGCGCGTCAACAGCGAGAGCTGGATCGCGCGCGCGACCGTCAGGAACAGCAGCCAGTTCCGCTTGGCGCGCTGCGTGCCGGTATAGGCGAGCAACCGGCGAATGAGCCCCCATTCGAGCGGCTTGAATTGCTCGTCGTTCTCGTCCTCGTCGTCACGGCGGCGCAACACGAGAAAATCGGCGGCCGGCGCGGGTTTCAGCGGTTTCATTTTCCGCCTCCCTTCGCGTCGCCGTCGTGCAACGCGCGCGAGTCGACGAGTTGCAGGTCGGCCACGCGCACATACGGGCCGGGCTGGCGCATCAATTCCTCGTGCGTGCCACGCTGCACGATGCGGCCGTTCTCGAGCACGATGATGAAGTCCGCACGGCGCAGAGTGCTCAAGCGGTGCGCGACGATGAACGTCGTGCGTCCCGCGATGGCGCGGTCGAGCGCGGCGAAGATCTCGTGCTCCGTCTCGGGATCGATCGCGGCCGTCGGGTCGTCGAGCAACAGGATCGCCGGCTCGAGCAGGATGGCGCGCGCGAGTGCGAGGCGCTGGCGCTGGCCGCCGGAGAGCGTGTTGCCGCTCTCGCCGAGCACGGTGTCGTAGCCGTGTGGCAGCGCGCTGATGAAGTCGTGCGCGGAGGCGATGCGCGCCGCGCGCTCGATTTGCTCGCGCGTCGCCTGCGGCTGGCCGAAGGCGATGTTCGCCGCCACGGTGTGGCTGAAGAGAAAGCTCTCCTGGAAAACGAGACCGATGTTGCGCCGCAGTTCCTGCACTTCGAAGCGGCGCACGTCGGTGCCATCGATAGTCACGCGTCCGGCGGTCGGATCGTAGAAACGCGGGAGCAGGCTCATCAGCGCACTCTTGCCCGCGCCGGTCGCGCCGAGGATGGCGACGCATTGGCCGGGCCGCACCTCGAGGTCGATGCCGTGCAGCACGAGGCGGCCGGGCTCGTAGCCGAAGTAGACGCTTTCGAAGCGGACATGACCGCGCACGCGCGCGGGCGTCACGGCATCGGCGGGCGATTTGATTTCCACCGGCGCATCGAGGATCTCGAACACGCGGCGCGCGCCGATGAGGGAGGTCTGCATCGAGTTCACGATGGCGGCGACGTTGTTCACCTGCCCGGAAAACTGTTCGAGCAAACCGGCAAACACGACGAGGCCGGTGCCGAAGGCGAGGTCGCCGCGGATGACGAGCCAGCCGCCGTAGCCGAGGAGCACGGCGATGTTCACGCGGGTGAGAAAGCCGACCGTCGGCGAAAACAGGCTCACACGCCAGAAGATCGCGCGCTGCTGGTTGAGCACGGCGTCGTTGCGCCGCAGGAAATCCGCGCGGTTCTCCGCCTCGCGGCCGAAGGCCTTCACCACCGGCGCGCCCTGCACGCTCTCGGCGAGCGCGCGCACCATGTCGTCGGCGAGGTCGCGGTTCTTCGCGTAGAGCGGCAGCATGCGGCGCGTGAAGACGGCCGAGAGTGTCCAGAGCAGCGGCGTGGTCGCGAGGCAGGCGAGCGTGAGCCCGGGTGCGAGGTTCGCCATGTAGACGATGTAGACGCCGAGCGACACGAGCATGATCACGCTCTGCACGAGCACCTGGTCGAGGAACATGCGCACGGCCTGCACGTCGCCGGTCACGCGGTTGATGATCGAGCCGGTGGAATTCTCGTCGAAGAAACGGAAGCTCAGCTGCTGGAGTTTGTCGTAGACGCGGCCGCGCAGCCACGGGACGATTTCCTGCTGCGTGAGGTGATTCACGCGGAGCGCGTAGGTGTAGTTGAGCAACGAGCGGACACCGGCGAGCGCGAGGATCGCGCCCGCGATGAGCGCGAGCACCGCCATCGGTTCCCAGGCCGGCAGCGCGAACCCGAACGGCAAACGCGGCACCGGCGTGCCTTGGAGCACATGGCGGATATAGTCGATGCCGACGCCGGTGAGACTGAGGCCTGAGACGCCGAGCGTGAGCAACACGAGCTGGATCGCGATCACGCCCAGCCACGGCGCCCGATAGCGCCACGCGAGGCCGAACAGCCGCCGCACGATCCGTCCGCTGCTCAGCGAGGGACCGAGCGTCGGCGGCGTTGATTCGGCGGACGGAGGCATGGCGTGGGCCAGTCAGCCTTGCCACGCCGCCGCCGGGCGCAAACGCGGAGTGCGTTCTGTCCGCGCATCGCGAGGACATTCCTCCGGTTCGCAGTTCACAACTTCGCCGGAATCCTCCATCGCTGATGGTCCGTGAGAGACCCTGCGCACACCCGATCCGTCATGTTGCTGCTGCTCGCCGCGCTCTGCTGGAGCCTCGGCGGCGTGCTGCTCAAATCCGTCAACTGGCCGCCGCTCGCCGTCGGCGGCGGACGCGGGCTCGTGGCGGCGGTTTTCCTGCTCCTCGTGATGGGGCGGCAGAGGCCGTTTCGCTGGGGCTGGCTGCCGCTCGCCACCGCCGTGGCCTACACCGGTTGCACGCTGCTGTTCGCCGCCGCGACGAAACTCACCACCGCCGCGAATGCCATCCTGCTTCAATACACCGCGCCGGCCTACGTCGCGCTGCTCGGCGCGTGGCTGCTCAAGGAGCGACCGACGCGCTCGGACTGGCTGACGATCGCCGTGGTGTTCGTCGGACTCGCGGTCTTCCTTTACGATGGCCTGCGCCTGAACGACGTCGCAGGCATCCTGCTCGCGATCGCGAGCGGCGTCGCGTTCTCGGTGATGATCGTGCTGCTGCGCCTGCAGAAGGACGACGCCCCGATCGGCTCGATCATCCTCGGCAACTTCTTCGCCTTCCTGTGCGGATTGCCGAGCATCCTCGGCGCACCGTTGCCCGACGCCCGCAGCTGGGTCGCGCTGCTGTTGCTCGGCGTCGTGCAACTCGGCATCGCCTATCTGGTCTACACGAAAGCCATCAAGCACGTGACCGCCCTCGAAGCTGTCCTCATCCCCGTGATCGAACCGATCCTGAACCCCATCTGGGTGATGCTCGTGCTCGGCGAAAAACCCAGTGCGCTCGCCCTGCTCGGCGGTGCGATCGTGATCGGTGCCGTGACCTGGCGCGCCATGCACTCGATCCGCCAACCGCCGCCGGCGGTGCTGCCGGGCTGAACCTCCATGCGGCGCGCCACCCTCGCCCTGCTCTTGCTCGTCATGGCCGCCTCGCCCGCCTCCGCCGTCGAACCGGAACCCGAATGCGTCGTGCTCCTCCACGGCGTCGCCATGTCCGGCTGGGTGATGCGTCCGCTCGAGCGCGCGCTCAGCCGGGCCGGCTATCGCGTCATCAATCTCAGCTACCCGTCGCGACGGACGCCACTCGAGCAGGTCGCGGACGAGTTCCTGCCCGCGGAGTTGAAACGGCGCGGCGCGCTCGCGGCGCCGCGGCTGCATTTCGTCACCCACTCGATGGGCGGCATCGTGACGCGGCTCTATTTGCGCGACCATCGACCGGCCAACCTCGGGCGCGTCGTCATGCTCGGTCCGCCGAATCACGGCAGCCCCGCGGCGGATCGCGCCGGCAGGAGTCCCTGGATGCGCACGATCATGGGCGTGAACATGCCCCGCCTCGGCACGGGACCGGACGGCGTGGTGCGCACGCTCGGGCCGGCCGACTACGAGCTCGGCGTCATTGCCGGCACGCGCCTGATCAATCCGCTGTTCCGCGGTGTCATGCCGCGGCCGCACGACGGCGTCGTCACGGTCGAATCGGCGAAACTCGAAGGCATGCGCGACTTCCGCGCCGTGCCGTATTCGCACACCGGCATGCTCTGGCGTCGCCCCGTGATCGACGCCGCCCTGGCTTTCCTCCGCACCGGCCGGTTCCAACCCGCGCTGCCGGAGCATCTGTCACCTAGTAAGTGACCGTTTCTCCATGCTCCCGAGCGAATGGCACGCGTAGTTCGCGGAAAAATGTAACCTAATAGGTTACATTTCCGCTTTCGGCGGCGGGCGGAATTGGAGCAGCAGATTCGCGACGGTGATCAGGCCGCCGCCGAGCAGGAGGCGCCAGGTCAGCGTCTCGTTCGGATAGGCGAAGCCGCCCCAGCGCGCGAGCAGCGCGGGGAGAAAGAGCGCGAGCACCGACGTGAAGATCGGCTCCGTGCAGTAGATCAGCCCCGCCTCCGTCGCCGTGATGGCGGGTTGGAATCGGTTCATCAGGAGAAACGCCGCGATGGTGCACAGCGCGGTGAGGATCACGGTGAACGCCAGCCACGCACCCGAGGTCCACGGCACGAGCAACGCCCCGGCGGATGGCGCCGTGGTCGCGGCGAAAAGACCGAGCGCGACGGCTTGCGTGGCAAACATCAGCGTTGTGACCGGCCGGACGCGGTTGCCGGTGTAGCGCTTGTCCTCGAGCAACAGGATCTGCCACATGAAGAAGACCGACGAGAGGAGCGTCTCGGCTTCGCCGCGGCCGAGATGGAATTCACGCAGGTTGAACTGCGCCAGCACCGCCACGCCGGCGAGCACGAGCACGCACGCCGTCCACACACGCGCGCCCGGCGAGCGCCACGAACGGAGGGCGAGCAACACGGGAATCATGATCGCGTAGAACTGCGTGAGGAACGCCGAGGTGGACGCGCTGATGAATTGCAGGCCGTCGATCTGGAACAGCATGCCGAGCGACGCGGCGACCCCGAGCCGGAGACCCTGCGCGCGCTCGCCCGCAGTCAGGGTGCGGAGCTGGCGCCACGAGATCGCCACCATGAACACCGCGCCGAGCAGGAAGCGCGGCGCGAGCGACATGCCGGTGATGAACCAGTTGCCACTGCCCGGCAGCAGCTGCTCGTGCTGGAAGGCGATCGCCTTGAGCAACGGAAAGCTGAAGCCCCACAGGAAATTCGTGAGGAGCAGCATCAGCAGCGCGGTCGTGTGCGTGGCGCGGGCGTTCATCGAGCGGAGCGGCGCAGCGTAGGCGCGGTCGCGGGCACTCCAAGCGTAAAGCCGCGCTCAGTTCTTCAACACACTCTGAAGCACGGCGTGGAAAAGCGGATCGCGCAGCGGTTTCTTCAGCAGCGCGCGAAAACACGTCCGCAACTCGTCGCGCAACGCCGCCGGCACGCTGATCGCGATGAGCCCGATGACCGGCGCGTCGGCCAGGCCGGAGTGCGCCTGAAGCAGCGCGGGCCAGAGCGAGGCATCGCGCGCCAGCACGTCGATCAACAACACGTCGTGCGTGCGTTCGGCCGGCAGTTTCGTGAGATTCTCGAATGTCGTGACCTTGAGCCCCCAGCTCTCCAGCAGCGCCGCGTAATGCGCCCGGGCGCGGGTGTTGGCCGAGATCACCGCAATGCGGCGCGGCGGCAACTTGGACAGGCCCTCGGTCTTCTCGAGCACGCGCACCTCGATGTGGAAGCGGAACTCCGAGCCGGCACCGGCGGCGCTCGACACCTCGATGTCGCCATTCATCAACCGCACCAGGCTGCGGCTGATCGCGAGACCGAGGCCCGCGCCGCCGTGTTTGCGCGTGGTCGACGCGTCGACCTGGCTGAACGGCTGGAAGAGCCGGTCCTGCTTCTCCGCCGCGATGCCGATGCCGGTGTCGCGCACCGTGAAGTCGAGGCGCACCCGCTGGTCGCCGCCGGCCGCGGCGGGCAACAGCGTGGCGCCGACCTCCACCTCCACCTCGCCGGCGGGAGTGAACTTGATGGCGTTGCCGATCAGGTTGACGAGGATCTGGCGCAGCCGGCCCGGATCGGCGAGCACGTGCGTCGGCACCTGCGGCGAGACCGTGACGAGCAATTCGAGGTGTTTGTCGGCCGCGCGGGTCGAGAGCAACTCCACGGCCTCCTCGACGATCTGGCGCGGCGCGCACGCCTGCGGGTCGAGTTGCATGCGGCCGGCGTCGATGCGCGAGTAATCGAGCAGTTCGTTGGTAAGGGTGAGCAGCGCCTCGCCGCTCTTGCGGACCGTCTCGACGTAGTCGCCCTGCTCGGTGGTGAGCGAAGTGTCCTGCAGGAGCGTGGCGAAGCCGATGATGCCGTTCAGCGGCGTGCGCAGCTCGTGACTCATCATGGCGAGGAACTCGCCCTTGGCGCGATCCGCCGCCTCGGCCTGGTCGCGCGCGACGCGCAGTTCGTCCTCCACCCGCTTGCGATCGCTGATGTCGTCGAAGACGGCGACGAGGTTCGTCACGCGCCCGTCGCCGTCGCGCACGGGGGAGAACACGATGCGCACGGTGAAGACCTCGCCGTTGCGGCGGCGCATCAGCATCTCGCCCTGCCAGCGTTCGCCGGCGAGGAGACGGCGCAGCAATTCGCCGCGCTGCTGCTCGTCGGCGTCGCCGGGCAGGAGCAGACGCGAGGGCTGTCCGATCAATTCCTCGCGCTGGTAGCCGGTGATGGCGAGCAGGCCGTCGTTGGCGTATTCGATGATGCGCGCGGGGCTGGTGATGATGACGGCCGAGCTGCTCTGCTGGATCGCGGTCGAGAGGCGCCGGATCTCGCGGTTGAAATTCCGCTCGCGCATCCGGAACAGCCAGCCGGCGAACGGCACGCCGAGCACGAGCACCACCAGGCCGAAGGCCGAGAGCCGCGCGCTCCACAACTCGCGCCGCCAATGCGAGGAGTCGGCATCGATGCCGAGGATCGTGCGCGGCGCGCCGGGCGGCGGGCGATCGCCCACCGGCGCGTAGGCCGTAACCCATTCGCCGAACGAATCGCGCAACGGCCCCTCGGTCGCCGGCTCGAAGTTGCGGAGGATCGCCTGCAAGCCCGGGGAATTCGGCGCCTCGGGATAATCGTCGCCGGGCTTCGACATGTCGGCCGAAGTCTCGGGCTCGGAGTCGGCAAGGAAGACCACGCGACCGGGCCGATCCGTCGAGCGGAAGAGATAGACGAAGCGGATGCCGGGGCTGACTCCGCGCAACCGGATGAGTCGGTCCTTCACGGCGCGATACTCCGGGTGGTTCAGATCCGCGGGCGTGCCGGTGAGCGCCTTCGTGTCCTCGGATACGAAGGCCACGGCGCAGTGCTGCGCGCGATCGACCATCTGCCGGAGCAGCGTGGAGCGGTGCCGCTCCGCGCCCCACCACGCCGCGCCGACACCGAGCGCCGCGATCAGCAACCACGCGGAGAGAACGCGAAAATTGGACGGACGGGCGAACACGGGCGATTAACAGCAAGCAAACTTCGCGGCCTCCGCGCCCGCAAAACAAAACCGCCGCGGATTGCTCCGCGGCGGTCGGGAAAAGCGAATTTCGCTCGAGGTTAGGACGAGACGTGCTTCGACACGAGCTTGGTCATGTCGAACATCGAGACCTGCGCCTTGCCACCGAACACAGCCTTGAGGGCGTCGTCGGCGTTGATCATGCGCTTGTTCTTCTTGTCCTGGAGGCCGTTCTTCTTGATGTAGGCCCAGAGCTTCTTGGTCATTTCGGTGCGGGGAAGCGGCTTCGAGCCGACGACCGCGGCGAGGGTGGCGTCCGGCGTGACCGGGGCCATGAACTTAGCGTTGGGTTTGCGAGCAGATTTCTTTGCCATAGTGCCTCCCGTATTAGAACGGGTCCGGGGCGATGCAACGATTTTCTAGAGGGAAAATCGAGTTTTTCAGAGGAGAACCCGCTTGAAAATCGACTCGCGGCCCGTCAGGCCGCCCGGCAGTTTCGCGCGCCAATGCACTTCACCGCCGAGCTTCCGCTCATCGAAACCCCGCGTCTCGTGCTGCGTCCGTTCGACCTCACCGACGCGGCGGACGTGCAGCGGCTCGCCGGTGCGAAGGAGGTCGCGAACGCCACCGCACTCATCCCGCATCCCTATCCGGACGGCGTGGCGGAGCAGTGGATCGCCACTCATCCTGCCGAGTGGGCGGCGCATCGCGGACTCTCGCTCGCCGTCACGCTGAAGCCGACCGGCGCACTCATCGGCGCAATCGGTCTCACGCTCGCGGAGGCGCACACCCGCGGCGAACTCGGCTACTGGATCGGACTGCCGTTCTGGCGCCACGGCTTCGCCACTGAGGCGGCGGGCGCGCTGACGGATTTCGGTTTCCGCGGGCTCGGCCTCAATCGCGTGCAGGCGCATCACTACGCGAGCAACCCCGCGTCCGGACGCGTGCTGCTCAAGATCGGCATGCGCCGCGAGGGCACGAGCCCGAAGATGATGCTGAAGAACGGCCGCTACGAGGATGTGGTTTTCTACGGCGTGCTCCGGCGCGACTGGCCGGGCCTCGGCAGCGCGGCGCCGTTCGGACCGGGCTGAACGGCCGCTCCATCCGTGTCAGTTCCGCACTTGCGGCGCGGCGGCGGGCGCGGCATTTTCGCCGCCGTTGGGTCAGTTGTTTGTGAGACTTCCCCGCCACGCAGAATCATCACGCGAGCGCCCGCAGCGGGCCCGGTGAGGATTTGAATCCCGGCCGTCGGGAACGGGCGGCAGCCAGCAGCACAGCCCCGGCAGACACATGGAAAACACCAAACTCTACGTGGGGAACGTTCCGTTCGCCACCACGGCACAGGACCTCGAGGGACTCTTCGGCCAGGCCGGCACGGTCAGCGTCGTCGAGATCATCTTCGACAAGTTCACCGGTCGTTCGCGCGGCTTCGCCTTCGTCACCATGGGCAGCGCGGAGGAGGCCCAGAAGGCGGTCGACCAGTTCAACAACTACGACCTCGGCGGCCGCAAACTCGCGGTGAACATCGCCCGGCCGCGCGAAGAGCGCGCCCCGCGTGAAGGCGGCTTCGGCGGCGGTGGTGGGGGCGGCGGACGCGGCGGCTTCGGGGGCGGGCGCGGCGGCCCGCGCCGTTTCGGCGGTGGTGGCGGCGGCTTCCGCGGCGGACGCGGGGGCGACCGCGGGGAGCGCGGCGGTTTTCGCGACCGCGAGTAAGCCCCGCCTACCGCCAGGATTCCGAGCCGAATCTCAGTGAGGTTCGGCTTTTTTGCGCGCACTCCGACGGAGTCCGGGCCGCCGGCCATCGTTCCAACCCGGGCCAATCGGCCACCGCAAAAAAGCGAAAACGAGGCTTGCAAGGAAACTTTGGATACGTTTCGGGTTTCCATCGATTCCAATGGCCTCTCGCTTATCCGAGTCTCCCGCCGTCCCCGCCGCCGCCGAAGCGCGCGCGCGCATCGTGCGCGCGGCCCGCGCGCACCTCTTCGCCCACGGCTACAGCAGTTGGACGATGGACGACCTCGCAACCGAGCTCGGGATGAGCAAGAAGACGCTCTACCAGCATTTCCCCGGCAAGGAGGAGCTCGTGCGCGCCGCGCTCGAACAATTCGCGTCCGAAGTCCGCGCCGAGGCCGACGCGATCATCGCCGACCGCAACCTGACCTTCGCGGAAAAACTCCGCGGCTTCACCGGCGGCATGCACCAGCGGCTCTCGCTGCTCACCCCGCACGTCATGCGCGATCTTCAGCGCTTCGCGCCGAAGCTCCACGACCTCACCTTCGAACTCCGCCGCCGCAACCTGCCCTCGATCTTCGGCCGCCTCCTCGAGCAGGGTCAGCTCACCGGCAAGGTCCGCCCGGAGCTCGACGCGCCGTTCGCCGCCGAATTCCTCCTCCACGCGATCCAGGGCATCATGCAGCCCGCCACGCTCGAGCATCTCAACCTCGCTCCCCACCAAGCTTTCGAAAAAGCGATGAACCTCTACTTCGGCGGACTCCTCACGCCCGCCGGCCGCAAAGACTATGAAAAATCGTTTCCCCGCTAAACTCGCCGCGCTCGCCCTCGGCACGCTCCTGCTCGGCGCCTGCTCCCGCTCGGGCTCCAGCCGCTCGGGCGAACTCGTGTTGTCCGGCAACTTCGAGGTCGACGACGCCCAGCTCGGCTTCAAGACGCCGGGCCGCGTCATCGAGCGCGCCGTGCGCGAGGGCGACCGCGTCACCGTCGGCCAACCGATCGCGCGCCTCGACGACGCCGAGCAGCAATCCCAGCTCGCGCTCCGCCGCGCCGAGCTCGCCGCCGCCGAGGCGCAACTGGCCGAGCTCGAAGCCGGCTCGCGCCCGCAGGAAATCGCCGCCGCCGCCGCGACCGTGCGCAGCGCCGACGCCGACCGCGATCGCGTGCGGCTCGATTTCGTGCGCCAGGACGAATTGCGCAAAAAACAGGTGATCTCCGAGCGCGATTTCGAAGCCGCCCAGGCGCAGTTGAAAGTCGCGGAAGCCAAGGCCATCGAAGCCGTCGAGCGACTCAAACTCATCCAGGAAGGCCCGCGCGCCGAGACGATCCGCCAGGCACGCGCCCGCACCGATCAGGCACGCGCCGCCGTCGCGCTCGCCCAGACGCAGCTCGACAACACGCGCCTCGCCTCGCCGCTCGACGGCGTCGTGCTCTCCCACAACATCGAGCCGGGCGAATTCGTTTCCGCCGGCACGCCGGTCGTCACCGTTGCCGAAACCGCACACCTCTGGGTCCGCGCCTACGTCAACCAGCCCGACCTCGGCCGCGTCCGCCACGGCCAGAAAGTCGTCGTGCGCACAGACAGTTTCCCCGGACGCGATTTCGAGGGCGTCGTCGGCTTCATCGCCTCCGAAGCCGAGTTCACGCCGAAAACCGTGCAGACGCCCAAGGAGCGTGTGAAGCTCGTGTTTCGCCTGAAGGTCGACGTCGCCAACCCGAAGGACGAACTGAAGCCCGGCATGCCGGCCGACGTCGTCCTGCCGCCCGCCAACTGAGTCGCCGGCCCGTCGCCGCATGTCCGCCTCCGCCATCCACGCCCGCGGTCTCCGCCGCACCTTCGGCGCGCTCGTCGCCGTCGACGGCCTCGACCTCGACGTGGCCGAAGGCGAGATCTTCGGCCTGGTCGGTCCGGACGGCGCGGGCAAGACCACGACGATGCGCATGCTCACCGGCATCCTCGCGCCCAGCGCGGGCGGAGCGACGGTCGCCGGCTGCGACGTCGTGCGCGAACGCGAACCGCTCAAGGAGCACATCGGCTACATGAGCCAGCGCTTCGGGCTCTACCCGGATCTCACGGTGGCGGAGAACATCGATTTCTACGCCGACATCTACACCGTGCCGCAGGCCGAGCGCGCCGAGCGCACGGAGCGCCTGCTGGCGTTCAGCAATCTCACGCCCTTCAAGCACCGCCTCGCCGGCAACCTTTCCGGCGGCATGAAGCAAAAACTCGGGCTCGCCTGCGCGCTCATCCACACGCCGCGCGTGCTGTTCCTCGACGAGCCGACCAACGGCGTCGATCCGGTCTCGCGCCGCGACTTCTGGCGCATCCTCTACCAGCTCGTGCGCGACGGCGTGACGATCTTCGTCTCCACCGCCTACCTCGACGAGGCGGAGCGGTGCAACCGGCTCGCGCTCCTCCACGAAGGCCGCCTGCTCGGCCTCGGCACGCCGGACGAGATCAAGGCGATGATGCCCGGCGCGCTGCTGGAGATCCGCACCGCCGCGCCGCGCCGCGCCGCCGCATTGCTGCGCGAGAAGCTGCCCGACGCTTCCGTCGGCCTTTTCGGCGACCGCGTGCACGTGGCCGCGCGCGACTCCGTCGCGATCGAGACGCGCATCCGGGACTTGCTCGCCGCCGCCGATTTCCCGGTGGAATCCATCCGCCCAATCGATCCGTCGCTCGAGGACGTTTTCGTCGCCGTCCTGGCCCAGCGCACGGCCGCCACCGCGAAGCCATGACCCTCGCGCTCATCGTCATTCTCCTGCTCACCCTGCTCGTCGCGACCGAGTCCGACGCCGAGTAATCCGCATGCGCACCACTCCCACCGCTGTTTCCGAGCCGATCGTCGAGGTCCAAAACCTCGAGAAGCACTTCGGCGCGTTCAAGGCGGTCGCCGGCGTGAGTTTCGCGGTGCGCCGCGGCGAGATCTTCGGCTTCCTCGGACCCAACGGCGCCGGCAAGTCCACCACCATCCGCCTGCTCTGCGGCCTGCTCACGCCGACGAAAGGCACGGGCACGGTCGCGGGCTTCGACATCGTGCGCGACACGGAGAAAATCCGCACGCGCATCGGTTACATGAGCCAGAAATTCTCCCTCTACGACGAGCTCACCGTCGAGGAGAACATCGATTTCTACAGCGGCATCTATCGCCTGCCACGCGAGAAAAAGGCCGCGCGCAAGGACTGGGTGCTCGCGATGGCCGGCCTGCGCGAGCACCGCCACGCACGCACCGCGGAACTTTCCGGCGGTTGGAAACAGCGCCTCGCGCTCGGCTGCGCCGTGTTGCACGAGCCGCCGATCCTGTTCCTCGACGAGCCGACTTCGGGCGTCGATCCGAACAGCCGCCGCGCGTTCTGGGACCTCATCTACGCGCTGTCGGAGCAAGGCGTCACCGTGTTTGTGACGACGCACTACATGGAGGAATCCGAGTATTGCGACCGGCTCGGCGTCATCTACCGCGGCGAACTCATCGCCCTCGGCACGCCGCGCGAACTGAAGACGCGGCACATGCCCGAGGCCGTGCTCGAGCTCGATTGCGACCGCCCGAACGACGCCATGCTCGTGCTCGAGCGCCTGCCGGCGGTGAAGGAGGTCGCACTCTTCGGCAAAGGCCTGCACGCCGTCGCACCCGACCCGGTCGCCGCCGAGGCCGCCATCCGCGAGGCGCTGACGACACATGGTTTCCGCCTCGGTCGGCTGGAACGCATCGTGCCGACGCTGGAGGATGTGTTCGTCTCGCTCATCGAGGCCCGCGACGCGCAGGCCGGCCGCCAACAGGAGGTCGCCCGATGAACCTGCGCCGTCTCTGGGCCGTCGCGCGCAAGGAAGCGCTGCACATCCGCCGCGATCCGCGCAGCCTCATCCTCGCCGTCGGCATCCCGATGCTGATGCTGCTCATGTTCGGCTACGCGCTCACGCTCGACGTCGACCGCGTGCCGTTCGTCGTCTGGGACCAGGGCCGCAGCGTGGAGAGCCGGGAATTCACGGCGCATTTCACCGCGACGCGCTATTTCGATTTCCGCGGCACGGTCAGCAGCTACGCCGAGGTCGAACACGCAATCGACACGCGCGAGGCGATGCTCGCGCTCGTGCTGCCGCCGGACTTCGGCCAAAAAATCGCGGCCGGACGCGCCGCCGGCGTGCAGGCCATCGTCGATGGCTCCGATTCGAACACCGCGGGCATCGTGCTCGGCTACACGGCGGCGATCACGACGACGTTCAACCAACAGGTAGCCCTCGACCAGATTCGCCGGATCACCGGCCTCGCGCCGACGGCGGCGCTCGATCTGCGCCCGCGCGTCTGGTTCAACGCCGACCTCGAGAGCCGGAACTTCATCGTGCCCGGCATCATGGCCGTGATCATGGGCCTGATCGCGGCGCTGCTCACGTCGCTCACCATCGCGCGCGAGTGGGAGCGCGGCACGATGGAACAGCTCATCTCCACGCCGGTGAAGCCCGCCGAACTGATCCTCGGCAAGCTCCTGCCCTACTCCGCCATCGGCCTGGCCAACCTCGCCATATCCGTCGTGATGGCGGTGTTCCTCTTCCACGTCCCGTTGCGCGGCAGCGTGGTGCTGTTGTTCAGCGTCGGCATGGTGTTCGTCGTCGGCACGCTCGCGCAAGGCGTGTTGATCAGCACGATCGCGCGCCAGCAGCTGCTCGCCAGCCAGATGGCGATGATCTCGACGTTCCTGCCGGCGTTCCTGCTTTCGGGTTTCGCCTTCGCCATCGCGAACATGCCGCTGCCGGTGCAGGGCATCACCTACATCGTGCCCGCCCGCTACTTCGTGGCGCTCGTGAAGGGCATTTTCCTCCGCGGCGTGGGACTGGAAATCCTCTGGGCCGACGCGCTCTTCCTGATCGCGTTCACCATCGTCGTCATCGGCGTCTCGATCCGCAAGACGCGCAAAGTCCTCGGCTGATATGTGGGAACGCATCCTCACCATTCTCCGCAAGGAGTTCCGCTCCGTGCTCCGCGACCCGCGGATGCGGCTCGTGATCATCGGCGTGCCGCTGATCCAGACGCTGATCTTCGGCTACGCGGTGTCGCTCGACGTCCGGCACGTGAAACTCGTGGTGATCGACCGCGACGCCACCCCGGCCAGCCGGGAACTCGTGGCGCGGTTCACCGGCTCGGCCTATTTCGACGCGATCGAGCGCACGCTCGACGAGGGCGAGGGCCGCGCCTTGATCGACGCCGCCGATGCCTCCGCGATCCTGCAGATCAACGCCGGTTACCAGGAAGAGATTCGCGGCGGCCGGCTGGCGCCCGTGCAATTGATCGTCGACGGCGCGGACTCGAATACGGCGCGTTTCGTCGTGAATTACGCGAGCCAGATCGCCGCGACCGCGAACACCGAGTTCGTCCTCGCGCAGGCGCGCCGTCTCAGCGGTCGCACGCCCGCGACCGGCCAGGTCGACCTGCAGCCGCGCGCGTGGTTCAACGCCGATCTCGAGAGCCGCAATTTCTACGTGCCCGGGATCATCGCGATGCTCGTCATGCTCGTCGGCCTCATGCTCACGAGCATGGCGATCGTGCGCGAGAAGGAGGTCGGCACCATCGAGCAGGTGATGGTCACGCCGATCCGCCCGGTGGAGTTCATCCTCGGCAAGTGCGCGCCGTTCGCCGTCGTGGGCTTCGTCAACACCGCGATGGTCACCGCCATCGCGCTGTTGTGGTTCGGCATCCCTTTTCGCGGGAGTTTTCTGCTGCTGCTGCTTGGCGTCGCGCTGTTCCTGTTGAGCACGCTCGGCATCGGGCTGTTCATCTCGACCGTCAGCCACACGCAACAGCAGGCGATGATGACGACGTTCTTCTTCTTTTTTCCGGCGATGCTCTTCTCGGGCTTCATCTTCCCGATCGCGAACATGCCGACGGTCTTCCAATGGCTCAGCCTCGCCGATCCGCTCCGTTACATGCTCGTGATCATTCGCGGCGTTTTCCTCAAGGGCGTGGGTCTTGGTGTGCTGTGGCCCCAGCTCGGGGCGCTGCTCGCCATCGGCGTGGTCGTGCTGATCTTCGCCGTGCGCCGGTTCCACAAGAACCTGGCGTAAGCGGGCGCTACAGCAGCGTCCCGCGCAGGATGAGGAACGCGACGGTGAAGTAGATCACGAGGCCCGTGACGTCGACGAGCGTCGCCACGAACGGAGCGCTCGACGTCGCGGGGTCGAAGCCGATTTTCTTCAGCAACAGCGGCAGCATCGAGCCCATGAGCGAGCCCCACAGCACGATGCCGATGAGCGATGCGCCGACCGTGGACGCGACCAGCAGGTAGTGCGGGCCGTAGATATCGCTGAACTGCGCCCAAATCAGGATGCGCAGGAAGCCGATCGCGCCGAGGATCACGCCGAGCATCAGGCCCGCCGCCAGTTCGCGCCGCATCACGCGCCACCAGTCGCGCAGGCGAAACTCGCCGAGTGCGAGCGCGCGGATGACGAGCGTGGCGGCCTGTGAGCCGGCGTTGCCACCCGAACTGATGATCAGCGGCACGAAGAGCGCGAGCACGACGGCCTTCGCGATCTCGTCTTCGAAGTAACTCATCGCGGTGGCGGTGAGCATCTCGCCGAGGAAGAGCACGACGAGCCAGCCGGCGCGCTTCTTCACCATCTTGGTCAGCGCGATGGTAGTGTAGGGTTCGTCGAGCGCTTCGCTACCACCGAGCTTCTGGATGTCCTCGGTGGCTTCCTCGGCGGCGACGTCGAGCATGTCGTCGGCGGTGACGATGCCGATGAGCTTGCCGTCGGCGTTCGTCACCGGGAGCGCGACGCGGTCGTATTGGCGGAAAACCTGCAACGCCTTCTCGCGGTCGTCCTCGGGATGGAGCGTGGCGTAGTTGCCGTCCATCAGCGCGCTGACCTTGGTTTCGGGCGCGGCGAGCAGGAAGCGGCGGATGCGGATGTCGTCGAGCAGGATGCCGCCCTCGTCGGTCACGTAGACCATGTTGAGCGTCTCGCGGTCGTAGCCGTGCTCGCGGATGTATTCGAGGGCTTCGCGCACCGTCCACTCGGGTCGCACGGCGACGAAGTCGAGCGTCATCATGCGGCCGACGCTGTGCTCGGGATAGGCGAGAAGGTCCTGCGCGATCTTGCGCTCGCCGGGCGAGAGCCAGCAGATCATCTGCATGGCGAGATCGAGCGGCAGCTCGTGGAGGAAGGCCGTGCGGTCGTCGGGCGGCAGCTCGTTGAGCAACGCTGCGGCCTGCGGCTGCGTGAGCGTTTTCAGCAGCTTGTATTTCGCGGTGTGTTCGAGGTAGGCGAACGTCGCGCCGGCGAGCTGCGGCGAGGCATGCCGGAACAGGATGCCGAGCTGCTCGACCGGCAGCTCCGAAAGGATGGGCGCGAGGTCCGCCGGCAGCCACGGCGCGAGCTTCGCCTTCAGTCCGGCGAAGTTCTTGTTATCGATCAGCGCCGAAAGTTCGGCACGCAGCTGGCTCGGTTGCGACGACACGGCGGCAACCTACGCGCCGTGCCGCGACTGGCAATGCGCAACGCGCACGGAGGCCGCCGATACGCTGGAGAACAGAGAGCCGCGCGGCGCGCTGAGGTGGTGGGAGCTGGAAGCTTCCGCTATTTTTTCACTCCGCCGATATCCAAACCCGACCCGCGCGTCAGGCTTTGGCGGACGGCGCGGGCAGCGAGGCGACGTGCACGGTCTGCGTGGGGAACGCGAAGGACAGGCCGCGCGCCTCCACGGCGCGCATGATCTCGAGGTTGATCTGCTGGCGCACCTGCATGTGCCGCACGAAGTCGGCGCTCTTGAAAACGTAAACCGCCCAGATGTCCATGGACGAGGCGTTGAAGTCGCGGAAATAGACGTGCGTGTCGGCCGCGTTGATCTCGGGCTTGCTCTCGATGATGCGGCGAATCTCCGCCACGATCCCGGTCATCGCTTCGGTCGAGGTGGAGTAGGTCAGGCCGATCACCTGTTCGACGCGTCGCTGGGTGAAGCGCGAGAGATTCGTGATCGTCTCGGCCGCGACTGTCTTGTTGGGGATGGTGACCAGCGATTTGTCGAGCGCGCGCAGCTTCGTGGAACGGAGGCCGATGTCCTCCACCATGCCGATGACGCCTCCGATGCGCACGGTCTCGCCGAGGCGGAACGGCTGGTCGGTCGCGACCACGACGGAGCCGAAGATGTTCGCGATGGTGTCCTGCGCGGCGAGGGCGAAGGCCAAGCCGCCGATGCCGAGGGCGCCGAGCGCGGCCTTCACGTCGTAGCCGAGGCCCTGGATCGTCACGAGGATGCCGATCAGCACGAAGATCGTGATGAGGAATTTCTTGATCCACGGCATGAACGCCGCGACGCCCATTTGTTTTTCCAGGGCGATTTCGTGCGCATGTTCGAGCACGGCGTCGAAGGCGCGATACAGGCCCCAGAAGATCGCCGCGGAAAACGCCACGGTGGAGCCGAGCGAGATGTAGTGGTCGGTGCTCTCGGAGAGCTTCAGCACCTTCAAGGCGGCGAAGATGCCGAGCAGCATGACGAACGTGGCCGTCGGCTGCTCCATCGCGGGAAAGAGTTTGTCGTCGAGCGTCGTCTCGGTCTTCGCGGCGAGTTTCTTCAGGTAATGGAAGATGATGTTCGTGACGACGTGGCGGAGCAGCACGCCGCCGACGAGAAACGCCGCCGCGATGACGTAGTGCGTGAGCGTGTTGGAGCCGTCGCTCGGCACATGGAGCGCGTGCAGGATCACGTCGACGAGATGCTCGAGCAGATCGGGCGTGCGCTCCGCCGGAGCGACCACCACTGCGGTGGTCGTGGCGGCGCCCGCGGCGGTCGACGCGGCGTCGGAGTTGGCGGCCGCCTGGGCAAGCGCCAGCGCAGGCGCGGCGAGCGGGGCGAGACCGGTCAGGAGTCGGCGGGAGAAATTCATGCTGGGGTTTCCTAGAAAGCCCCGCGACCGCGCTTGTCAAAGCGATAGGCCGCCGGACCGCGGCATGTTTAGCCGCTTGCCGAGTCGGGTGTCCGCCCCACACTTTCTGCGCCAATGCCACTGCCTCTCGCGCTTTTCGATTCGATGCCTTGGTGGGCCTGGACCGGCTTTCTCGGTTTTGTCGCGGCCATGCTGGCGCTGGATCTCGGCGTGTTCAACCGGCAGAGCCACGTCGTGTCGCTGAAGGAAGCCTTCGCGTGGTGCGCGGTGTGGTTCGCGCTGGCGATGGGCTTCTACGCCCTGATCGCGACCGGCACGCTCGGCAACGGCCTCGGGCGGAAGGAGGGCCTCGAGTTCCTCACCGGCTACATCGTCGAGCTGTGCCTGAGCGTCGACAACGTCTTCGTCTTCATCGTCATTTTCCAATACTTCAAGGTCGAGGCGCGCTACCAGCACCGCGTGCTTTTCTGGGGCATCCTCGGCGCGGTGGTGATGCGCGCGCTGTTCATCTTCGCCGGCATCAGCCTCATCAACGCCTTCCACTGGGTGATCTACCTTTTCGGCGCGTTCCTCGTCTACACCGGCATCAAGCTGGCGATGCCGAAGCACGACGACGGACTCGAACCGGAGAAAAACCCCGCCGTGAAACTCGCACGGCGTTTCCTGCCCATCACCCCGACTTACCGCGAGGGGCATTTCTTCGCGCACGAGGACGGACGCATCTCGGCCACGCCGCTGTTCCTCGTGCTCCTCGTGGTCGAGACGACCGACGTGATGTTCGCGCTCGATTCGATCCCCGCCGTGATCGCGATCACGCGCAACGAGTTCATCGTTTTCACGTCGAACATCTTCGCGATCCTCGGCCTGCGTTCGCTCTACTTTGCCGTGTCGGGCGTGATGCAGCTCTTCCGCTACCTGAACATCGGCCTCGCCGTGATCCTGGTCTTCGTCGGCCTGAAGATGCTCGCGTCGCACTACATCGACGTCTCGATCCAACTCTCGCTCGGCATCATCGGCACCGTGCTCGCCGCCTCGATCCTCGCATCGGTGCTGATCCCGCAGGCGCGGAAGGGCGACTAAACCGCCTAAACAAAGCCGCCGGGTCCGCTAAGCGGACTCCGGCGGCAACTCGGACGCACACACACGCACGTGCCGAGCGTTACCCCTGAAAGGTGGTTCAGTTCACCGCGATCTTGCGCGGCTTCACGGCCTCGGCCTTCGGCAGCGACACGCGGAGCACGCCGTCTTTCAGCTCGGCGTGGATCTTGTCCACGTCGACCGAGTTGTCGTGTTCGAGCGCGAGCGCGTAGGGCGCGTCGACGGTCTCGCGGTAGAGCTGCGTCCAGCCATCCGGCTTCTGCCAGGCGCGGCGGCCGCGAATGCTGAGCACGCCGTCCTCGGCGGACAGCTCGAGGCCGTCCTTGGCGACGCCGGGCAGCTGGACCGTCAGGCCCCATGCCTCGGCGTTTTCCTTCAGCTCGTAGACGGGCTTCAGGGTGAACTCAGGCTCGGTGGATGTCTGGCCGCTTTCGTCGTGACGCGACAGCGCGCGGGAGAGACGCGGAACGATTTGATTGAAGAGAGTCATGATGGATTTTCCTCCGTGATGGAAAGGTGATCAGTTGACGTTGATGGCGATCTTGCGCGGCTTCGCCTGCTCCTGTTTCGGGAGCGCGACGGTGAGCACGCCGTTCTCGAGCGCGGCAGTGACCTTGTCGGCCTGCACGCTCTCGGGAATCGCGATCGAGCGGCTGAAGCTGAACGACTGCTCGCCCTCCTTGCGGGTGGCGTTGATCGTCAGGTAGTCCTCGATCATCTCGACGGCGATGTCCTCGCGCTTCACGCCCGGGAGCTCCGCGCGGACGTAGGTGTTGTCCTTGTCCTCGTAGAGATCGACGGGGAAGCGCGGCGTCGCCGGCGCCACGGCGTCCGCCAGAGCGGTCGCGAAGAGACGATCGATTTCCGACTCCAGACCGGTCCAGGGATTCTGAAACGCGGACCCGCGAAAGAGGGTCGCGCGGGGTTGGGTATAACGAACGATGCGATACATGGTGGTGGTTCTCCTTTTTGAAACTGGGTTGTGCCACCGCAGTGCATCCCACGTGCCGGGCCCCGGCCGCGCGCAAATCGCGTTCGTCTCGCCACTTGTTTTCCGCGCGCGAAGTTCTCTGGGAAATTCCGCCCCACCCTGCGACAGCGCACCTGCGCAAATCCGACCCGGTGCGCCCGTCAGATCAAAAACCCTGCTCGGCTCCGGCTGACGCCTCTTCCCCTAGGAAGGCCCCGCCATGTATGCACACGCTCCACGATTAAGCCGGGGCAACTGCGCCGCGCCCAACAACCCGCGCTATGCCCGGCGGATTGATCCGGCTGGCGGCCGGTGCTCAGGGGCGTGTCGCCTCGGCGCGGGCGCATTCCCTACAGGAACACTATCGCATATGATCTCGCGACCGGAAGAAATGCTCTGGCAATCCCGCGTTCACCGGTTCTCATCCCGCAGCCTCGGGCCGAGAGATTCGCCATCATCCCACGCTGACAACCGACGGCTCACCGCTCGACGTGATCCAAGAACTGAAATTTGCGCTCCGCTCACTGGCCAAGTCGCCCGGATTCACCGCCGTCGCGGTCTTGGTGCTGGCCCTGGGCATAGGTGCCAACACCGCCATTTTCTCCGTCGTGGAGTCGACGTTGCTGCGCCCCCTGCCCTTTCCTCGCGCCGAGCAGTTGGTCCGCGTGTATGAATCGTTCGATGACACCGATTCGCGCGTTGGCACCCTCAACCTCTCCGAGCTGACGATCCGGCAATGGCGCGAACAGGGCCGCGACATCTTCACCGACCTCGCCGCCGCAGACATCAGCACCGCCACGCTCGGCCATGACAATGGCGCGCCGGCGCGCACGGTTCCGGCCGCCCGCATCAGCGCCAATTTCTTTTCCACGCTCGGCCTGCGCCCCGCTCTTGGCCGCTCGTTCACCGTCGAGGAAGACCGGCCTGGCGGCCCGCGCGTCGTGATCGTCGGCTACGATTTCTGGCAACGAGAGCTCGGGGGCCGGGCGTCCGCTCTCGGCCAGACCATCACGCTCGACCAAGCCCCGGCCACCGTCGTCGGCATCATGCCGGAGCATTTCCGCCACCCCTACCTCGCCGAAATCTGGGTGCCCCTTGCGGCCGCTTTCGATCCGGGCGCGCCGCGCAGCCACTACCTCTACGGTGTCGCCCGCCTACGGTCCGGCATCACCGCAGATCATGCCGAGGCGGCCTTGCGCCGCCTCTGCACCGCCATCAATGCCAGCAATCCCGACCCGCAAAATCCGCGCCGCGCCTTCGTCCGCCCGCTGCGGGAGGGTTTCACGCGAATCGCCGTCTTGCGGCCCAAGCTCTTTGCCATCAGCGGTGCCGCCTTCTGTGCTTTGCTCATCGCTGCGGCCAATTTCTCCGGGCTCCTGCTGGCCCGCACCATCGCCCGCGAGGGCGAGCTCGCGATCCGATCCGCGCTCGGCGCCTCCCGACTCCGGCTGGCCCGCGGCTTGCTCGCGCAAGCACTCCTGCTCGCCACTCTCGGCACGGCCGCCGGACTGCTGCTCGCGGCATGGTTCACTCCCGCGCTCGTCGCGCTCAGTCCCGAGGGCTCCGACGCCACGGGCAGCGTTATGCGCGAGTTCGACTACACCATTCGCCTGGACTGGCCCGTGTTTGCCTTCGCCACCGGCACGCTGCTCCTCGCCGGCGCCTTTGGGCTCCTGCCGGCATGGCGCGGCACCCGGACCGATCTCCGGACAGCCATGAACAACGGTGGCCGCTCCGCCACGCTCAACCGCCACAGCAGCCGGATGCTCGCGGCGCTCGTGGTCGGCGAAATCGGCGTCGCGACCGTTCTGCTCGTCGGCGCAGTCACCCTCACGCGTTATTTCACTCACCTCGTGCAAGAGCCCTGGGGATTTGCCACCGAGCGCCGCCTGTCCTTCCAGGTCACGCTGCCCGATCGACTTTTTGCCACGCCGGCGGCGAGGCTGCCAGTGCTCGAACGCGTCCTCGGCGAGCTCCGCGCCACACCGGGTGTAACCTCCGCAACGGTTACACTGCCTCATCCCCTCAACTCCTCCTATCGGTGATGAATGAAAATCCCGACGGCACGATCCCTCCCGTGTCGCGGGGATTCCGTCAGGCCTACCTTCGCGCCACCGTGCCGGGATATTTTACTACGGCCGGACAAGCCTTGCTGGAAGGCCGCGACTTCACTGACGCCGATCGCGGCGACACGGAGTCGGTTTGCATCGTCAATGCTTCCTACGCCCGGCGTTTCTGGCCCGGGCAGAGCGCCATCGGCAAGCGCGTGAAAATGGGCCGGCTCGATGAGCCGCGCCCCTGGCTCAAGATCGTGGGCATGGCCGCTGACCACAAGGTCATCGCCTATCCCTACGACGGCGAGATGGACGGCACGATCTTCCTGCCGATGAATCAGCTGCTCGCACTCTCCGCCGCCTATCACGATTTCACGTTTATCGTCGAAACGGCGGGCGATCCTCGCGCACAGGAATCCGCGATCCGCGTCGCACTCACCCGCGCCGATCCTCGCTTGGCGGCCTACGAGCTGAACACGATGGCGGACGCCGCCGCCACGACGCGCACCACCGAGCGCTTTGCGCTCGTGCTGGTATCGCTGTTTGGCGTGCTGGGACTCGTCCTCTCGGCCATCGGTCTCTACGGGCTCCTGTCCTTGCAGGTCGCGTGGCGGACACGAGAGTTCGGCATCCGTTCCGCGCTGGGCGCCACCGCCGCCGGTCTCGCACAGTTGGTCACCGGTCAGGGTCTTCGCTTGCTCGCAATGGGATTGCTCCTTGGCACCGCCACCGCGTCGGCGGGCCTGCAACTTGCGGCCAGCCGCTGGCCCAATCTGCCGGCAACCGGACCTGTGCCCTACCTCGCCGCCGCCACCGTCCTCGCCTTCGCCGTCCTTCTCGCCTGCTGGCTCCCCGCCCGCCGCGCCGCCCGGGTCGACCCGATCACCGCGCTGCGCGCCGAGTAGCACTGCCATTGGCCTCCGCCAGTTTCAGAACCATCGTCGCGCGGTTCCGTCGACCACTATGGTCTATGGGAGCGATGCGTTGGCCGGTTCCTGTCGGAAACCTGAATCCAGGATTCGGAGCATCGCCGAGGCTGATGCCAGCCGGTGCACCGGCACAACGCCCGCTTGTTGTGACCAGACCGCGATTTTCCCGTGGCCAGCACCGCACCGCCGGGCTCACCCTGCGTATCTCGATGAGCTTCGACTTCGACACCCCGATCGACCGCGCCCGCAGCGACAGCCAGAAATGGCAGAAATACGCCGGCAAGGACATCCTGCCGCTTTGGGTCGCGGACATGGACTTCGCCGCGCCGCCGGTGGTCGTCGATGCGCTGCACGCCCGCGTCGCGCACGGCGTGCTCGGTTACGCAAAGCCGCTACCCGCGCTCGCGGAAGCGACCGTCGCCTACTGTGCGCGCCGCTACGGCTGGCAGGTCGACCCGGCTTGGCTCGTCTGGCTGCCCGGCCTCGTCACGGGCCTGAACGTCGCCGCCCGCGCCCTCGGCGAGGAAGGTGACGAAATCCTCTGCACCACGCCGGTCTACCCGCCGTTCATGAGCTCGCCCGCCAACCAACGCCGCCGCACCGTCGCCGTGCCGCTCGCGAAGCATGGCGCGCGCTGGGAGATGGATTTCGCCGCCCTCGAACGCGCGATCACGCCGCGCAGCCGCGCCTTCTTCCTCTGCAGCCCGCACAATCCCGTCGGCCGCGCCTTCTCGCGCGCAGAGCTGGCGCAGCTCGCCGCCTTCTGCGAGCGCCACAACCTCACGCTCGTCTCCGATGAGATCCACTGCGACCTGATCCTCGACGACGTCGCCCACACTCCCACGGCGATGCTTTCGCCTGAAATCGCCGCGCGCAGCATCACGTTGATGGCGCCGAGCAAGACCTACAACGTGCCCGGCCTCGGCACTTCGCTCGCCATCATCCCCGACCCGGCGCTCCGCACCGCCTTCACGCGCGCCGCCAGCGGCATCGTGCCCGACGCCAACGTCCTCGGCCTCGTCGCGTGCGAGGCCGCGTTCCGCTACGGCGAGCCTTGGCGTCAGGAGCTCCTCGCCTATCTCCGCGGCAATCGCGACCTGATCGAGCAGACCGTCGCCAGCGGCCAGTTACCCGGCGTGGCGATGACCCACGTGGAGGCGACCTACCTCGCGTGGCTCGACATCTCTGCGTTGCGCCTGCCGCACGCCCACACATTCTTCGAGCAACACGGCCTCGGCTTCTCCGACGGCGCGCCCTTCGGCGCCGCCCCGAACACGCACGTCCGCCTGAATTTCGGCTGCACCCGTGCCACCCTCCGCGAAGCCCTCGCCCGCCTCGCCCGCGCCTGCGCCGCCGCCGCGCACTAGCCCGACAGGCGCAACGCATCCCTCCCGCCGCACCCGCGATCGCACAATGCCGACCGAGCGCCCATCTGCTCGCATTGTAACCTAATAGGTTACATTTGTTCGATTTTCACTCTGGCAGTAAGGGCAGTTTGTAACCTATTAGGTTACACATGCTGAAACCACATCCGAGATTGGCAACGTGGCTGGAAATCGGTGGTGCGCTGTTTGCGGCCGGCGAAGGACTGGTCGACGAAGTGCGGCGCAAGGCAAAGCCGCGACGGTGGCAGTCCTATCATACCGTCAGGCCGGGTGCGGCTACGCCGCTCTGGAACATTTTGGCCGACCAAGTTCGCGCAGAGCTGGCTCCGCATGGAGCGAAGACGCGGCTCGCCCGATACCTCGGCATTCCGCGCCAGCGGTTGCAGGACTTTCTCTCCAGCAAGAACCGGATGCCGGATGCCGAACTCACTTTGCGCATACTGCATTGGTTGGCCGAGAAGCGCGGCGGTCGCGACATTTCACTCTGACGCCCCCGGGAAATGTAACCTATTAGGTTACATTTTCCGGGTTGCGCGGCTTAGGTGACGCAACACGGTGAACGGCGTGCGCATCGGGCCGTATGAATTTCCGTCGAATCTGTGTCTCTCGCCGCTGGCGGGTTACACCAACCTGCCGTTCCGGCTCGTCGTGCGCGAGGTCGGCGGGCTCGACTGGGTCACGACCGACCTGATCAACGCCCGCTCGCTGCTCGAGCGAAACCACAAAGCCCTGCAGCTCGCGCAAACCGCGCCGGCGGAGAAGCTCCTTTCGGTGCAGCTCTTCGGCTCGGTGCCGGAGGAAATGCGCGACGCCGCGGCGATGGTCGAAGCGATGGGCATCACGGCGGTCGACATCAACATGGGCTGCCCTGTCCGCAAAGTCGTGGGCGTGGGCGGCGGCTCGGCGATGATGACCGAGTTGAAGAAAACGCAGGCGCTCGTGCGCGGCATGGTCGAGGCGGTGAAGATTCCCATCACGGCCAAGATGCGCCTCGGCTGGGACGAGAACAATCTCACCGCGCCCGACCTCGCGCGCGCGTTGGAGGACGTCGGCGTCGCGGCCATTTTCGTGCACGGGCGCACGCGCGCGCAGGGATTTTCAGGCACGGTGAATCTCGCCGGCATCCGCAGCGTCGTGCAGGCGGTGAAGACGATTCCCGTGATCGGCAACGGCGACGTCACCACGCCCGACGCCGCGAAAAAAATGTTCGAGGAGACCGGCTGCGCCGGCGTGAGCATCGGGCGCGGCGCGTTCTACAATCCGTGGATTTTCCGGCACACGCTCGATTTCCTTCGCACCGGCGCGATGCCGGCGGAGGCGAGCTATGCCGAGCGCGTGCAGGTGATGCGACGGCACCTCGAGCTGGCGTGCGAAGTCTTCGGCGAGGAGCTGGGCTGCCGGCTCTTCCGCAAACCCGCAGCGTGGTATGCGAAGCGGCTCGGTCCGGCGAAGGAGTTTAAGAAATCCGTCGTCGGCCTGCGCACGCGCGCGGAGTTCGACGAGATTCTCGCGCGCTACGAGAAATGGCGCGCGCAGTTCTGCGACGAGCGCGGCGAACTGCTGCCGCGTTTCCAGCCCGATCCGATGGTGGCGTCGTTCATGCGTGCGGACGACGACCCGGCGGTGACGCAGCGCGAGTCGATCCCCGTGCCAAAGGGACCGGTCGACGTCTGGTGACGGAATGGATGCGGGCTCGCCTTGCGCGTCCACGCTCCGCAACCTCCGTTTTCTCCCGCATGTTCAATCTCGTCCATCTCTGGGGCATCTTCCTCGGCACCGTGGTCGGCCTCCTGCCGCTGATCAATCCGCTGGCGGCTGCGCCGACATTCCTCGCGATCACCGAGGGCGACAGCGAGGCGCGGCGCCGCGAGCAGGCGCTGAAGGGCTGCATCTACATGGTGGCGATCCTCGTGAGCTTCCTGATCGGCGGCACGTTCATCATGAATTTCTTCGGCATCTCGATCCCCGGCCTGCGCATCGCGGGCGGGATCATGCTGACCGGGATCGGCATGAACATGCTGGCGACGCACCGCGCATCGGACGACGAGCGGGAGGAACGCGAGGCGGCGCGGCGGAAAGTCGACGTGTCGTTCTCGCCGCTCGCGATGCCGATGCTCAGCGGCCCGGGCTCGATCGCGGTGACGCTCGGGTTCACCTCGCTCGCCACGCATCCGATCGACTACGTGGCGATCATCGCCGGCATCGGCGTGGTGGCTTTCATCACCTGGGTGACGCTGCGACTCTCGGGCAAGATCGTGACGCTGATCGGCGTGGTCGGCGTGAACGCGATGACGAAGATCATGGGTTTCCTGATCATGTGCATCGGCGTGCAGTTCGTCGTGAACGGCATCCTCGGCATCGCGACGGATCCGGAAACGCTGCGTGGCATCAAGCAGACGCTGGCGCACTGAGTCGCTGGCGGAACGCTCGCACGGTCTCGAAAAGAAGCGGCCGCGTTGCCGCGGCCGCTGAGGTAAATGGGAAGTGCACGCCCCGAGTCGGAGCGCGGCTTAGAATTTGTAGCTCGCGTCGATGAAGAAGAGGCGTCCGAACGAGCCGTAGAGGCCGGTGTCGGCGGGCGGATCGGTGAAGACGTTCGGGTCGGTCGGCGGGTAGCGATCGAGGATGTTGTTCACGCCGACCGTGACCTTGAGTCCGGCAAGGCGCGGCCACACGGCGGCGAGGTCGACGCCGAGCTGCGCGTCGAAGGACACGTAGCCGGGAATGTGCGAGCCATCGCCGGCACTCGTGACGCCGCGAATGTAGGTGTTGGCGAGCATGGCGTTGTAGGCGCCCTTTTGCCATGTGAGCGTGGTGCGGCCGTGCCACTTCGGGAGCGTGCCGAAGCCGTTGGTCGCGGAGTATTCGACCGGGTCGATGTCGGGCGAGGCGACGATCACGAAGCTCTTGAGGTAATTCCACGAGGTGATCGCGCTCCATGCGCCGAGTGAGTTGGTCCAATCGTAGCGCACCATCGCATCGATGCCGCTTTGATTTTGTTTGCCGATGTTCACGGCGAACTGGTCGACGTAGACGTTCGACGGATTCGGGTGCAGCTGGCCGGGAGCGGTGACCTGCGTGCCACCGAGCTGGCCGAAATTGCCGAGGTGCACGTAGGGCGAGTAGATCGACGCGGGGCCGAACTGCTCGACGTCCTGGATCATCACCGTCGTCGCCGCGAGCGTGCCGACGATGTCGGTTTCCTTGATGTTCACGTAGTCGATAGAGAGGGAGAAGCCCTTCACGGCCTTGGGCGAATAGACGAAGCCGACGGTGTAGTTTTTCGAGCGCGAGGGCGAGAGGTTGGGGTTCGAGCCGCCCTGCTGGCTGCCTTGGATGTTCACGAACGGACCGATGGGCTGGCCGGCGGAGTTATAGGCGGTGAGGCCGGCGAGCGTCGGCGTGGCGCCGGAGTTGGTCGGGCCGTAGAGACTGTAGAGCGTGGGTGCGGCGAAGGACTTCGAGTAGGTGGAGCGGATGACGAACTCGTCGTTGAACGGCAGCCAGCGCAGCGAGACTTTCGGGACGGTCGGCTTCTCCTCGCTCGATTTGTAGATCTCGTGGCGGAACGCGACGTCGAGGTCGGCGGTGTGCAGGCCGGTGAGATTGTTGCTCGACTGTGTGAGCGGGATCTTCACCTCGGCGAACTGCGACGTCACGGAGCGCGTGGCGTCGAAGGGATTCAGCGTGACGCCGTTGTTCCATGCCGAGCCGCCGGTGGCGGGATCGATGATGCTGTTCTTGTCGGCGCGCGCGTTGAGCGCCTCGTGGCGGTAGCCGACGCCGAAGGCGGTGTAGACGCTGCCACCGGGCAAGTCGAAGAGGCGGCCGTTCACGCGCGCGTTGTAGGAGATGAGCTTGCTCTCGAAGAGGCCGATCGAGTCGCCGAAGATGTTCGCCTCGGTGATTTTTGCCGCATCCTGCTTGATCGCGGTGAGGTTGATGAGGCCGGAGGCGATGCCGGCTTGCAGCGCGGAATCGAGGATCTGGTTCGTCGCGATCGAGTCCTGCTGCGCGCGGTTGAAGAGCGCGTCGACGGTCCAGCCCCAGTCGGCGTTGAACTTGCCGTTGAGGGCGAGCGTGCCGCGGATCGAGTGGCCGTCGGTGATGTAGACGCGGTTGCCGGCGTCGACGAAACGATTGCGCACCTGCGCGCGGACGTCGGTGAACGGGATGCCGGGCAAGCCGGTGTTGCCCGCGGTGGAGTTGATGCGGAAGACGATCGGCTGCGGGTTGAGGTTATACTGGCTGCGTGTGCGCGCGTAGAGGAGCGTGGCCTGCAGATTGAGCGCGTCGGAGAACTTGTGCTGGAGCGCGAGCGTCGCGATCTGCTTGCTCAACGCCGAGGAAAACGTCGGGCGCGACGAGAGATCGAAGCCGAGCGGCACGTCGTTGGCGTCGACGGGAACGTAGACGCCTTGCGCGGCCCATTGCGCGAGCGTCTGCGCGGGACCGGTCGGCGCGGCGTTCAGGCCGGGCTTCAGTTTGTAGAAGTTGCCCGCCGCGTCGTTGACGATGCCGGCGTAGCTCGCGGTGAGGAAGACCGGCGAGGTGTAGTTGTAGTCGCGCTCGTAGAGCGGATCGGTCTTCGTCCACTCGGCCGAGAGCGTGAGGCTGGTCTTGTCGATCGAAGCGCCACCGACGAGCCGCAGCGAACGGTCGCGGTAGTAGGCGCCGGTCTTGTCGGCCTTCGAGAAGCCGAAGTAGCCGCCGACCTCGAGGCCTTGGTAGTTCTTTTTCAGGATGATGTTGATCACGCCCGACACGGCGTCGGAGCCGTAGATGGCGGACGCGCCGTCGGTGAGGACTTCGATGCGCTCGACGGCGGAGACGGGCACGACGTTGAGGTCGACAAACTGAAAGCCGCCCGAACTCGCCACGGGCGAGAACGCGACGCGCATGCCGTCGATCAGCACGAGCGTGGCGGTGTTGCGCAACGCGAGCTGCGAGCCGCCGTTGGTGGCGCCGCCGTTGATGTTGCCGTTCTCGATGCCGATGTTGTTGCCACCGACGATCTGCGGCACGGATTTGCGGAGGACGTCGAGGACGCTGGACTTGAGGCCGGACGCCTCGATGTCCTTGGCGGTGACGACGACCACGGGCGAGGCGTTGGCCTCGTCTGCCGCAGCGGGGATGTAGGAGCCGGTGACGACGTATTTGTCGAGTTTGACCGCTTCGTCGGTCGCGCTGGCCGACGAGGTGGATTGGGCGACGGCCGGAAGACCGAGCAGGCAGGGCAGGCCGAGCAGCGCGCAGGCGCGCGCCAGCGCCCGCCGCGAGGACGTGTGTGGGGAGTTCATGGTTTGCGTGTCGAATACGGCGGCGAGACGCCGCCTGGTTCGCCCAGCGGTGGTTCAGGCCCCGGGCTTGCGCGCATCGAAGCCGGATCCGCCGCTCCGCCGCAAAACGAGCGCGACCGGGCCGCACGAGGTCGCGCCGGAACGCCGAAAAAGCCACCTCAGCCGAACTGAAACCGGCGGTCGCGACGCAGCACGCCGACGCACACGGAAGACGCCCACCGGCGCATCGCGCGCGAAAATCCGCCCGGACCCGGCCGCCGCGCCTCGCGCGGGCTCGGCGCCGCGTCCGCGTTCGAATGCGGACTCAGTTGCGGCGCTCGACGGTCGCGCCGGTCGCGTCCTTGAACACGAGCATGCGCGTGTCGGCGTTGTAGTTCTCGAAGCGGATGCCGAGTTGCGGATTCACGAGATCTCCCGGCGCGTAGGCCGTGCGATCGATGAACACGCGCGGATTCGCACCACCGCGCACGCCGCTGATCTTGAGATTCTGCACCCAGGACCGGAACATCGCACTCGGCACGGGAACCGGCTTGGGCACCGCGGGTGTCGCCTCGACGGTCGTGGTGACTCCGGCGGAGGCGCCCGGTGCAGCCGTGGCGCCGCCCGCAGGATCTTTCGGCGCGGCGGCGGGTTGGTCGGCGTCTAGGACTTCGTTCGTCGCGGCGGTCTGGCCGGCGGTGACAGCCGCGGAGACGCCCTTCGCCTTGGCCACGGCCTTGCCCAAACCGGTGGTCGGCTCGGCGGGCTTCGCCTGCGTCGGGGCGTCGGCTTTCGGGGTCGACGCCGCGGATTTCGCGGGTGCGACGGCGGGGCGTGGTTTCAGCGGCGGCGGAGGCTCCGGCCGAGTGAGGAAAAACACGGCGACTGCGCCGAGCGCGAGCACGCCCGCGCCGATGCCGGCGAGGAGGAAGACTTTTTTGCGCGGGTTGGACGCGGTGGCGGCGGCCTTCAGCTGCTTGGCTTCGGCATCGCTGGGCGGCTCGATGGGCGGCGCGGATTTTTTCAGTCCGGGCGGCGGCGGAAATTTGGCGGCGATGGGCGGGGGCGGAAACGCCGCGGTCGGCGGCACGGGCGTCGCCGGCGCGGTCGGGAGCGGTGCGGCGGGTGGCTCGGTCGACGGCAGGGGCGGCGGCGTATCGGACATCGCTGCGGCGGGCGCGACGACTTCCGGCGGGGTGGCGGCTGCGGGGGCGGCGACGGGCTCGCGCGGCTTCAGGGCGATCTTTGGGCGCGACGATTCAGCGGCGGAGGCGGCGGGCTCGGGTGTCGCTGCGGTCTCGACCGGCGGAACAACGAGTGCGGGCGGCTCGGCCGATGTCGACGTCGGCGCGGGCGCGGGCGGAAGATCGGTCGGCGGCGGAGTGGACGCGGCGGCGGAGGGCTCGGCGCTCGCCGGCGTGGCTTCGCCCGGAGCGACGGTCAGCCGCGGTTTGAGTCGAATCGGAGCGCCCTCGGCGGCCTGCGGGGCCGCAGGCGGGGGCGTCGGCTCCGCGGTTTCAGATGGCGGATTCGCCGGTGCCGGTGGGTTCGCCGCCGGGGTTTCGCCGGCCAGACGCGGCTTCAGGCGGAGCTTCGGGGCGTTTTCTTCGCTCATCAGGTGCTGGGTTAACGATTTTGCCGGACGGCGAAACACAAAAGATTTCCGCGAGCGTGACAAAATCCCGTGAACTTCGTTGGCTGGGCGCATGGCGACCGGACCGCATTTCCCTTCGCGTGTGGATCGGTGGTATGTCGCGGTCGTTTTCAGCGCGGCGGCGACTCCGCTCGTCGCGGCGGGTTGGTTGACGGCGCAGGGGCGCTCCCCGGGCGTGATGCTGCTCGCCGTCTGGGGCGTGGCGATGGTGGCTTTGACGGCGTGGCTGGGCTTTCCGTGCGGCTACACTTTCGGCGCGGACGGCATCGCGGTGCGCAGCGGGCCGCTGAAATGGACGGTGCCTTACGCGGCCATCCGGGGCGCGGTGCCGACCTGGGTGCCGTTGCCCGGGCCGGCTTGGTCGCTCCAGCGCGTGCGGCTGGATTTTGCAGATGGCTTCATCCTCGTCTCGCCAGACGCCCGGGAAGTGTTCATATCGGAGCTCGCCGAGCGCTGCCCGCATCTGATGCGACGCGGTGCCGGTTTGGCGAAGAGACTACCCCTGCCTCATGAAAAAGCTGCCCGCTAAGATCGCCGGCATCACCACTCTCGCGGTAGAGAAGGCGACGGGACGTTCGTGGGCGGGATGGGTCGAGTTGCTCGACCAAGCGGGCGCGAAATCCTGGCCGCACGCCGAGATCGCGCAGTGGTTGCAGAAGAAACACAAGGTCAACGACTGGTGGTCGCAGATGGTGACGGTCGGCTACGAGCAGACCACCGGCCGCCGCGTGAAGAACCAGAAGAACGACGGCTTCGAGATCAGCGTCAGCAAAACCATCGCCGCACCCGTCGCCGTCGCCTTCGAAGCGTGGAAGGACGCCGCCATCCGCGAGCGTTGGCTCCCGCGCACTCCCCTCTCCGTCCGCAAGGCCACACCGCATAAATCCATCCGCATCCTCTGGCCCGACGAGACGACGCTCTCCGTGAACTTCTGGCCGAAGGGCCCGCTCAAGTGCCAGGTTGTCCCCGAGCACAGCAAGCTCCCCGACGCCGCCACCGCCGAGCGCATGAAGACCTACTGGACCGTGCAACTCGACGCGCTCTGCGCCTTCCTCGAGCCCAAGGCCTGACGCGCCCGCGCCCGCCGCGCGGAAATCGCCCGCGCCCGCCAGTGTTTTCCCGCTTGCTGGCCCCGCGCCGAGACGGCGCAGTGAGCGGATGCGTCTCAGGCACCGCATCCTCACTGCCGCCCTCGCGGCGCTGCTCTTCCACGTCGGCGTCCACGCGCAGGAAGTGCAGGCGCACGGACTCGCCTTCGAGCGCTGGGTGCGCGACACGTTTTTCGACGGCTACAAGCCCGCCAGCTACACGCAGCGCTGGGACATCCCCGCCGACGCCAACAAGGACCACGGCGGCATCCCCGTGAACCCGAAAGCCGTGAAGTTCGGCACGCCCGTCGATCTCGGCGACGCACTCCGCCAATACGAAATCAACGAACCTTTCCTGCTCGTCCTCGGCTTCTGGGAACAGGACGGCGACGACAAACGCTTCGTCAGCATCGTCGCCCCCCGCATCGCACCGGAAAAATGGAAAGAGCTCTGGGGCGACGTCACCTACGCCGACCTCCTCAAGCTCGACGACCTGATCAAAGACCCCGCGCGCCCGATCGAAGAGATCCGCAAACTCGCGCTGAAAGCCAAGGCTTCGCCTCCCTTCACTACCGCCGTGATCCAAGTGAATCCGAAGATCGACGCCCGCCAACGCCGCCTCCAGTGCTCGATCCGCTTCGCCGACGTCTTCAAACACCTCGCACCCGACGCCACGCCACGCCCGCCCGATGGCGCCGTGCTCTGGGGCGTGCCCTTCCCCGGCCCGATCGCCTCCAAGGCCCGCGCGTTTCCCGCGAAGCGCTGAGCGCGCTCAGGGCGACCCGCGCGGTGCCGTTTTCACCGCGGCCGCCACCGCGCCGACGGCGATCTCGCGCGGCACGACCAGCCGCCAGCCCCCGTCGACCAACCGGAACGTCAGCACCGCGTCCCTCGCCAGCCCGCCGCCCCGCTCCGTGCGCGTGCGCAACGCGACGTCGCCGTTGCTCAACCTCAGCGAATTCACCGGCCCGACCGCGCTCAGGTCCTGCGGCACCTGCACCGCGATGAGCGTCGCCAGCATGTTCTCCGGCGAACCGTAGCTCGCGCGCGCCTCGTCCGACAGCTGCGCAAACGCCGTCGCCAGTTCCTTTCGCCCCGCCTCGTCGATCGCCAGCAGCGTCGCGAGCTTCTCCGTCTCCCCACGCGTCGCCGCCCACACGAAACTCTCCAACGTCGCCTCCGGCGAAGCCGCACCCGCCTCGCGCCACTCCGCGCTCTTCACCATCGGCCCGCGGAGCGACGGCAGATTCTCCTTCGCGGGCGGTTTATCGGACGCGGATGCGATCAACTCGCCGCTTTCGCTCGCGAGCGCGCGCTCGAGCTTTGCGAGATCCTCCAGTGCTCGCGCCCGCTCTTCGTGCTGCCGGCGCAGCCGTGCCAGTTCGTTTTGTTCCGCCGACGACGGTTCCGCGGCGGTCGCCCGCGCTCGTCCGAGTTGCCGCGCGATCAGCCGGTCGCGTTCGGCGCGCAGCGCGACCGCACGCGAGTGCTGCCACATCCCCAGCGCGCCGAACGCGCCGATGCTGCCAACCAGGCAAAGCCAAATGAGCGTGCGCGGATGCATCGCCTTAAAACCAGTCATCGGTGTCGCGCTGCATCGTGAAAACCAGCGCCATCTCCGCGCGCGTGTTCACCGCCATGCCCGCCTTCTGGCCCGGCGCGAACTTCCACTCCGCCAACGCCGCGAGTGCCGGCTCATCGAACGCGCCGTGCGTCGACGACAGCACCTTCGCATCCGCGACCGCGCCATCGGACCCGATGACAAAACTCACCACCGCACGCCCCGTGATGCCGAACTCACGCATCACCGCCGGATACGCCGGCGGCACCTGTTTCAACGGCCGCGGCATCAGATCCAACTCCGCCAGCGGCAACACCGGACCGGCTGGAGCCGTGGCGCGTGGATGCGCGGGCGCTGTCGCCACGCGAGCCGCCTGTCGTTTTTGCCACTCGTCGAACCGCTCGCGCACGCGCGCCTGCAACCCCGGCAGCTCCGCCGCCGCCACGCGCAACCGCTCCAGCTCATCGCTGCCGCCAGACGGCGCGCGCCGCCGCCGCTGCTCGGCCGCGACGTCGTCGGCCATCGTCTGGATTCGCACGACATCCTGCGCCAGCGCCGCATTCGCACGGTATTGCACCACGCCGGTCAATGCCCCCGCAGCCAACACCGCCGCACCCACCGTCCACTGTAGTTTCGTCACAGCCATAAGAAATCCGCTCACGCCGATCGCCGACGCCGGAGCTCCCGCCGCGATCGCGCCCGCGAGTCCGCTCGGTGCCGCGCCGATCGCGTTCACCGCCAAGGCCGACGCGAGCGCGGAAGCGCTCGACCCGATGCCGCGCCGCGCCAGCGCGCCGTGCAATTTGTCGAGCGCACGCTCCACCCGCATGCGTGCCCCATTTTCGCCGAGGCGCAGGCGCACACCGATTTCGGCGAAGGCACGATTCTCGAAATACCGCAGCAGCACCGCCTCGCGGTCGCCCTCATTCAGCTCCCGCATCGCGTCGTCGATCACCGGCCGCAACACCGTCCAGTCCGCCGTCGGTTCGCCATTCCGCGTCAGCTCGTCCATCGCGTGTGCCTCCCGTTCGCGCCGCCGTCGGCGCTGTTCCGTCCGCACCGCCTTGGCCGCCGCATAGCCCGCACTCGTGTAGAGCCAACCGGTAAGCGACTCGCGCCCGGCGAGCGCCGCCGCCTTGCGCGCGAGATCGGCAAAAACCTGCTGCGCGACATCGCGCGCGAGGTGGGCATCGCCGCCGACCTGTCGCAACGCCGCCGAATACACCAGCGGCAGCCGCCGCCCGACGAGTTCGGCAAACGCGCCTTGATCGGAGGCCTCGGCGTAACGGCGGAGCAGTTCGGCATCTTCCATCGCGGTTTTCCTTTAGCACCCGCCCGCGCGCAAAGCGCACAAAATTTCCCGCCCCCGTCCAGCCGCTTCGCCGGAAATGTAACCTATTAGGTTACATTTTCCGCGCCCGCGCATTCCAATCCCCGCTCTGGCCGCGGGGTCTCGCGCGCGTAAACTACGCTTGCGGCGGAGCACGCTGCCCGCCGCGCAACGTCAACCGTTTCTCCCCCTCGTGCCATGACGCCGCACACCTACCTCGAACACGGCCTCTCCGTCCTGCACGCGCGCCTGCGCACTCCGCGCACTGCCGCCGGCCCCGCCTCGCCCGCCAAGATTCACCCGTTCATCACCCTCTCCCGCGAGACCGGCGCGGGTGCCACCACGCTCGGTCGGGAACTGGTTCCACTCCTCGACCGCGACTTCCACGGCGACGAAGCCCGCTGGGTGCTCCTCGACCGCGATTTGCTCGACCAAGCCCTCAAGCACCACAGCCTGCCCGCCACGCTCGCGGAGTTTCTCCCCGAGGATCGCGTCTCGGAAATCCGCGCCACCATCGGCGAACTCGTCGGCCTCCACCCGTCGCTCTGGCAACTCGAGCAGAAAGTCGCCGAGGCCGTCCTCCAGCTCGCGCACGTCGGCCACGTCATCCTCGCCGGCCGCGCCGCGCATCTCATCACCCGCGCCCTGCCCGGCGGCCTGCATGTGCGCCTCGTAGCGTCGCGTGACGTCCGGATCGCGCGCACCGCCCAAAGCCTACATTGCAACCACGCCGACGCCGCGCGCCATGTGGATCAGCAGGACGAAGCTCGCCGGCGCTTCGTCCGCGCCAACTTCGACGCCGAGCTCGACGACCCGCACGCTTACGACTTGGTGATCAACACCGATCACCTCGATGCGAATGCCACCGCCGAATTGGTGGCGTTCGCGCTCAAACAACACCTGCACGCGAAGACCGCGACGGACGCCCCTTTCCCTCTCACGACGTAGCGCGAGTGTGGGCGAGACCAAGCTCGTCCTCGGAGTGCGCATCGCGTCACGCAAAGAGTGGCGGGAGCCTCCAGCTCCCGCATAGCCGAAACTCGTCCTACGAGGGCTGGAAGCTCTCACCGCATTAGATCTGAAATCGGCTGCCCTCGCACGCGTTGACTCGCCGGCACACGGTGCCCAACTTCGCGGCCGCATGACGAACCCCGCGTCGCCCCCGCTCGTCCGCGCGCTCGGCCGCTGGACCATGACGGCGCTCGTCGTCAACGGTGTGATCGGCTCCGCCATCTTCGGCCTGCCCGACGACATCGTGCGCCTCGTCGGCAACGCCGCGCCGCTCGCCTACCTGCTCGCCGCGGCCGCGATGCTGGTGTTCATCGCGGTATTCGCCGAACTCAGCTCGCAATTCACCGAGCCCGGCGGCCCCTACCTCTACGCGCGCGAGGCGTTCGGGCGCTTCTGGGGCGTGGAGATGGGCTGGTTCACCTGGCTCGTGCGCCTCACCGCCGCCGCGGCCAACGCCAACCTCTTCGTCATTTATCTCGGCGAATTCTGGCCCGAGGCCACGCAACCGCTCCCGCGCACGCTCATGCTCGCCGGCCTGATCGGCGCGCTCACGCTCATCAACTACCTCGGCGTCACCGGCGCCGCGCGGCTCTCCAATCTATTCACCGCCGCGAAGCTCTTGCCACTCGCGCTGCTCATCCTCATCGGCTTCGCCTTCTCGCGCCTCGTCCCCGCACCCGCACCGCTGCCGCCGCCGGCGGAGACGAAATGGATGAGCGCGTTTATCATCCTGCTCTTCACCTACGGTGGCTTCGACATGGCGCTGATCCCGGCCGGCGAATGCCGCGACACGCGCCGCGACCTGCCGTTTGCGCTCTTCACCGGCCTCGCGGTCATCACGACGATCTACGTGCTGCTGCAACTCGTGGCGATGCGCACCGTGCCCAACCTGCCCGACAGCGCGCGTCCGCTCGCCGACGCCGCGCGCTCGCTCGTCGGACCGATCGGCGCCTCGCTCATCGCCGTCGGCGCGATGGTATCGACCTCCGGCTACCTCAGCGCGCAACTCATCGGCGTGCCGCGCCTGACCTTCGCCCTCGCCCAGCGCGGCGATTTTCCCGCGGCCTTCGGCGCCGTGCACCCGCGTTTCCGCACGCCGCATTTCTCGATTCTCGCGTGGGGCGTGCTGACGTTCGCCCTGGCGCTCTACGGCAACTTCGCCTGGAACGTCGGCCTGTCCGGCGCCGCGCGCCTGCTAACCTACGGCCTCTCTTGCGCCGCGCTGATCAAGCTCCGCCGCCTGCGCCCCGAGGTCTCCGCCCTGCGCCTGCCCGCCGGCGATCTCATCGCCGGCCTCGGCCTGCTGCTCTGCGTGGTGATGGCGAGCGGCATGGAGCTCGGCCACGTCTGGGCCATCGCGCTCGTGGCCGCGATCGCCGCGCTCAACTGGACGCTGGCGCGGAGAGTTCCCCGGTAGCGCGCGTCGCGGACGGTTGCAGGCGAAGCGTGAGCCCGAACGCCGCCGACAGCATCGCGACCTCGAAGGCGAACAACGCCGAATACGCCGCCAGCGCGCTGCCCGTGGCGAGGCGCATCGCGTCGACCACGATGCCGCCCATCAAGCTGCCCGCCGCATGGCCGAGCATGTTGGCCACGCCCCACACGCCCATGAGCAGCCCCGCGCGCACCGGCGTTGTGAATTCCACCACGCTGCCGAGCATGCCCGCGCCCGCGAGTCCCGTGCCGAAACCCATCACGAGCACGAGCCAGCGAAACGCCTCCGGCGTGCCGGCCAATCCGACCGCCGCCACCGCGCTGAACACCACGATGCTCACGCCGAGCCCGATGCGCATCAGCCGCAACGCCCCGAGCACGCGCAACAGCCACAACCCCGACAGCAACATCGCCGCGAGCACACCGAGTCCCCAGAACATCGTCAGCCGCGTCGTCGCGCCGACGCTCATCCCGAGCACGAGCGCGCCGTAAGGCTCGAGCAACACATCCTGCGCGAGCGTCCCGATGAACGTGCAAATCACCACGACGAACAGCCGCCGCACTTGCGGATCGGCCCACACGTAGTCGCGCACCACTTCACCGAACGGCTTGCCGCGCGCCGTCTCCGCGTTCGCGGCGCCGGTCGCGCACGCTTCCTGGCCGGGCACAGCCACGACGGCGAGCGCGACCACCACGAGGCCGACGATGTTCGCCACCAAGACAAGTCGCGCCGGATCGTAATGCTCCAGCGCCTTGCCCAGCGCGCCTGCGCCTATGACCGAGCCGAGCAACGTTACGACCTCGTAGAGCGTCACTGCGCGCGCGCGAACCGAGCCGCTGAATTTTTCCGCCAGCAGCGCCTGGTAGGTGTTGTGCGCGAGGTTGCGCCCGACGCCGTAGAGCAAAAACGCCAGCACCGCGCCCGGCACGAACGACGCCGGCGTCGCCGCGGTGCGCACCGTCCAATTCGCTATCGCCGCCACTCCCCCGCCGATCAGCAGCGCACCGAGGATCAGGTATGGTTCGCGCCGGCGCCCGAAGATCGGAAATCCGTCCGAGCGGTAGCCGAACCACAACCGCAGCGGCGAGACGAGCAACGGGAGCGCGAATAGCAGCGCCACGAGTGTCGCGGGGAGCTTCAGCTCCGCGATCATCACACGGTTCAACGTCCCGCCGATGAGCACGCCGCTCAGCCCGTAGGCGACCGGGAACGCGCCGAGGCGGACGTGGTTCGCGATGCGCGCCGCGCCGCTCACGCCGGCGAAACCGTAGTGGACGCAGCAGGCTTGCCGAAGCCCAGCGCCTCCTTCAGCCAGCTCCACGCCTTGCGCAGGCCGACTTCGCAGGTGCCGTTGATGTGATACGTGCGGGCGAAGAGTTCCTCGTGGCCGAGGTAACGCGGCGGGAGCAGCAGCAGCGTCTCATTCCGGTCCGTCGCCGGGTTGTGGCCGAGAACCTCGGAGTAGAACACGCCGCGACCGACCACCATGCCGTCGCGCGGCACTGCAATCTCACGCTCGGCGAGCACGAGCCACGGGCGGAACTTGAAGGTCAGCGCGCCGTCCTTCGCCTGCCAGAGCCGGCCGTAGGTGCGCAGCGGCACGCCTTCGAGCTTGCGACCGAGGAAGAGCTTGTTGCCATCCGCGAGCAGCGCGAAGCGTTTGCGGCGACTGGTGAAAAAGTCCCAGCAGAAGATCGTGCCGAACGTCGTCAGGCGGAAAGCCCAGCCCGAGACGAAATAGGCGAAGATGATGATCGCGACCGACAGCGTCGCGCCGACCACCGGGTCGATGAACGCCAGCCCGGTCACGAGGCCGAGCAGAGCCGTGCGCGTGGCCTTGAGCGCCGCATCGACCGCGCCCCACGGGCTGAGGAGGATGAGGACATTGATCGCGTGCGACGCGATCCAGACGACGGCGTGCACCGCGATGGCGAGCGGCACCATCAGGATCGTGAGCAGCCAGGAGAAATCCATCGCGCCAAGGTGCACCATCGCGAGATTGCCGAGGTGCAGATCGAGTCCGGCGGTCGGCGTGCCGCGCGCGGCCATGACTTTCGATGCCGCTGCGACCAGAACCGGCACGACCGCACCGGTGGCGACGAGGCCGCTGACCTTGTTTTCCACCGTCTCGAGCACATCGAGCGGCTTCTTCATGCCCGGCGGCACGGCGGCGCCGAAAGCGTCCTTGGCCGCGCAGCCACCCACGAGCAGAAAGCCGCAGCCCCAGACCAGCGGGTTGGCGAACCAGGGCAATGCGGCCTTCTCGGCGTCGGTATGAGCACCCCACCATTGGTAGGCGCCGATCGTGCTGACGCCGAGCAGCGGCGAGATGGCGACACCCGTGATCTGCGTGGCGGTCTTGGCCAGCTCGAGGCCGGCGCTCGGCACGTCGCCGTCCTTGCCCTTCGGGGCCGGATTCGACGCCGCCCACAGCGGCACGGCGAAAACACACACGACGCAAAGCAACGCGACGAGAGGGGCGAGTCGTTTCATGGCGGGCAACATAGTCCGCCCCGCCCGCTTGAAAAGTCCGCAGATGCCCCTATTTCGCCGGTGCCGGCAAATCCGCCCCGGCAATCTGCTCCCAGCCGTAGTAGTGGAACACGCGGCCGTTGGACATCGCGACGAACAGGCCGTGCGGGAACAACTCGCCGAGCGGCTGCGCGGTCACGTCGCTGCCGTCGCTTTCGATCGCGGCGACGTCGACGATCTTCACCGCGCGATGCTCGTGCGGGTGGCCGGGCGCGCCTTCCCGCGGGAAAAGCCAGAACTTGTTCGCCTGCTGGTCGGACACGATCACATAGCCGGTGCCGTCGGGGCGCTTCCAGATCGAGATGCCTTCGTGATCGCCGGCGAAACCGCTCTTCGCGAAACACGCGAGTTCGCGACCGGCGTCGGGCGCGTCGGGATCGGCGGCGTATTTGCGGACGCCGAATTGCTCGTCGGAATAGTAGACGTAGCCGAGCTCGGCATCGACGGCGATGGCCTCGATCTCCTTCTTGCCGCTGTAGGCGCCGAACTGGCGGACGAGCGTCATTTTCACGTGGCCGGAACCGTCGTCCTCGAGGCGGTATTGCCCGATGTAGCCCTGCGCCGGTCCGGACTTGCCGCCGACGAACGCGAACATCGCGCCATCGCGCGGGCGGCGGTAGAGCGCGATGCCCATCGGCGCGCGGCGCGGATCGCCATCGAACACCACGAGGTCGCCTTTATCGACACAGGTCATCTCGGGCAGCGTGAAGATACGCAGGCGCTTCTCCTCGCGCTCGGTCGTCACCGCGATCGCGACGTCGCGGCCGCCGAGGCGGAAGCCGTCGGCGATGTCGACGTTGTTGGGCCGCTTGAGGCCGGGGACTCGGCGCACGATCTTGCCGTGCAGGTCGAAAACGTAGAGCGCGCCGTCGGTGTCCTTGTCGGTGCCGACGATGAGGCTTTGCGCGGGATCGGCGGGATTGATCCAGATCGCCGGGTCGTCGGTGTCGTGCTGCACCGGCTCGGTGACGACGCGCGGCGAGAGCACGCCGGCCTTCCAACCGGGCAGCGCGGCGGCGGCTGGCGTGGCGGCGAGGCGTCTGGCCTCGGCGAGCGCGCGCTGGAAGTCGACCTCGTCCGCGTCGTTCCATTGCACCCGTTCGCGCAGGAAGTCGGCCCAGAGGAATTCCTGGAAGAACACGCCCTTCAACTCGGTGAAGGCACCGGCGTCCATCAGCGCCCAGGCGAGGCCGCGCCACGGATCGCGCTGCATCTCGAGCAGCGTCGCCGGCAATTTGTCCGGCGCGACGGGCCGGCCGGCGGCGTCCTTGAGATAGGTGTAGTTGCTCGCCTGCATGCGCGCCCAGAACGCGGCGGGCGCGAGCGCGGACCAGTTGGCGAAGACGTGGGCGTAGACGGTCTTGTCGGCGTGCTGCGACTCGAGGAGGGCGCGGATCGTGTGGTGTCCGTCGGCCATGAACGGCACGCCGCCGGGGCCGATGACGATCGGGACGTCCTTGTCCTGCAGGTAGGCGGCGAGCGCCGCGGCGTCCTTGGCGTCGAGCTTGGCGCGCTTGAAGAGCACCTCGCGCCAGCCGAGCGCGGCCTGCGTCGGGTGCAGCGCGCGGGCGTCGATCGTGCAGGCGGCGCCGGCGGTCAGGTCGGCGCGGAACGGCACGTAACCGGGCGCGGCGGCGCGGGTGTCGATGCAGCCGAGCGCGCACAGCAGGAAGGCGGACAGGAGGCGTTTCATGGGGGAAAATTACCGGGCTGCCTCACTCGAGACAGCCCGGACGTGGCACACAACACAGACACAAATGGCGGCGGAGGGGCTCAGAGTTTCCAGCGGACGCCGAAGTTGGCGGTCCAGCCGTATTCCTCGAACTGGCGGAAACGGGTGCGGGCGGGCGTGAAGGCGACGCGGAAGGGCTCGTTGGTGAGGTTGAGGATCTCGCCGAACAGCTCCCAGCCGCGGCTGAGGCGGTAGCTGGCGTTGAGGTCCCATTGTTTGAAGTTGTCGATGTAGATGTCGTTCGCCGCGACGTCGCCGATGGCCTCGTCTTCGCGCAGATGCGAGCTGCGGTAGTTGAACGAGAGACGCACGAAGAGGCCGTGCGCCTCGTAGCTGAGCGCGGCGTTGGCGTTGCGCGGCGACTGGCCGATGAACGGTGCCTTCTCGAAGGTGTTCGTCGCGGTGCGCAGGTAGGTCGCGCTGCTGTGCGTGAGCGTGTAGTTCGTCATGAACGTCACGTTGCCCAGTTCGCCGGGGAGGAAGTCGAGGCGGCGGGTGAACGCGGCCTCGAGGCCGCTGATGTCGCCCTCCGGGCCGTTGACGTAGGTGGTGAGCAGGTAAGTGGGATTTGCGGCGTCGCCGTTCGGCACGGAAGTGCGGTAGGTGAAGTTCGTGATCTTCTTGTAGAAGCCGGCGAGCGAGACGACGCCGAGGCCGTGGAAGTAGTGTTCGGCCGACGCATCCCAGTTGACGGACTCGAGGGCCTTCAAGCCGGGGTTGCTCTCGGTGACGGTCTTGGCGTCGTCGTTGACCGAGCGGATGAGCGCGCTCTCCGAGAACGCGGGGCGCGCGACGCTGTTGGTCCACGAGGCACGGAGGACGGTCTGCTTGTCGAGGTCGTAGCGCAGGTAGACGCCGGGGAGGAAGTTGTTGTAGCTGCGGTCGCGGTTGGCGCGGGTGAAGGTGGTGACGCCGCCGACGATGCGCTGCTCGTTGCCGCTGGCGGAGAATTCCGTGCGCTCGTAGCGGGCGCCGCCGGAGACGTTGAGGTCGCCGAAGGTCACGCCGCCCATGGCGTAGCCGGCGAGCACGTCCTCGTCCGAGCTCCAGTCCTCCTGCTCGCTCGACACCACGTCGCGCGTCTCGGTGAAGGCGGCCTTGTTCTCGACGAATTGCTTCGTGAAGGCCTCGGCGTTGACGCGCGGGCCGCGGAAGAAAGCGTAGTCGCCCTGCATCTCGGCGAGCGAGGCAAACGTGAAGGTGGCGGGCGCGGTGAAGTTGGACTGCTCGCGGTTCTGCGCCTTGGTCTTCTGGCGGAGCTGCGCGCCGAATTTCGCGAAGGCGCGATTGCCGGCGGCAGTGGCGAAGTCGCGGCGGGCGTTGAAGGCGTAGTTCTGCTCGCGGTCCGAGCCCCAGGCGGGCGCGGAGCGGAGGCGGTTGAGCTCGTTGAACGACGCCGGGTCGCTGATATCGGTGCCGGCAGTCTGCGTGACGACCGGCGAGTAGAGGCCGGGGAACGCGTAGGTCCAGTTCGTGCCGCGCGCGCTCTTGCGGAAGATGACGGTGTCCTCGCGGCGGTTTTCGTTGCCGCGGCTGAAGGCGACGCGGCCGTCGAGGCGCCAGTCGGCGACCGTCTTCTCGAAGCCGGCGGAGTAGGACGTGAGGTCCTGCTGCTTTTCGCGGTTGCGGAGCTGCTTGTTCTCGCGGCGCACGCTGGTGAACGTCGCGGACGTCTCGCTCGTCACGACGGCGCTCGAGGCCTCGGAGAACGGGATGGTGGTGACGTAGCGGTTCTCGCGGTCGGTGAAATAAGAGTAGAGGCCGCGGACGTAGAAGAGCGTCGACGGATCGGGGCGGAACTCGAGGCCGGCGTTGGCGCCGTAGCGCGTGCGGGTGATCTCGTATTCGCGGTAGTTGATGTCGGGCAGCGCGAGGACGGTGTTGCCGGCCGGCGCGGCCCAGCTGCCCGAGGTCTCGATGTTGTCGGAACCGAAGCGGCGCTCCTGCCAGGTCGGCGAGAAGATGAAGCCGAGCTTCCCGTCGTTGAGGATGTCGGAGTAGGTGCCGTTGAACTTGCTGCTCAGGCGCTCGCGGAGGTTGTTCCACTGGCCCTGGGCGGCGAGCTGGAGCTGGCGGCCGTCGGCGTCGAAGGGGCTGCGCGTCTTCAGGTTCACGCGGCCGCCGAGGCCGTCGATGTCGAGGTCGGGGCGCGGCACCTTCGTGACCTCGAGCGCGCCGAGGGCGTCGGACGGGATGACGTCGAGCGGCACGGTGCGCGCGCCGCGGTCGGGCGAGGTCATGGCGACGCCGTTGAGCTGCATGCCGTTCAGGTCGGGCCGGATGCCGCGCACGACAAGGAAGCGGCCCTCGCCCTGGTCGCGGTAGAGCGCGACGCCCGGGATGCGCTGCGCGGACTCGGCGGCGTTCTGGTCGGGGAAGCGGCCGATGTCGTCGGCGGCGACGACGTTGGTCAGCGTCTCGGCCGCACGCTGCTCGTTGAGCGAGCGGGCGGTGCCGACGTTGGCGCCGGTGATGACGAACTGCGCGAGCTTCACCACGTCGCGGTTGAAGACCGGGTCGAGGCGCGTGACGCCGGCGGCGTCGACCTCGAGCGAGAGCTGGAGCGGCGCGTAGCCGACGTAGTTCACCTCAACCAGTTGCCGGCCGGCCGGCACGCCAGTCAGCGTGAACTCGCCGGTCGTTTCCGAGTAGGTTTCGACGCCGCCGGCGGTCACACGCGCGCCACCGAGGGCGAGCTTGGTGTAACCGTCGGTGACGCGGCCGCTGATGGTGCCGGCGTGCAGGCCGGCGAGAGCGGCGCCGGCCAGGAGCACGGTGCAAAGGAGACGGAGGAGGTGGCGTGAGGTCATGGTGTGCAGGATCAAGAGTCGCGCGCACCCGAGCGGGGCCGAACGGCCCGGTCAACGCGCGACCGGTCGCGTCGCCGAGATGTTACCGGCGCGCCACGCGTCCGTCACAAAACGCCCCGCAAAGTCGGATTTGCGCCGCGCCCGCGCAGCCGTTCTCCTCGCTTCATGCCGCTCACCAAGGCCGAGATCGCCCGCCTCCGCTCGCTGCAGGACAAGAAGCACCGCGAGTCGCTCGGGCTGTTCGTCGTCGAGGGAGAGAAGGTCATCGGCGAGCTGCTCGCGGCGAAATTTCCCTTCGTGGAAGTCTACGCTACCGACGCGTGGCGCGCTCCGGTGGACTTCACGCCCATCTCGCCCACCGAGATGGAGCGCCTCAGCCATTATCCGACGCCTTCGACCGTGCTCGCCGTCGGAAAGATCGTCCGTCAGCCGCTCGCGCCCGGCGCGCTCGACCGGGGCCTGACGCTCGCGCTCGACGGCATCCAGGACCCCGGCAACGTCGGCACGCTCCTGCGCATCGCCGACTGGTTCGCCTTCGACCGCGTCGTGCTCTCGCCCGACTGTGCCGACCTTTTCTCGCAGAAGGTCATCAACGCCAGCATGGGCTCGTTCGCCCGCGTCGCTGCGCACACCGCGCTGCTCGCCGACGCGCTCGCCGGCTGTGGCGCTCCGGTGCTTGGCTGCGATCTCGTCGGCGACGACGTCCACGCATTGCCGCCGCTGCGCGAAGCCGTCGTGGTCATCGGCAGCGAAGGCCGCGGGCTCTCTCCCGCCGTGGCCGCGCGCGTGACCCGGCGCGTGACGATTCCGAAGTTCGGCGGCGCCGAGTCGCTCAACGCCGGCGTCGCCGCCGCGATCGTGTGCGACAACTTGCGCCGCATCGCTCGCGGCTGAGCCGAAAGCGCCAAGCCGCGCGTCTTGACTTCGCCGCTCGTCCGGGAATCTTCCGCGGCAGTGCCGCGCCTCCGTCCGCTTCCGCTCGCCTGCCTCGCCCTCGCCCTCTGGCTGTGGGGCACGCAGCATTGCACGCTGGAAGCGGCGGGCGTGCTGGACCACGTCGGCATTGCCGCCGCCTGCGATTCCGATGACAGCGGCCACTGCGTGGCCGACGGGTGCGACACGCTCGAGAACGGCGCCTATCGCGTCACCGACGACGCCGTCCACGTCCCCGCGCCCGAGGCGGTCTGCCCGGACTGCTGCCTCTGCCTCGCGCTGCTCGCGCCGCTCGCCGAGGAGCCCGTCTGTTTTGCGACGGCCCAGCCCGTCCTGTCCGATTTGAGCTGGGTGCCTGTGTGGCATTTTGAGCGCCGGATGGCTCCGCCATCGCGCGCCCCTTCCCTGCTCCGCGCCTGATTCGTTCCGTCGCGAACGGATAGGCTGAACCTCGCGCCCGCACTGCGGGCTTCTCCGTCACCCGCATGGCCGTGCCATGTCCGCACGCCGCGATTTCCCCTCACGTCCGTTTCCTTCTTTCATGAAAACTTCGTCTCTTCTGCTCGCTCTCCTGCTCGCGTCCGCCTCGGCGCACGCGCAATCCACTCCGCCCGCCGCGTCATCGCGGAGCACCGGCGACCTCGTCGCCGAAATCCTCGACCACAACCCCGAACTCGCGCACTACACCGCCGAGATCGACGCCGCTCAAGCCGGCCTCACCGCCGCCAGCTCGCGCGACAATCCCGTGCTCACCGTCGAAACCGGCCGCAAGCGCGTGCACGACTCTGCCGGCGTGCTCGCGGGCGAAGGCGCGGTGTGGTCCGCGTCCATCGCGCAAACCTTCGACTGGCCCGGCCGCCTCGCGCTCCGCAAGGCCGTCGCCAACCGCGACGTCGCCCTGGCCGAACTCGGCCTCGCGCGCTTCCGCGCCGCACTCGCGCAACGCGCGCGCGTGCTGGCGTTTTCCCTCCACGCCGCGCAGGAGCGCGCCGCCGCCACGGCCGAAGTCGCCGCGCGCTACCGCGCGCTGCGCGACCTCTTCCTCGCCCGCGATCCCGGCGGCATCACGCCGCTGCTGGAGACGCGCGTCCTCGAGGCGCAGGAACTCGCCCTCCAGCGCCGCGCCACCGACGCGCAACTCTCCCTGCACGCCGCGCTCGCCGAGCTGAACCAGCTGCGCGGACAATCCGCGGACGCCCCGCTCGCGATCGCGGATCACGCCGAGCGGTTCGCCGCCGCGCCGGAGCGCGAAGCGCTGCTCGTCACGGCGCGCGAAAACAACTTCGAGTTCCGCTCCGCCAAGCTCGAGCTCGAACAGCAGGGCTTCGCCGTCTCGCTCGCGCACCACGAACGCCGGCCGAGCTTCACCGTCAGCCCCTACGTTACGCAGGAAAGCGCCGGCGACCGCGAGCGCACCGTCGGCGTCGGCCTCTCGCTGCCGCTGCCGGTGAGCCGCCGCGCCGGAGCCACCGTCGTCGCCGCCGAGGCGCGCCGACGCCAGGCCGAAACCGCGGTGCTCGTCGCGCAACGCAACCTCGAGCGCGAGGTCCTCATTGCCGCCCAACGCTACGCCGCCAAGACCGCCGAAGCGGCCGACTGGACGCCCGACGCCGCCAAAAAATTCCGCGAAGCCGCCGACCTCGCCGACCGGCACTACCGTCTCGGCGCCGTGCCGATCGCGACCTACGTCGAACTGCAGAATTCCTACCTCGAGGCGATTGACTCGCTTTGCCAAACGCGCCTCGACGCCCTCGACGCCGCCGGCGCGCTCGAATTGCTGACCGGCGTCACGCTGGTCGACGCGGAGGTGCGTCCATGAACGCAGTCTTCCGATTCCCGCTCGCGCTCGCCCTCGGCGTCGCGCTGGCGCTCGCGGGCTGCGGCCAGCCGCACTCCCACGACGACGGGCACGACCACGGCAAAGAGTCCAAGAGCGAACCCGCGCACGATCACGCCGCCGAAGCGAAGGGCGGCGACGATCACGAAAAGGAACGCGACCACGATCATGACCACGAGGAGGAAGCCGGCACCGCGGCGCGCTTCGAGGCCGACCATGGCCTCGAACTCGCCCCCGAAACCGCGGCCGCCATCGGCCTGACTTCCGCCCGCGTGCAAACGCGCGCGATGGCGGCACGGAGCGAAATCACCGCCACGGTCTTCGACGCCGGTCCGCCCGCGCGCGCGAGCGCGTTCGTGCCCGTCGCCATCGCTGAAACCTTTGCCAGCGATCCGCGCATCCTCGCGGCGCATCGCGACACCTTGAATGCGCTGGGCCAGATCGAACTCGTCGTGACCGTTTCCGGCAATCCACCGGTCGGCTCGACTCATGCGCTCGAGCTTCGCGCGCCTCCGCGCGAGGTGCTTTGCGTGCCCGACGCCGCCGTGCTGCGCACCGCTACCGGCGTCTTCGTCTATGTGCAGCGCGGCGAACACTGGTCGCGCACCGCCGTGACTCCGGCCGCCAACGCGGACGGTTTCACCGCGATCGCCGACGGCCTAGGCGCCAGCGACACCGTCGCGACGTCCGCCGTCGAACATCTCTGGCTCACCGAGCTGCGCCTGACCAAGGGCGGCGGCCACAGCCACTAAAACCTTCTCTTCAATTCTTCCATGATCGACCGCATCTTGAATTTTTCCCTGCGGCAGCGCGTGTTCGTGCTGCTCGGGGCGCTCGCGCTGCTCGGCGCGGGCATCTGGGCCGCATTCCACCTGCCAGTGGACGCCACGCCCGACATCACCAACGTCCAGGTTCAGGTGAACACCGAGGTCAAAGGCCTCGCGCCCGAGGAAATCGAAAAACTCGTCACCTTCCCGCTCGAGATGGAGATGAGCGGCGTGCCCGGCATGACGGAGCTCCGCTCGCTCTCGAAGACCGGCCTCTCGCAGCTCACGCTTGTCTTCGCCGACGGCGCCGACATCTACCGCGCGCGCCAACTCGTCAGCGAGCGCCTGCAAAGCGCCGCCGAGGAACTGCCCGCCGGTCTCTCGCCCAAGCTCGCGCCCATCACGACCGGCCTCGGCGAGATTTTCTACTACGTCGTCGACTACGCGCCCGACGCCGCGAACAAACCCGCCACGCGCGCCGAGCAATTGATAGAGCTGAAACTCCTCCACGATTTCGTGGTGAAGCCCGCGCTTCGCACCGTGCCCGGCATCGCCGAGGTCAACGCCTCCGGCGGCTATGAGAAGCAGATCGTCGTGTTGCCGCGTCCCGACGCGCTGCTCGCCACCGGCATCACGTTCAACGATCTCGCCGACGTGATCGCTGAGAACGTTGAGAACGCCGGCGGCGGTGCCGTGCAGATTGGCGGCGAACAGATCGCGATCCGCGCCGACAGCCGCGTGCAAACCGCGGCCGAGATCGCGAATCTCCCGCTGAAATTCCGCGGCGCCGCCGCCGCGCCGTTGCTCGTGCGCGACGTCGCCGAAGTCGGCATCGGCTCCAGCCTGCGCACCGGCTCCGCCACGCACAACGGCCGCGAAGCCGTGCTCGGCGCCGCGCTCATGCTCTCCGGCGAGAATTCCCGCATCGTCGCCCGGCGCGTCGCGGAGAAGTTGGCGGAAATCAAGCCGCGCCTCCCCGCCGGCGTGACGCTCGAGACCGTCTATGACCGCACCGATCTCGTCGACCGCACCATTGCGACCGTGGAGAAGAATCTCTTCGAGGGTGCGATTTTCGTCGTCGTGGTCTTGCTCGCTCTGCTCGGCAACTGGCGCGCGGCGCTGATTGTGTCGCTCGCGATTCCGCTGTCGTTCCTCTTCGCGATCACCGGCATGGTGCGCTTCGGCGTCTCGGGCAACTTGATGAGCCTCGGCGCCGTGGACTTCGGCCTGATCATCGACGGCGCTGTCGTCATGGTGGAGAACATCGTCCGCCGTCTCGGCGAGCGACAGCACAACGCTGGCCGGCTCCTGAACTTCAGCGAGCGACTCGAGACGGTGCTCGCCGCCGCGAAAGAAGTCGGCCGACCGACCTTCTTCGGCGTGTTCATCATCACGATTGTCTATGTGCCGATCCTCACGCTCACCGGCATCGAGGGGAAAATGTTCCAGCCGATGGCGCTCACAGTGATCTTCGCGCTCGTCGGCGCGCTCGTGCTGGCGCTCACGCTCATGCCCGTGCTCTGCGCCTACCTGCTGCGCGGCCGCATCGCCGAGCACGACAACTTCGCGATTCGCGGTGCCAAGGCCGTTTATCGGCCCGTGCTGACGTTCGCGTTGCGCGCCCGTTGGTTCGTCGCCGGCGGCGCCCTGGCGCTCTTCGCGCTCGCGGTCGTCGTGTTCACCCGACTCGGCGCGGAGTTCGTGCCGCAGCTCGACGAAGGCTCGTTCGCCGCGCACATGATCCGCACAACCAGCATCGGACTCGACGCCGCCGTGACGATGCAGGAACAGACCGAGCAGGTGCTGCGCGTAAAATTTCCGCAGATCACGCACACATTCTCGCGCATCGGCACGGCGGAAGTCGCGACCGACCCGATGGGCGTGAACGTCGCCGACACCTACATTTTCTACCGCCCGCTCAGCGAATGGCCGAAGGACGAACACGGCCACACGCCGACGAAGGACGAAATCGCCACCCGCATGGCGCTCGAGCTGGGCAAGCGCTTCCCGGCGCAGGCGTATCTGTTCTCTCAACCGATCGAGATGCGCTTCAACGAAATCCTCGAAGGCACGCGCGCCGACATCGCAGTGAAGGTCTTCGGCGAAGACTACGCCGAGATCGAACGCATCGCGTCCGAAGCGCGCGAAATCCTCGAGCGTGTGCCCGGCGCCGCCGACGTCGAGTTCGACGCGCTCGGCAAGGCGCCGATGCTGGAGATCAAACTCCGGCGCGACGCCATGACCCGCTACAACGTCCACGCCAGCGAGGTGAACGCGACGGTCTCCGCCGCGCTCGCCGGGCACGAGTCCGGCGTGATCGTCGACGGCAATCGTCGTTACCCGATCGTCGTGCGCTTGCCCGAGCACCTGCGCGCGGCCTTCGACGAGTTGAAGCACCTGCCGCTGCGCTCGCTGCACGAGGAAGGCGTCATCACGCTCGGTCAGGTCGCGGATTTCGTCGTGAACGAGAAGGTGAACACCATCGCGCGCGAGTCGGGCCAGCGCCGCGCCGCGATCATGGTCAACCTGCGTGGGCGCGACGTGGAGAGCTTCGTCACCGAGGCGAAAGCCAAAGTCGCCGCCGAGATAAAGCTGCCGCCGGGCTACACGATCGAGTTCGGCGGGCAGTTCAAGAATCTGCAGGAAGCCCGCGCGCGCCTCGGCGTCATCGTGCCGGCGGCGCTCGCGGTGATCTTCCTGCTGATCTTCGCCGCGTTCGGCAGCCTGCGGCAGGCGCTGCTGATTTTCACCGGCATCCCGCTCGCCGTGACCGGCGGCGTCTTCGCGCTCTGGGCGCGCGACCTGCCGTTTTCGATCTCGGCCGGCATCGGTTTCATCGCGCTCAGCGGCGTGGCGGTGCTCAACGGCCTGATGCTCGTGAGCACCTTCAACCAGCTGCGCGAGGCCGGCCGCAGCGTGCGCGACGCCGTCGTTGAAGGCGCGCTCACGCGGCTGCGCCCGGTGCTGATGACCGCGCTCGTCGCCTCGCTCGGCTTCCTGCCCATGGCGCTGGCGAGCGGCGCGGGCGCCGAAGTGCAGCGACCACTGGCGACCGTCGTCATCGGCGGAATCGTCAGCGCCACGTTCCTCACTCTCGTGCTCCTGCCCGCCCTCTACGAGCGGCTCGAGCGCAACCAAGACCAAGAACCCTCCGCATGAGAACGCATCGACTCTCCCTTCTCTCGCTCGGACTCGCGCTGCTGGCCGGCTGCGCCACGCCGTTCCGCGCGCCGTCCGACGTCGCCCACCTGAAACTCGCTCGCGTCGACTCCGCGTCCGTGCTGATCGACAAGATCTGGCTCGAACGCGACAACGGCACGCTCGTCGTGCGTGGCTATGTGCACCGCAAACTCGATGCCACCACCACCGCCACGACGCATCTCGACGTGACCCTGCGCGACAGCGCGGGGCGCATCCTGCGGACACAAGCCGCGAGCTTCACGCCCGGTGAGATTTCGCTGCACAACCGGCCGCCGGCAGCCGCGAGTTACCGCGTGCCGCTCGATCCGCTGCCGCCGACCACGGCGCAGGTCGAAGTCCGTGCGCACGACGGCGCGTGCGCGCATTGGGCGCAGCGCGCGGCCTCGTAGCCATGCGCCACATTCCGACGCGTCGCTTCAGGTAGCCCGCAACTTCCGGGCGCGGGTGCTTTGAACCCGTCCTCGGAGAGGCCGGGCTACCCAGCGATCTCAGCGCATGACGGTGCGCTGCGTGTGGCGTTTTGGGGCCGGTCGGAGACCTGCCCTACTTCTGGCGTGCGATCCAGGCGCGGACGTTTTCCTCGAGCAGATCCATCGGCAGCGCACCGTCTTTCAGCACGAGGTCGTGGTAGTCGCGCAGGCTGAATTTCGGCCCGAGTTCCTTTTTCGCGAGTTCGCGCAGCTCGAGGATCTTCAACATGCCGACCTTGTAGGCGGTCGCCTGGCCGGGCCAGACGATGTAGCGGTTGGTCTCGGTGAAGATGTCGCGCTCGGGATTCGGCGTGTTCTGGCGGAAGTAGTCCATCACTTGCTCGCGCGTCCAGTGCTTCGCGTGCAGGCCGGTGTCGACCACGAGGCGCACGGCGCGCAGCAGCTCGTCGTAGAGGCGGCCGAAGTCCATCATCGGGTCCTGGTAGAAACCGAATTCCTTGGGGAAATACTCCGCGTAGAGCGCCCAGCCCTCGGCGTAGGCGGTGTTGCCGCCGAAGCGGCGGAAACGCGGGATGCCATCGAGTTCCTGCGCGATGGCGATCTGCATGTGGTGGCCGGGAATCGCCTCGTGGTGCGCGAGCGTTTCCATCTCGAAGATCGGCACGCCGCGCATGTCGATCGTGTTGACGTAATAGACGCCGGGGCGCGAACCGTCGGGCGCGGGCTCCTCGTAGAATGCGCCGGCCGAACCCTTTTCGCGGAACGGCTCGACGACTTTCACGAGCAGCGGCGCCTTGGGTTTCACGCCGAAGAACTCGTCGAGGCGCGCGCGCATCGCGTCGATGATCTCGTTGGCGCGCTTCATGTAGGCGGCTTTGCCCTCGGGCGTGGTCGGATAGTAATACCGGTCGTCACTGCGGAGATGCGCGAAGAAGGCGGTCAAATCTCCCTTGAAGCCGACGCGCTGCATGATCGCGCGCATCTCGCCGTGGATGCGCGCCACTTCGCGGAGGCCGAGCTCGTGCACTTGCTCGGGCGTCATGTGCGTGGTCGTCGATTGCCGCAGCATGAAGGCGTAGTATTCGCCACCGTCGGGCAGCTTCCACACGCCGTCGTCGGTCGTGGCGATTTTTTCGTGCCGCTCGAGCAGTGCGATGAGCTTGGTGTAGGCGGGTTGAACGTTTTCGAGCAACGCGGCGCGCGCGTCGGCGACGAGTTTCTCCTTGGTCGCGGCGTCGGCGTCCTTGAGCGCGCCGATTTTCGCCTGCGCGTCCTCCCAGAGCGCGCTGGCCTGCGCCGAACCATCGAAGGGCGCGCCGTGGATCACCTCGCGGCAGGACTCGATGACGAGGCCGTAGACGAATTTCGGCGGCATGATGCCCTTGGCCGCACGCACCTCGACGTTGGCGGAGAGTTGATCGAGGAGCGTCGTCATGCCGCGCAGGCGCGCGATGTAGGCGCGCGCATCGGCGACGGTGTCGACCCGATGGAAATTGATCAGAAACGCCGGCGCGCCCGAGTGCAGGCCGGACATCTGGTTGAGCGGGTAGCTGTGATAACGCCAGCGCCAGCCCTCGAGCGCATCCTCCGCCTGCCGCACGTAGAGGCGGTAGCTGGTCTTGGTCTGGTCGTCGAGCGACTCGAAATCGACCGAGCGTTTCAGCTCCGCGAGCTGCTGCACGCCGAGCAACAGATCCTCCAGCGCCTTCTGCTCCGAGAGGTCGTCCCACTGATCGTAGTTGGTCTTGAGGCCGAGCTGCGTGGCCAGCATCGGGCTGCGCGCGACACCTTCGTCGAAGAAGCGCTCGAACAGCGCGTTGGCCTTGGCGGATTCGGCCTTGATCTGGTCAGGCGTGTAGGCGGCGCTCGCGCTCGCGGCGGTCAGCGCGGCGGCCAGGAGGAACGTGGGGATTCGCATTCCGCGACCGTGTCGTGCGGGACCGCGCTCGGCAAGCGTGCGTCGACCAACGTCAATCGTAGCTGACGCCGACCTGCGCGAGCCAGTCGTCGAGCACGGCGGCATTGCCGAGCGAGTCGGCGAACGTCATGGCGGGCACTTCGCGCGCACCGGCGGCGACGGCATGCGCCAGCGCGTCGGCTTCGAGTGCGTAGAGTTTCTGCGTCGTCTCCGAGCGGACGATCTCCGGGTCGCGCCCGGCGCGATGCAGGGTGAAAGTATCCGCGCCGTCCCAGCCGCCGGGATGATATGGCGCCGGCACGTCGATCCAGCCGGCTTCGCCGTGAAGGCGCACGGCAACCTCGCGACGCAGCGTGGTGCCGCAGCAGAGTTCCGCCACGACGTCGCCCGGGAAGGTCGCGACCGCGGCCGCGTAGTCGTCCACGCCGGTGGCGGCGAGGCGATGGCCGACGGCCTTGAACTGTTCCGGTTCGGCGAAAGGCCGGCCGAGCGCCGCACCCGCCATGCGGCGCGAGTAGGAAACCGGGTAGCAACCGATGTCGAGGATGCCGCCGCCACCGAGCGCGCGGTTGAACAGCCGGTGGGCGGGATCGAAGGCACGGTCGAAACAGAAGGCCGCCCGGATGAGCAGCAACCGCCCGATGGCCCCGTCAGCGAGCAAGGTCGCGATCCGGTCGGTCTGCGGGTGACAGCGATACATGAACGCTTCCATCAGGCACACGCCGCCGGCGCGCGCCGCGGCAATCGCGCGCTGCGTATCGGCCAGGCGCAACGTGAGCGGCTTCTCGCACAGGATGTGTTTGCCGGCGGCGGCGGCGCGCTCGACCCACTCGAGGTGCGCCGGGTGCGGCGGGCTGATGTAGACGGCCTGCACATCCGGATCGGCGAGCAGCGCCGCGTAGCTGCCATGCGCGCGCACGCCGCCGAAGTCCGCGGCGAATTTCTCCGCCGCCTCGGGCGAGCGGCTGCCGACCGCGACGAGTTCACCGGTGTGCGAGGAGGGAAGCTCCTCCGCGAACTTTCGTGCGATACGCCCGGTGGCGATGAGTCCCCAGCGGAGTTTCTTCGGCTCGCCCGAGGTAGACGGTGCCGCGTTCATTCCAGTGCGGAGGCAAACGTCCACAAGCTCGCGAAGGCAGGGGAATTCCAGTCAAAGTAGCTCTGGCGGGCGGCAGCACCGACTTGCGGGTTGCCTACCCCGGCGATGGCGAGCAGCGCCTGCATCGTTTCCTTGTCGCCCGCTACCGGTGCACCTTGGGCGGCCATGCAGGCGGCGAATTGCCCGACGCATCCACGGTGGGCGGCGGTTTCCGCAGACAGGCACAGAGTTTCGATCATACCGGGAGAGAGATTGTCGGGCAGTATGAAGACGCCGATGGACAGCGCGCCCTCCGTCCACGCGCCCGGCGCGGCCGGTGCAGTGAGCCCCGATTTCTCCAACGCGTGGGCAACGCTCTGAAAGGCGCCCGCTGCATCTTTCTCCGCATCGCGAACGATGGCGAGCCGACGGCCGGTTTGACGGAAACGCGGATCGGTGCCCACGCGAGCGATCATGCCCGCGAGCTGGGAAACACCGCCGAAGTCCACGATTTGCGTGCCATCGCGCCCGAGATGCCCGAGCAGGTTGCGGAAGAACCATTCGCCAGTCTTGCCCTCCACAAGCAAAACGGAAGGCCGGTCGATGGATTTGAGCAGACCGGCCATGCGCGGGATCAACGGACGTCGATGAGCCCCTTGATGGACGCTTCCAGGGCTTCTTTGCCCAAGGTCTGGACGGACACCTCGCCCTCGACCTCGACCATGCGGTGCAGCGCGAAATCGTAGTCGAGCGTCTCGGCGTAGGTCTCGTGCGCCGCGACCACGCATTCCCAGCTGTGCGTCGTGGCAAAGACCTGGATGTTCTCGGACTCGGCGAGCTCGCGGATACCCTTCCAGACATCCGGAAGAATCTCGTGGTGAATGCCGTTCTCGATCTCGTCAATCAGCAGCACGTTGCTGCCGGAGGCGAGAATTTCGGAGTAGATCGCGAGCAGCCGGTTAAAACCCTGGCCGAGGTGGACGGCGGGGATTTTCTCGTCGAGGCCGAGATCGACGTAGATGAGCGAAGCCCCGTGGGGCTTGATCGAACGGACGGAGAGCAGGCGTGGCTCGAGTTTGCGGAGGAGCTTTTCCAAGCGTGCCTCGGCGCCTTTCTTCAGGACGACACGGTCATAATTCGCGGCGTCCTGCTGCGGGTCACTCGGGCGGGTGGAGAGGGCGGAGACCCGGTATCCGGACAGTGGGTTTACCACCATGTGCCCGGCCTCGTTCACTTGGTGCGCAACCATAGAGCCTATTGACCCGATTTGCTGCGCATTGGAAAAACCAGGTATTCTCGGCCAATTACGACCTGTTGAATTGAAATTGAACATCTGCACTGCGAACGGACTGCTGTGGCGTTCCGTTTTACCCAAAAGCAGGGCTCGAGCTGACTCATCACCATTGGGCAAAAGCCATTTCCAGAAATTTTGATCTTGGTCGCCTAGATTAGCTGCGTTCCGGAAAATAGCGGGTAGATTGCCGAATTTCCCGCTGTGATCCAGCAGCAGCATGATCGCCTCGAGCAGCGCGGTTTTGCCAGTGTTGTTGCGGCCGGAAATGAGATTCACCCGCTTGAATTGCGGGACATCAAGCGAGCGGAAGCGCTTGAAGTTCTCAATGTGCAACGACCGGAGCATAGCGCGGAATTGTCACGATAGACTGGGCGAAGTAAATGGCAGAAACCATCCGCGCCACCGCGCTCATGTGCGACTCAGTGGTTCCACTTCTCGTTCGTGTCGTTCACGAGCGTCTGCAGCAGGTCGAAACGGACTTCGCCGTAGTTGAGCGCGTAGCGGAGCCGGCCGGCGCGGAAGACCCACGTCGTGGGCAGCCACGTGACGGGCAGGCCAAGAAACGCGTTCATGCGCTCCGGACCGGCCTTGGAAGTCGGATTGGGATGGGTGAGCAGTTTGAGGTTCGGCTGCGTGCCGAGGCCGGCCGCGGCGAGCTTGGGCGCCGGGTCCAGACCGCGATGCCAGATATTGAGGAAGACGAACTTCACGTCGGGGTTCGCGCCGATGAATTTCGTCCAACCATCCGGCGTCATCTCCGCGCGGCAATTCGGACACCACGGCGCCCAGAAATGCACGATCGTGACGTGCGGACCAGCGACGATCTCGCCGACCTCCTGCTCGAGCGGCGGCAGTGACGGTGCGGTCGGGGCCTCGGCGCGCAGCAGCGCAGCCACGGAAAGGAACAGGCAAGCGATCAGGGGACGGATCATGCGGGCGAAGATGCGCGGTCGAGGCGTTTTCGCCAGCGCCGAGTGAATCACCAATTCGCCGGGAACCCCCATTAACAGGTTCGCCGATTTCCGGCATCAGCGAGCCTTGAATCACCGGAAGACGTTGTAATTTCATGCCCGTCGCAACCCAGCTAGTGTCTACTTCCCTCACTTCCCCAACCCAAAATCATGAACGACAAAATCCACGTTCGCGGAATCCACCTCACCCTCACTCCCGCCCTCACCCAGGCAATGCATGAAAAGGCCGAGCGCCTGCTCCGCCATAATTCGCACATCATCCGCATCCGGCTCGACCTCGAGTTCCACGACACCAAGGCCCCCGAGCAGCGCTTCATCGCGAAGGCGCAGGTGGAAATCGACGGCCCGGACCTGGTCGCCTCCGCCACGAGCGAGGACGGCTACAAGTCGGTCGACCTCGTCGTCGACAAACTCGACAAACTCATCCGCGAGCGTCACGCCAAGCGCGTCCACGTCCGAAACGACTCCGATCGCCAGGCGCCCGACGTGCTGCACGGCAAAGTCTGAGCGCGCCGCGACGCCACGGAAAGACGTCGCATGAAATTCGAAGCGCGGCCTGCGGGTCGCGCTTTTTTATTGGCGCAAGTGAAGCGCATTGAATCTCAACGCGCCTCACCGCGCGCCTCATGTAGGCAGCGCGCTGGCGCGCGCCCAAGGGCGCTGGCCACCAACCTCAGTTCCTCACCGATACGGCTGATGCAGCGCGACCGGCTGCGTCTTCTTGCGCAATTTCAGGTTCAACATCTCGACGCCGAACGAGAACGCCATGGCGAAGTAGACGTAGCCTTTCGGGATGTGGAAGCCCATGCCCTCGGCGATCAGCGTCGTGCCGATCAGGAGCAGGAACGACAGCGCGAGGATCTTCAGCGTCGGATGTTTGTTCACGAAGTCGCTGATCGCGCCGGCCGCGAGCAACATGACGCCCATCGCGAGGATCACCGCGGCGATCATGATCGCGAGGTGCTGCGCCATGCCCACGGCCGTGATGACGGAATCGAGCGAGAACACGACGTCGAGCAGCATGATTTGCACGATGACCTTGGCGAACGACGCCGCGACTTTCGTGGACGCGTGACCCTCCTCGCCCTCGAGTTTCTCGTGGATTTCGTGCGTGCTTTTGAAAAGCAGGAACAGGCCGCCGAGGAGCAGGATCAAATCACGACCGGAAATGCCGTGGCCGAGCACGCTGAAGAGCGGACTCGTGAGCTTCGCCATCCACGCGATGCTCGCGAGCAGCGCGATGCGCGTGATCAGCGCGAGGCTGAGGCCCGTCTGCCGCGCCTTCGGCTGCTGCGCGGCCGGCAATTTGCCCGCGAGGATGGAAATGAAAATGACGTTGTCGATGCCGAGCACGATCTCGAGCCCGGTCAAGGTGAGCAGGCTGATCCACGCCTGCGGGTCGCTGAGCCATTCGAACATAATGCCGGCGAGTCAGCCGCACGCCGCCGTGCGCGTCAACGTGTCGCGCGTTGGAAAAATCGGCGAAAACTCTCCCCGCGTCTCCGGCGGTGCGTGTGCGTCAGGTTTTCGGGTTGCGGAGCGCCGACCCGATCAGCGCCAGCGCGACCACGAGGAGCGCGTAGGGCCAGTAGTGCTGCATCGTCCGCAGGAAATCGCGCACCTCGGGACCGCCGCTCACGACCACGCCGGCGAAGGCCAGACCGCCGGCCGGAAACACGGTCCAGCCACTGCGGGTTTTTGGCCCGAAGATCAGCACCGACAGCAACGAAATCAGCAGGAACCCGCCGGCGAGGGAGAACAGGAAAGCCGCCGGGCCGTAGCTCGCCTGCAGCCAGGCGCCGATGCCGACGCCCAGCAACACGCCGCCCGGAACGAGCAGACCGCAATTGCGCGTGAGCGCGGCCCAGATGATGAAGGCCACGCCGAGAAACGGCAGAAACGCACGCCCGGCGAAACCCGGCGGCAAATACGGCGCCGCGAGTGCGGCCAGCGCCACCGCGAGCAACACGCCACCAGCCACCAGGCGACCGCGGCGGATTTCACCGGAAGAGGAAGTCGAAGCGCTCTCGTTCATGGTGCCTCAGCCTACACGACGGCACGGTTCGCGCCCAGTGTCGAAAGTCATGCCGGACGTCATGCGCCGGTCACGGCGCCACCCAAGCGAGTCCGGTCTGAATCCAAAACGGAATCGTGAACAATCCCACCGCCGTCGTGCCGAGCACGATCTGCACGGCGACGAGCGGCTGTCCGCCGTAGACGCGGGCGATGATGATCGGAATCACCGCCGAAGGCATCGCCGCCTGAATGACGAGGATGCGTTTCAGCTCCGGGGAAAACGGCCCGAACTTCGCCACCACGAGAAACAACAAGGGCAACACCAGCAGCCGCACCGCCGCCGCGCCGAGCAGCACGCGCGGCGCGATGAGTTTCCCCCACTCGCCGACATGCGGCTGGATGCTCACGCCGGTCATGATCAGCCCGAGCGGAATCATGATCAGCCCGACCGCGTGCACCGCACTCATCACCGGCCCGGGAATCAGCGGCCCGAGACCGGTCAGATTCACCGTCAGCGCCGCCAGCAGCGCGAACAGCGGCACGTTGAGAATCCGCCGCCAACCTTCGCGCAAACCGAGGCCGCTCACGATGAGCACGCCGCCGGTCCAGATCGCGGCCTCGACGCCCATGTTGTGTGTCAGGAGCAAGCCGCGCGCCTCCCCGCCCCACATCGCGTCGACGATCGGCAGCGGCAGGTAGCCGTAGTTCGCGAGCCCAGCCGCGAGGCCGAACGTCCGCAACCCGGTGCCAACGTGCAGTCCGATCGCCCGCGCCGCGAACAGCGCGAGACCGAAGCTCGCCAGCGTCAGTGCGAAACCGGCGAGCGGCGCGAGCAGGAGGTTACCCGGCTGGCGCAGCGCGGCGTTGCCCACCACCGAGTCGAAGATCAGGCACGGTGTCGCGACCTTGATCACGACGTTGAACAAACTCTCCTCCGCCTCCGCCTTCACCCACCCCATCCGACGAAGGCCGATGCCGAGCAAGACAACCAGAAACACCGGCAGCACGGTCGCGAAAAGTTGAGCGTAGCTGGTCATCAAGTTGGATGGAAAGTGGAAGACGGAGAACAGAGAACGAGGGATGGAAATTCAATCGCGCTGTGCGTGCAGTAGCCGAAAGCGGTTCGTCGGTAGGGCGAGACGCTGAAGCCGCCGCTGGCGCGGCATCGCGTTCTCGGCAGGCCCAGCGGTCCCGCCCTACCTCACGCAACGCCGCTCCGTCCTCCGAACTACTCCGCCATCGCGCGGCCGGCGAGCCAGCCGGTCGTCCACGCCGCTTGAAAATTGAAACCGCCGGTCACGCCGTCGATGTCGAGCATCTCGCCCGCGAAATGCAGTCCGGGCACTAGGCGGCTTTCCATGCGCTTGAAATCCACCTCGCTCAGCCGCACGCCGCCGCAAGTCACGAACTCGTCCTTGAACAAACTCTTTCCCTTCACGGCGAACTCCGCCTCGGTCACCTGCGCCGCCAGCGCGCGCAACGCCGGGTTGCCCACGCTCGTCCACGGCGCGTTGGCCGCGATGCCGGCGGCGACGACGAGCCGCTCCCACAGACGCAGCGGCACGCCGAGCGGACTCCACGTCGTGACCTGCTTGCGCGGCTCCGCGCCGCGGGCGCGCTCGAGCTCGGCGCGTGCGGTCTCGGCGTTGAATTTCGGCGCCCAGTTCACCCGCAAAGCGAATTGGTAATTGCGCTCCGCGAGCAAGCGCGCGCCCCACGCGGAAATTTTCAGCACCGCCGGGCCGCTCAGTCCCCAATGCGTCACGAGCATCGGCCCGTGTTCCTTGAGTGAGGTGCCCGCGACAGCCGTCGCGGCGTCCTCGACGGAAACGCCGGCGAGATCCTTCAGTCGCGGATCGTCGATGTGAAACGTGAACAGCGACGGCACCGGCGTCTCGAGGTGGTGGCCGAACGACTGCGCGATCGCGAAGCCGGCGTTCGACTTGTTGCCGCCGGTGGCGAGCAGCAGGCGATCGGTCGTCACTTCCTCGCCCGTGGTCAGCTCGAGATGGAAGCCGCCGCTGGTCGGCACGCGCAGCGCGCTCTTCACGCCGCATTGCGGGCGCACGACGACACCGGCCTTCCGCGCGGCGCCGAGCAGCGCGTCGACGATCGTCTGCGAATTGTCGGTGACGGGAAACATGCGTCCGTCCGCCTCGGCTTTCAGCGTCACGCCGCGCGCGGCGAACCACTCGACGGTGTCGCGCGGCTGGAAGCGGCTGAACGCACCGGTGAGCTCGCGGCCGCCGCGCGGGTAGCGCTTCGCGAGGTCGCGCGGCTCGAAGCAGTGGTGCGTGACGTTGCAGCGTCCGCCGCCGGAGATTTTCACCTTCGCGAGCGTGTGCGCCGTCGCTTCGTAGAGCGTGACGCGGCAGGCGGGATTCGCCTCGGCGCACGCGATGGCGCCGAAGAATCCCGCTGCACCGCCGCCGACCACGCTGACCTGCCGCTCATTCATGGAGGGCGCAGCGTGCGTCGCGCGCGCGGGGTTGTCCAAGGCGAAAAAAAGGGGCGCCGCGACCCACCCCTGGATCGCGGCGCCAACTGCACACACTAGCAAACCTACCGCATGTTTCGCGTGTTGGTAGGAAGCGGAAAAAACTTACTTGCCCTCGGGCGGCGGCGGCGGGCCGTCGTGATCGGGGCCGCCGTGGCCTTTGCGATCCTTCATGCGCTCCTTCATTTTCTCACGCATGGCCTGGGCCTTGGTGCGCTGCTCGGGCGTCAGGACGGCATCGACCTTGGCTTCGCGCTCCTTGTTCAGCGCCTGCGACTTCTCGCGCTTTTGGTCGCGGGAGAGACTTTTGTCTTCGCGGATCGCCTCAAGCTGCGGGCGATACGACTCGTTGATGGCTTTGATCTGCTTCTCCTGGTCTTCCGAGAGGCCAAGCTCCTTGGCCATCCGGGCGCCGAGCATTTCGCCGCGCGGCGGACGATCTCCGCGCGGGCCCTTCGGACCGTCTTGCGCGTTGAGGTTGGGGACGACAGTGGCGACCGCGAGGGCGGCGGCGAACAGCAGAACTTCGGTGGAACGTTTCATGATTTTGGGTTCGTTGAATTCGGGCTACAGGGGGCAAAGACGCGTGCGGCGCGCGATCGTTTCAGCCACGGGCATCTTTTTCTTGGCGAAAAACTGGCCCGGCGGCGTAACCGCAGCGGTTTGCCCAGCGTAGCCGGCCTCCGCCATTGCGCCGGCGATCGTTCGGGGCTTCTGTGTGCCGCGTGCAATTCCCCGCTCTTGTCCGTATCGCCCAGGAGACCGTGGCCGCGGCGCAACGCCGGCTGCCGGCCGAAGTGCGCAACGTGGCGGCGGCGGTGCCCGTGTGCTACGAGACCGCGCCGAACGACGCCATCCTCGCTGAGGGTTGGGAGCCGGACATCCTCGGCCTCTTCGTCGGCCACGAGCACGGCGGCGAATTGCGCGACGACCACGCGCCGCTGCCGCCGCAAATCCTGTTGTTCCTCGACAATCTCTGGGACTACGCGGAGGGCGACACGGGCATCTTCCGCGACGAGGTGCGCCTTACCTATCTGCACGAACTGGGGCACTATCTGGGCTGGGACGAGGATGAGGTCGCGCAACGCGGGTTAGAATAGTGCTTTCACTCGGGAACCTCACCCAATCTTCGCTTTCATTCCTTCTGCGATTGTGTTTAACCCTCCGTCGTCCGGCCGCATAGGCCGCCCCCGACCAAGCAACATGAAGAAGCTCCTCAACGCCTTTGTCCTCCTGGCCACGCTCGCCGCCGCCGTCGGCGCGCACGCCGTCACGATCAAACGCGAGACGCTCGTCGAGCGCCTCGATACGTGCGAGGCCATCCTGCAAGACCTGCAATCGAGCACGAAGACCGCCATCCCGGCCGATATCCTTCATCGCGCGCAAGGCATCGTCATCGTCAACCAAGTGCAGGCCGGCCTGTTCCTCGGCATCAAGGACGGCTACGCCGTCGCCCTGGTGCGCCGCCCGAACGGCAAGTGGTCGATTCCGGTTTTCCTCCGCGCCGGTGAAGCCTCCTTCGGTCTCCAGGCCGGCGTGAAGGCCGTCAACACCGTCATGGTGCTCCTCGACGACTCCACCGCGCGCCTGCTCCTCAAGAGCCGCTTCAACTTCGGCGCCGAAGCGAAGGCCATGGCCGGCGTCCGCGGCGGCGAGCGCGAGGCGGTGAACAAGCAACTGGTCGAAGGGGCCAACGTCCTCGTCTATTCGCTCCAGGAAGGCTACTACCTCGGTGCCGCCGTGAAGACCGGCTTCATGCAGCCCAACGACGAGGCGAACCGTGTTTTCTACAACACGAACAATCGCCTGCCCGAGCTGCTGTTCTCCGACTGGACCACGCCGCCGGCCGAGACGCGCTTCATCATGGATTACGTGGCGCGCCTCACGAGCCGCTGAACCGCCGCCGCAGTATCCCTTCACCCACTCACGAACCCGCCGATGATCGGCGGGTTTTTTTGTTGGGCAATCCGGAAGCGTGCCGCGCCATTGAGGGGCGGCCAGCTGTGCCCGGCGCCACGCAGAAGCCTCCCGCGAATGACGCGAGTCGACACGACTACAGCAACCGCGAGCTGCGGGCGCACGACGCTCTGGCCGCGGAATTGACAAAGGTGCTGTGTTCGGGCGCGCCGGGCGGGCACAAAAAAATCCCGCACCAAGCGGTGCGGGATTCGGAGAAAGAACGTGGTGCTCCGCTCAGGCGGCGACGCGACGACGGTAAGCGACCAAGCCAACCGCGAGCAGACCGAGAACCGCCGCATAGGTCGCGGGCTCCGGGACGGCGCTGGTGATCGCCGCAGTCTGAATGTAGATATTGCTTCCTGAAGGGTTCAAAGTTCCAACCACCGCGGTCGTCCCAACATCATCCACTGTCCAGATCGTCGGGTCGGGAGAGGAACTCGCCGGGAACAGCCACGTGTTATTGGTGAAGAGCACCCATTCCGTAACCCCGTTGGTGATCGTGGTCGTGTTGTAACCCCAAATGTAGGCCTGACTAGATGTCGCGAACGCACCTGCGTTGGAAGACAACGTGGCCGTTCCATCGAAGTGCGTGAAAAGATCATCCCAAGGCGTGGACCCGTTGGTGGCGATTGTCGTGAAATTTGCTGCCCAACTAGCCGTGTTCAGAGCGGTAGGCGAAAAAGCGCCAAATGATCCGATGCTGAAGGTGAAGCCGTTCGTAAGGTCCGCTCCGGTGCTCGTCTTGCCGACCTCAAATGCGCTCGACGAAAAGGATATCTCAACAGCCGAAAGGCGGGAGAGACCAAGAAGAAGGAATACGAGGCCTATTTTTTTTGTGCTCATTTTCAATAGATGTAAGGGACGCTGTAATTCAAATCTTGGGAAATCTTCTGGATAATCACACCGGCAGTGGCACCGAAAAGCGATTCAGCGCTGCGGTTGGTGTTGCCACCGCCGGAGAGAGTCCACTGCTCAATGCTGCCGTTCGCGTTTCGCAACAGGTAATAGATTTTATAGATTTCGTTCTCGTTGAGCAGAATCTTGTCGGCCGAACTGACCGAGGTAGCACCCTGCATTCCATTCGCGACGCTCATCAAACGCTGTAGGGGGGATTGGTCAGTAGGCCACGGCTGCGCGACAAGATTTTTCCCAGCAGCCAGTGGCTGCGAGAAACTATTGGTTCGAATCTCTCCAAGCCATGTGAGTGTAACCGGGGTCGCTGCGTTTCGCGCAACGACGAAACCTGTTCCGGGCGCAATGACTTCACCATCGCGATTCGTATTGCCGCCACCGGACTTGGTCCACTGTGCAATGGTGCCTTGGGGGTTCTTGAGAAAGTAATAGATCTCCCAAGCTTGGGTTTGAGGATTCAGGAAGCGGACTTGATCAGCAGTAGATACGCTAGTTGTCCCCTGCATCAGCTGATTATCCTTCGTTCCGAAGAGCTGGCCGATGGTCACGTGCGGACGGATGACCAACGAGTAACCGGCGAGGCTCGCGGTGTCGGGCACGGAGGCCAAGGTGCCGCGCTGAGCGAGGGTCACCGTAATCGAGCCGTTCGCCGAAGTCTGTGTTGCCGCGACATCGACATCGAAGCGATCGCCAACGTAGGTGCTGGTCGGGCCGGCAGTGAATTCGACGTAATAAGCCGTGCCGGTCGTCAACGCCGCCCCGACGTTCGCGCCGCTGCCGGTGAGCGTAACGGTGTTGCCAGAGACACTGGCCACCACGCCGCGATACACGGCAGCGTTCACCAAGCTCATTCCGGAAAAGCGGGTGCCGGGGCTGATGGAGACCTGCATCCCACCCACGGGAGGCGTGTAGGCGACGTCGGCCGCGAAGGCGGCAGTGGCCGAGAGGGCTAGAAGGGCGGCTAGCTTACGCACGGACTCATCCAAGTCGAAATACTCGCGCAAGTGCAACGAATTCCTGCGGATGAAACGAAAGGTTTTCATGCTGAGTAGGAAAATACCTGAGGCGTTACGGTGCGGCCGGGTAATCGATCTTGAGGCGGAAGAAGACGGCGGAGCCGGTGCCGAGCGGCACCGAGGCTTGCCAGGTTTCGGTCGCACCGGTGGCGGTGCGCGTGTGCGTGCCGGCGGAGGACCACGTGGAGAGGTTCGTCGAATATTGCACGGTGTAGCTGATGTCGGGGCGGTCCGCCGGGCGCGAATAGGTGAACGTCCAATCCGTCGCGGTCTTGGCGACGGCGGGGAGGCCGCTGCTGGAGACGGCCTTCGGGGCGAGATCGAGCGCGTATTCGAGCAGGTTGGTGAGGCCATCGCCGTCGGGGTCGGCGGCGGTGCCGCTGATGGCGTCGTCGGCGACTTCGCCGCCGGTGAACTTGGCGGCGCGCCACGCGGCGTAGCCGGAGTTGACGGTGAGCGTGGCGACATCGGAGGTGACGGAGCCGGCGCCGTTGGTGACGACGACGGTGTAGTCGGCGGCGTCGTTGAGCGTGACGCTGGGAATGGTGTAGCTCGCGCTCGTGGCCAACGGGATGTCGGAGGCGCCCTTCTTCCACTGGTAAGTGGGCGTCGGGGTGCCGGTGGCGGTGACGGAGAAGGTCACGCTTTCGCCGTAGTTCTTCGTGGCGCCGACGGGTTGGGCGGTAATCTGCGGCGTGGCGGACGCGGTGATCTGAACCGACAGGGTGAAGTCGGGGCCGCGGCCGATGGCGTTGTTGGCGTAGATGGTCACGCTGGTCGTGCCGGCGGCGGCGGGCGTGCCGGTGATTTGTTTCGTGGTGGAGTTGTAGCTGAGGCCGGCGGGGAGCGTGCCGACGTTGAAGGCCGTCGGCGAATTGGTCGCGGTGAGCTGGTAGGGCGTGATGGCGATGCTGGAGTAGCCGGTGAGGGTCGTGGCGCTGTTGACGACGGCGACCGGGCCAAGGACGAAGGTGAGCGGGAAGGCCGCGCTGGCGCCGTTGCCGTTGCTGGCGGTGAGCGTGGCGGTGAAGATACCGCCGACGGTGGGCGTGCCGGTGATGGCGCCGGTCGAGGTGTCGACCGAGAGGCCGACGGGGAGGCCGCTGGCACCGTAGCTCGTGGGGGAATTCGAGGCGGTGATCTGGTAATTGAGGGCAATGTTGAGATCCGCGGTGACGGAGGATTGGCCGCTGATGGTCGGCACGGGGCCGGAGGGCTCGACGGTGATAACGAGGGTGACGGAGGGGCCGGTGCCGGTGGCGTTGTTGGCGCTGAGGCTGACGTTGTAGGTGCCGGCGGTGGTGGGTTGGCCGGAGATGGCACCCGCGCTGTAAGTGAGGCCGGCGGGCAGCGTGCCGACGTTGTAGCTCTGCGGGGAGTTGGTGGCCGTGATCAGATACGAAAAATCCTGTCCGACGGCACCGAGAGCGGTGAGTTCGCTCGAGACCTGCGAGACGCCGAGGGCGGCGTCGATCGTGAGCGAATACGTGAAGTTGTTGATCGTGCCGGCGTCATCGAGCGAGATCGTGCCGGTGAACACGCCGTCGACGAGCGGCGTGCCCGAGATGGTGCCGGTGGAGGCGTTGATCGACATGCCGCTGGGCAGACCGGTGGCGGAGTAGACCGTGCCGTTGGCGGCCGGGGGATCCGTCACGATGGTGTAAGGCGTGTAGGCGACGCCGGCCTGGCCCGCGGCGAGGACGAGGTCCACGGCGCGAGCGGCGGTCGCGAAGCCCACACACAGGAGGGCGAGCCCGAGCAATCTCAAGGCACCGAAACGGGCGGAGAGCGAAATCATGTGAGGAAAAGAGGTGAGCGGTAAGAAACGCGGAGGAGAGGGAGGGATCAGCCGACGATGTTGAGGCTCGGGCTGATGGTGATCGTGAGGGTCACGCGGTTGCCTTCGCCGTTGGCGTTCACGGCGGAGATCGTGACGGTGAACGTGCCCGACGTCGTCGGTGTGCCGGAGATCGTGCCGAGCGCGCCGTCGAACGTGAGACCGGCGGGGAGGCCGGTCGCGACGTAGCTCGTCGGCGAGTTGCTGGCGGTGATCTGGTAACTGAAGACCTGGCCGACACGTCCGGCGGCGCTGTTGCCACTGGTGATGACGGGAGTGTTCGGCGCAGCGTAGACGGTGAGAGAGAGCGCGGCCTCGTTGCTGGTGCCGCCGGAATTGCTGGCGGTGAGGCGGATCGTGTAGGTGCCGGGGCCGGTGGGCGTGCCGGAGAGCAGGCCGGTGCCGGTGTTGACGCTGAGCCAGACCGGCGCGTCGAGGGCGCCGAAGGAGGTCGGGTTGTTCGTCGCGACGATCTGATACGAGAACGCCGTGCCGGCCTGCGCGTTGACGGCGAGCGAGCCGCCGATGACGGGCGCAGTGGCGGCGGGCGAGATCGTGATGGTGAGCGAACGCGGGGCGCCGGTGCCGTTGGCGTTGATGCCGACGAGCGACACGGTGTAGGTGCCGGCGGCGCTCGGCGTGCCTTGGATGACGCCGGTGGACGGATTCACGGCGAGGCCCGGCGGCAGGTTGACGGCGTCGAGGAACACCGACGGCGGGAACGGCGTCGTGGCCGGGACGTTGGTCGCGGTGATCTGGTAGTTGAACGGCACGTTGACCTGGCCGACGGCGGTGGCGGAGCTGGTGATGACCGGCGTGGCGTCGGCGGGGGCGATGTTGATCAGCAGCGACTGCGGCTGGCTGGTGCCGGTGGCATTCGTCGCGGTGAGCGTGACGGTGTAGAGGCCGGGGTTGTCGGCGGGGTTGCCGCTGAGGAGACCTGTGGTGGTGTTCAACACGAGGCCGGCGGGCAGCGTGCCGGTGACGTTGTAGCTCGTGGGTTCGCCAGTGGCGGTGATTTGATAACTGAACAACACGCCGACCTTCGCGCTCGCGGTCGCGTCGCTGGTGATGGCGGGCGCGAGGAGCGGCGAGGCGATGTTGATCGTGAGCGTCGAGGCTTGGCCGAGACCGGCGGCGTTGGCGGCGCGGATTTGCACGGGGAACGCGCCGGCGGCGGTCGGCGTGCCGGTGATGGCGCCGGTGGTGGCGTTCAGCGCGAGACCGGCCGGCAGCGCGTCGCTCGAATACGAGGTCGGCGTGTCGGAGGCGGTGATTTGATACGTGAACGCGACGCCGACGCGGCCGCTGGCGGCGAGCGCGCTGGTGATGCGCGGCGTGGCCGGGGCGGGCGCGATGGTGATCGAGAGCGTCTTCGGCGCGCTGGCGCCGTCGGCGTTCGAGGCGCCGAGCGTGACGCTGACGGGCGTGGCGGTTTCAGCGCTCGGGACGCCGGAGATGACGCCGGTGGCGGAATCGAACGAGAGTCCGCCCGGCAGCGTGCCGGTGAGGGCGTAGCCGGTGGGTGTGTTGGTCGCGGTGATCTGGTAGCGGAACGGTTGGCCGACCTGGCCGGCGGCGGTGCCGTTGGAGGTGATGACCGGGACGTTCAGCGCGCGGGCGATGTCGAAGAGCATTTCGACCGCGGGGCCGCGTCCGCCGGCGACGTTCGAGGCGGCGACCCAGACTTTGACTTGGCCGGGCGCGGTGGGCTTGCCGGTGATGGCGCCGGTGGCGGCGTTGAGGAGCAGGCCGGCCGGGAGCGAGCCGCTCGTGACCGCGAAATTGGTCGGCGAGTTGCTGCCGGTAAGGCTGAAGGCGAAGTCGACGTCGACCGTGCCGGTGGCGACGGGCGCGCTGGTGATGATCGGGGCGTTGGACGAGGAGTTGACGGTGATGGTCAACGGCGTCGTGGACGAGCCGGTCAAGTTGCCGACGGTGAGCGTCGCCGTGGTGATGCCGGGAGCGGTCGGGAAACCGGTGATGACGCCCGTGCCGGTGTTCAGCGTGAGGCCATCCGGCAAGCCGGTGGCGCCGAAGGTCGTCGCAGCGGGGTTCGTCGTGATGGTGTAGCTGAACAGGCTGCCGACCGTGCCGACGGCGGAGCCGCTGCTGGTGACGAGCGGCGCGCTGGCGGGCGGGTTGAACGTGAAGGTCAGCACCTGCGTGGTGGTCGCGCCGGAGCCGGCGGTGGCTTGAAGCGCGATGCGGAAGGTGCCGCTTTGCGTCGTGGTGCCGGAGATGACGCCGGTGGTCGGATTCAGCGTGATGCCGGTGGGCAGCGCGGAGGGCGTGCTATCGGGGAGATTCACGAGCGCCCACGAAGCGACGCCGGCGCCGAAGTTCGGCGTGAAGGTGAAGCTGGCGCCGGCGGTGCCGCTGACGTTGGCGGGGCCGGAGTAGACCGGGGCATCGAGCGGCGGTTGGACTTGGATCGAGAGACCTTGCGAGGCGATGCCGGTGGCGTTGGCGGCGCTGACTTGCGCGGCGTAGAAGCCGGCGGTCGTGGGCGTGCCCGAGATCGTGGCGCCGGTGAGGGAGAGGCCGGCGGGCAGGTTGAAGGCGAGGAACGACGTCGGCGAGTTGGCGGCGGTGATCGTGTAGCTGAACGCCTGGCCGACGCGCGCCGAGGCCGAGGCCGGGCTGGTGATGACCGGCGCGGGCGGCTGGACGGTGAGCGCGAGCGTCTGCGTGTCGGAGCCGGTGACGTTGGTCGCGGTGAGCGAGACGTTGAACGGCCCGGTTTGCGTCGGCGTGCCGGAGATGACGCCGCTGGCGGTGGCGAGCGTGAGGCCGGCGGGCAGGCCGGTGGCGCCGAAGGTCGCGGCGGTGGCGTTCGTGTTGATCTGGTAGAGGAACGGAGCGCCGGCGACGGCGAAGGCGGAGAGCGGGCCTTGGATGACGGGCGCGAGCGGGTTGACGGTCAGTGCGACGACGTTGCTGACGATGGTGCCGGAGGCGTTGGTGACGGCGACGGAGATCTGGCCGGCGTCGTTCGGGTGCAGGTTGGTGAACGAGAGCGTCGAGCTGGTCGCGCCGGGGAGATCGAGGCCGTTGCGGCGCCACTGGTAGGTCGGCGTGGGCGTGCCGGTGGCGGTGACGCTGAACGCGGCGCTGCCGCCGACGAGGGCGGTTTGCGGGGTGGGCTGGCCGGTGATGGCGACGGCGACGTTGAGCGAGAGCGTGTAGGGCGAGCTGGTGGCGGAGCCGAAGGCGTTGGTCGCGGTGACGCGGTAGACGCCGGCGTCGGCGCCGGTGGCGGAGGCGAAGGTGAGCACCGGCGAGTTGGGGCCGGCGTAGGCGCCGTTGTCCTTCGTCCAGGTGTAGGTGACGGGGAGAGGCGAGTTGCCGACGGCGAACTTGAGGGTGACGGGCGAATTCGCGGGGGCGTTGATCGTGCCGCCACCGGCGATCTCGGGCGTGCCGGCGGTGAGGATGGTGCCGAAGTTGCCGACGCCGACGACTTCGCCGGCGAAGATGACGTTATCGTTCAGCTGATCGGCGGCGCCGGTGGTGCGGCCGGTCCAGGTAACGCCGTCGGTGGAGGTGAAGTAGGCGTTGGAGCCGCCGGTGGCGATGAAGGCGCCGTTGAGGTAGTTGACGCTGGTGAGGTTGAAGACGCCGAGCTGCTTGGCGGTCCAGGTGGTGGCGTCGCTCGAGGTGACGACCGTGCCGGTGTTGCCGACGGCGACCCAGGTGCCGTTGCCGAAGGCGACGTCGTTGAGCTGGGAGGTGGTGCCGGAGGTGCGGAGCGTCCAGGTGGTGGCATCGGCGGAGCTGAGAATCGTGCCGCCGCTGCCGACGACGACGTGGAGGCTGCCCGAGACGGCGACCTTGCGGAGGTTTTGCGAGGTGCCGGTGGTCTGGCGGGTCCAGGTGAAGGTGGCGCCGTCCGCCGCGGTGAAGATGCCGCCGCCGCCGCCGGCGACGATCCAGCGGGAGACGAGCGGCGAGTAGCGCACGCCGTTGAGGCCGGTGGTGCCGAGGACGGCGCTGAGGCTGTGCCAGGTCCAGGTGGCGCCCTCGTCGGTCGAGGTCATGATGGAGCCGCTGTTGCCGACGGCCATGAACTTGCCGAGTGTGTAGTGAACGTCGTTCAGCTGGTTCGTGTTCGCGGTGGTGCGGTTCGTCCACGTGGCCTTGTCGGTCGAGCTGAGGATCGTGCCGAACGCGCCGACGGTGACGACGGTGTTGGAAGAAGCGCTAACGCCCAGGAGGTGGTTGTTCTGCGTGGGGCCGCCGGTGAGGATCGACCAGTTCTCGGAGTCGGGGGACGTGAGGATGACGCGGCCGCTGTTACCGCTCTGGCCGGCGATGACGTAGCGGCCGTTGCCGTAGGCGGTGTTTTGCAGGTTGCTCTGGTTGCCGGCGGCGCTGCGCGGGGTCCAGACGAGGCCGTCGGGCGAGGTGAGGATGGTGCCGAAGGAGCCGACGGCGACGAAGCGGCCGTTGACGAAGTTGACGCCGAGGAGCTGGTTGGTGGTGCCGGATTGGGCGAGGGTCCAATTGGTGCCGTCGGGCGAGGTGACGATGGCACCGTCGGCGCCAACCGCGACGAGGCGGCTGGCTCCGTAGGCGAGGCCCTGGAGGCTGGCGGCGGGCGTGGCGACGGAGGTCCAGGTGGCGCCGTCGGTGCTGGAGAAGACGCGACCGCTGGCCCCGCTGACCGCCCAGAATTTATTCAGGGTGAACGTGGCGCCGAAGACGGTATCGGTGGCGCCGTTGCCGAGGTTGCCGATGGTCCAGTTGAGGCCGCCGTCGGTGGAGACCGCGGTGACGCCGCCGACGCCGAGAGCGACGATGCGGCCGTTGCCGGCGACCATGTCCTGCAAGGATGTCTGTCCGCCGTTGATGCCGGTGGTGCGCGGAGTCCAGACGACGGCATCGAGGGAGGTGAAGATGGCGTTGAGGCTGGCCATGGCGACGTAGCGGCCGGCGGTGTATTGGAAGTTGAACAGGTTGTTCTGCGCGGGGACTTGGCGGGTGGTCCAGTTCAGGCCGTCGGGCGAGACCATGAAGGTGCCGCGAATGCCGCCGAGGAGGAACTGGCCGTTGAGGTAGGCGACGCGCGTGGCGCCGTTGCCGGTGGGCGTGGGGTTGCGCCAGCGCCAGCCGCCTTCGGGCGTGATCCAGAAGGTTTCCTCCGGGCTGGTGACGGTGCCGACGGAATTCGAAGCGGTGACCGAATAGGCGCCGGCGTGGGCGGATTGCCAGTTGGGCAGGTAGTAGGTCGGGCCGGTGGCGCCGGGGATGGGGGTGCCGTTGAAGTTCCACTGGTAACTCACCGGGCTGCTGCCGGCGATGACGCCGGTCTGCAGGTAGGAACTGCTGCCGGCGGGGAGCACGTAGCCGCCGGCGCCGAAGATGGAGGAGATGTTGCCGATCGTGCCGAAGACCGGAGCCGAGGGCGTGGTGGTGACCACGGCGGCGGCGGAGGTGACGGTCTGGCCGTTGAGGGTGACGGCGACGGTGTAGGAACCGGCCGCGGCGACGTCGGAATAGCTGCTGCTGGTCGCGCCGTCGATGGCGACACCGTCCTTGAACCACTGGTAGGTCGGCGTGCCGGCGGTCGTGCCGGAGAGGCCGACGGAGAGCGTGATGCCGGAGCCTTCGGCGGCGGTGACGCTGACGGGCTGCGTGGCGATGACCGGGCCGGGGGCGGGCGAGATCACCTGGACATAGTCGTCGGCCCAGACGGCGGCGGCGGGGATGCTGACGAGTTCGGCTCCGCCGCGGAGGCCAATGCGGATCGCGCCGGCGCGATTGAGGGCCCAGGTGCTGAGGACGTTGAACGTGCCGACGGTGGCGAAGCTGCTGCCGCCCGAAGAGACGGAGGAGGTGAGCACGCCGGTGCCGGCATCGTAATCGAAGCGGAGCAGCGCGCTCTTGTTGGCGAGCGTGGTCACGCCGGCCGCGGCGGCGGCGGCGCCGTTGGTCGTCGTCTGCATGTAGCGTTCGAAGCGCGGCGTGCCGGCGTCGTTGCGGTAACGGAAGACGACGCGGTGATAGTCGTTGGCGTCGACCGTGTTGGTGGCGACGAGCGAGAAACCGGTTTCGCGGACGGAGCCGGCGCCGAGCATGTTGGCGAGCGCGCTGGGGTTCATCGCGGTGCGGACGGCGACGGACCAGTTGCGGTCGAGGGGAAGCGTGTCGGCGCGATCGGCTTGGCGATAAACCACCGGAGGCAAGCTGTTGGGCGTGGCGAACTCGAGGCGGTCGTTGATGTTGAACGCCGTGTCGGTGTCGGGGATGCTGGTGAGCGGCGTCGAATTCCACGCGGCGGAGAGGCCGGTGCCAGTGAACGTGTCGGTGGCGCTGGCGCCGCCGGCGGGGACGGTGAGCAGCGCGACGGCTTCGGTGCGTGAGTAGTCGAGGGCGCCGCCTTGGGCGAAGCCGACGGTGTAGACGCCGGCGAGGGTTTGATTGGCGAGCGTCGCGGCGGTGGCGCCGGCGAGGTCGACGCCATCGCGGCGCCATTGTTGCGTGACGGCGGGGTTGAGCGCGCCGTTCGGCACGACGCTGAGCGAGACGCTCTGGCCGGAGCCGACCACGGCGGCGCTGGGCTGCGGCGCGACGCTGAGCGAGTAGTTGAGCACGAAGGCGCCGCGCGTGCTGGTGTTGCTGGCCACGGCGACGTAGTAGGTGGTGCCGACGGTGACCGGGAACGTGATCTGGCTGGCGGTGCTGCCGGCGGTGTCGTTGTTCTGGACGAGGAAGGCCAGGTTGTTCACGGCGCTGCCGGTGTAGGCGGCGAGGACGGTGTCGAACGAGCTGCCGATGGTGTCGAAGGTGACGACGCCGTTGGCGACGGGGCGATACGCATACCAGAGCGAGGAGGCGGCGTTGAAGGTGCTGCTGAAGTGCGTGGGTTCGCCGGTCTCGCCGGTGGCGGTGGAGTTGTTGCCGGAGACGGTGCCGCTGGTGCCGGTGAGCGCGGTGGCGTTGGCGAAGTTGTCGTTCGCCTCGGCGGCGCCGATGGTGAGGGTGACGGAGTTGGAGACGGCGACCGAACTGCCGGAGCTGGCGCGGACGGCGTAGCTGCCGGCGTCGCCGAGCGTGACGCTGGAGAGGGTGAGCGTCGCGGCGGTGGCGCCGGAGATGTTGCCGCCGTTGACGAGGTCGACGCCGTTCCGCGTCCACTGATACGTGATGCCGCTGAGGCCGGTGGCGGCGGCGGTGAAGGTCACGTTCGCGCCGGTGGCGGCGGTCTGGTTCGCGGGTTGCGTCGTGAAGCTGATCACGGGCGCGGTGACGGCGCGGCGGATGATGCCGTTGTTGGAGTCGACGAAGGTGATCGTGCCGTCGGCGGCGACGCTGAGGCCGGTGACCGAGTCGACGCGGGCGGCGCCGCCCGAGGCGTCGAGGAATCCGGAGGTGAACACCGAGCCGAGCAACGTGGTGACGACGCCGGTCGTGGGATCGATGCGGTAGATGCATCCGCCGCTGCCGACGTAGAGGTTGCCGTCGCCGCCGAGCGTGAGCGATTGCAGCGAACCGAGGCGGGCGCCGAGCGGGCCGCCGTCGATATTGCTGAGCGAGCTGTAGGTGCCGGTGAGGGTCGTGACGTTGCCGGCGGAATCGATCTTGCGGATGTTGCCGGAATTTTGGGCGACAAAGATGTTGCCGGAGGCATCGACCGCGATGCCGCGCGGGTTGGCGAAGCGCACCGGGCTGGAGGCGGCGCCGCCGGCGAGACTGCCGTCGACGTTGCCGGAGGAATTGGCCACGCCGGCAATGGTGGTGACGGTGCCGTCGGACGTCACTTTGCGGATGATGTGATTGAAGTCGTCGGCGACGTAGAGGTCGCCGTTGGCGGCGAAGGCGAGCGCGCCGAACGAGCCGAAGCGGGCGACGGTGCCGACACCGTCGGTGGAGCCGGTGGAGCCGGCGTTCGAGCCGACAAACGCCGCGACGGTGCCGTCGGGGGCGACTTTGCGGATGCTGCCGGAGTCGAAGACGTAGATGTCGCCGGTGCTCGGGTGGCGGGCGAGGCCGCGCGGACCGCCGTAGCGGGCGGTGGCGGCGGAGCCGTCGACCATCGCAAAGGTGGAGGTGGAGACGATGCCCGAGAACGTGGTGACGACGCCGGCGGGCGTCACTTTGCGCAGGACGCGGTTGCTGTAGTCGCTGACGATGAAGTTGCCGCTGCCGTCGCCGACGACGCCGATGGGCAGGAAGAAGCGCGCGGCGGTGCCGGTGCCATCGGCGCTGCCGGGCGGCAGGCCGGCCAGGGTCGAGACGTCGCCGGCGGTGCCGAAGGAGCGGATGGTGTTCGAGCTCATGTCGGTGATCGCGAAATGGGCGTTGCCCATCCAGGCGATGCCGCGCGGGAAATTGAAACGGGCGTTCGTGCCCGCGCCGCTGTCGGCGAAGCCGATTTGGAAGGGCGAGCCGGCGACGGTGGTGACAGTCAGGTCCGTGGCGATGCGACGGATGGTGTAGGGTCCGTCAACGACGTAGGCGACGCCGGTGCCAGGATCGAGGGCGATGTCCCAAGGCGAACTGAGGCGCGCGGCGGTGCCAACGGCGTCGGTCGTGCCACTGAAATTATTGGGCGGCGGCGAGCCGACGAGCGTGGTGAGGTTGCCGGAGGCGTCGGCGAGGCGGAGGGCGGAGTTGGTGCCGTCCAAGATGAGCAGCGTGCCGTCGGACTTGAGCGCGAGGCCGCGCGGGTTGTTGAGGCGACCGGTGCCGACGGCGCCGTCGGCGTAGCCGAAGACGCCGAGTGTGCCGGCGTAGGTGGTGACGACGCCGGCGGGAGTGATCTTGCGGATGGCGTGGTTGCCGGTGTCCGAGACGTAGAGGTTGCCGGAGCTGTCGATGACGCCGCGCGCCAGGTTGTTGAAGCGGGCGGAGGTGCCGGTGCCGTCGGCGGCGCCGAACGTGGTGGAGCCGGCGAAGGTGGAGACGTTGCCGCCGGAGATTTTTCGAATCAGGCTGGGCTGGAGCACGTAGATGTCGCCGTTGGCCGCGACGATGACGCCGGTCGGGTTGCTGAAGCGGGCGACGGCGAGGGTGCCGTCGGTGATGGTGTTGGCCCCGGCGAGTCCGGCGAAGGTGGTGACGACGCCGGCGGGCGTGACCTTGCGGATGGTGTGATTGCTCGAATCGGCGACGTAGACGTTGCCCGCCGCGTCGGAGGCGGCGCCTTGCGGGAAGGCGAAGCGGGCGGCGGAGCCGGTGCCGTCGGCGGAGCCGCGGGTGCTGAGGCCGGCGAAGGTCGACGTGGCGTAAGCGGGGTTGCCGCCGGTGAGGGTGGCGGTGGCGCTGGTGACGGAGCCGCCGTTCGTGGAGGTGACGACGACGGTGTAGGCCGCACTGGCACCGCTGGCGGGAGCGCTGACCGTGAGGGTGTGGCTGGTGGCGGAGGTATTGGAGGTCGAGAACAGGTTGCCGTTTTGATACCACTTGTAGCTGGTGATCGTGCTGCCGGAGGGCGGCGTGGCGGCCACGGTGAGCGCGACGAAGTAGCCGTTGTAAACGGTCTGGCTGAGCGGCTGGGCCGTGATCGTGGGCGCGGGGGCGAGCGGGGTGACGGTGACGACGGCGACGGCGCTGGTGGCGCTGCCGTTGGCGTTGGTGACGACGACGGCGTAGTTGCCGGCCTGGCCGGCGGTGACGTTGGTCAGCACGAGCGCGGCGGAGGTGGCGCTGTCGATCGGGGTGCCGTTGCGCTGCCATTGGTAGGTGAGCGGCAGGCTGCTGCTGGCCTGCACGGTCAGGGTCGTGGCGCCGCCTTCGAGGACGGTGACGGACTTGGGCGCGACGTCGATGGCGGGGAGGTTGGAAACGGTGAGGACGATGGCGGTGGTCTGCGTGGTGCCGGCGGAGTTGGTGGCGGTGAGCACGTAGGTGCCGGCGGTCGCGGAGGTGACTTTGCCGAGGTCGAGGAACGGCTGGTTGCCGCCGGTGAGGGCGGTGCCGTTGCGGGTCCAGGAGTAGGTCATGTCGCCGCCGCCGAAGACGCCGGCGAAGAGTTGCACGGTCTGGCCTTCGTTCACGGTGCGGCTGGCGGATTGGCCGATGATGGCGGGAGCGGTGGCGGTGAGCGGCACGCGCTTGTAGCCGGTGGGGCGGAGATCGCCGGCGCCCATGACGGGGCCGAGGATGTGGAGCCAGCCGTTGCCCGAGGCGAAGAGGACGCCGGTGCCGAGCGGATCGACGATTTGCACGCCGGGCGCCCAGGCGGCGTCGAAGGCGCCGGTGGCATCGAGGCGGGCGAGGCCGGCGGCGGCGGTGCCGTTGACGGAGTCGAAGCGGCCGGCGAGGTAGAGGCGGGCGCTGTCGTCGAGGCCGAGGCCGGAGATGCGCGCCGGCAGGCCGGTGGAGTTGGTGTAGCCGAGGGTGAGGTCGGCGACGGTGGCGTCGACGGCACCGGTCGCGGTCAACTTGACGAGCGAGCGGGAGACGCCGCCGACGGTGAGGCGGCCGGCGACGTAGGCGGAGCCGTCGGGGAGCACGCGGAGGCGGTAGCCGGTGGCGGAGTAGTTGGTGACGGGGTATTGGGCGGACGTGTTCGTCACCGGATCGTAGAGGAACGAGGTGAAGCCGGCGCTGACGGTCGCGGTGCCGAGGGCGACGGGGGTGTAGTTGGTGTCCGGATTGCCGTTGGGCAGGTAGCGGCGGAGCGAGACGTTGCCGTCGCGGCCGGCGACGAGGGTGAAGAACGAGCCGTCACCGGCGACCTGGAGATCGTTGATCTGGCCGTATTCGATGTTGGTGATGGCGTTGCTGCCGTTGCGCGTGATGAGCGTGAAGGCGCTGAAGTCGCCGAAGCTGGTCGGGGTGGCGGAGCCGTCGGGGTTGTAGCGGCGGATCCAGGCGCTGTTGCCCTGGTTGATGATGTCGGTGACGGTGGGGCCGGCGCGCCAGAGCAGGAGGCCGCCATCGGGGGCCGGCGCGTAGTTCCATGTGGAGGGATTCGGCTCGGCGAGTTCCCAGCCGGCGCGGGTGGTGCCGTCGGGGTTGAAGCGCTTGACTTGCGGGGCGCTGCTGCCGGCGCCGGTGAGGGGGTCGCCGAGCTCGGCGCGAACGACGCCGAAGCTGCGATCGGGCCAGCGGAAGACCGTGGCCCACGGGTTGGTGAAGATGACGCCGGGGTCGTGGAAGGCGGTGGCATCGCCGGCGAGCACGCCGTTGGTGCCGAAGAGCGCGGTGCCGGGCTGCACGGTGCCGCCGAAGTGATCGAAGTTGCCGGCGGTGAGGAGGCGTCCGTCGGCGAGGAGGATGGCGTCGTCCGGCGTGCGGGTGGTGCCGAAGCCGCCGGCGTTGAAGCCGGAGAGGGGCGCGCCGGTGGAAGTGAGGGCGAGGATGTTACCGGCAACGTCGTTTAGGTCGGGGACGTAGAGGTTGCCGGTGGTCGGGCTGACCATGAGCCAGAAGAGCTCCTTGGAATAGCCGGTGTTGTTCGCGGCCCAGGTGTTGTCGAGGGTGCCGTTGGCGTTGAAGCGCATCACGCGGTCGACGGTGAGGTAGAACTTGTCGCCGGCGGTCAGCTCGATCCAGCGGGCGTAGACGCCGACGGCGGTATTGACCGGCGTCTCGCCGCGGAGAGGTTGGGCGAAGGTGGTGTCGAAGGTGTCGTCGAGGTTGAAGCGGATCGCGAGGATCGGGTTGGAGCTGATGTTGCCGCGGATGGTGTAGGCGAAGCGGCCGACGATCACGGGGCGACCGTCGCTCTGGAACGCGATGGCGCGGCCCACGGTGCTGGGGCTCCAGCCGGCGGGCATCGTGGCAGGGTCGGCGAAGGAATCGAGGACGCCGGTCGAGCTGACGCGGGCGACGCCGCGGCGGACGGTGCCATTCACCGATTGGAAACTGCCGAGGAGGTAGATGCGGCCCTGCGCGTCGGTCTTGGGCGGGGAGAACACGCTGCCGGTGGCGCCGAGGTCGACGGGGGCGAAGGTGTTGTCGAGGGCGCCGTTGGCAGCGATGCGGTAGACGGTGAGGTTGGTGGCGATGACCATGCCCGGGACCGAGCCGTCGCTGACGCCGTCGGTGGCGGCGAGGAGGAGCTTGCCGTCGGACTGCAGGTGCATGAAGCGGATCGAGCGGCTGAAGCGCGGGGCGGAGAAGGTGTTGTCGAGCGAGCCGTCGGTGTTGAGGCGGATGACGGTGGCGCCTTCGCCGGAGGCTTGGTTGGTGGCGATGACGAGTTTGCCATCGGGCTGCACGCAGAGGTAGAGCGGCGAGCCGAGTTTCTCGTCCCACACGAACGTCGGGTCGACGGCGCCGGTGGCCTCATTGAAGCGAGCGAGGCTGCCGACGTGCACACCGCCAACGACGTCCTGGGCGCGGCCATAGACGTTCCACATCGCGTAGAAGCGGCCCTGGCCGTCGGAGATGAGTCGGCTGGGGGCGAAGAACGACTCGCTGTCCTCCCAGAAGGCGGGCGCGGTGCCGATCGACGAGACGGCGAGGCGCGCGTCGGAGCTGATGACGGTGCCGGAGGCGTTGGCGACTTCGACGCGGTAGTCGCCGGCGTCGTCGGTGGTCACGCTGGAGAGCGTCAACGTCGCCGCAGTGGCGGCGGCGAGCGGCTGGTTGTTGCGGAACCACTGGTAACTGAGCGGCGCGGTGCCGGCCGCACCAACGGTGAAGGTGAACGAGCCGCCGGCCTTGGCGAGGCCGCCGGCGGGTTGCTGGGTGATCGTCGGCTTGCCGGCCACGACGAGGACGGTGACGGTGTTGGTCGCGGTGGCGCCGGTGGCGCGGCCGGTGGCGGTGACGGTGTAGGTGCCGGCCTGATCGGCGGCGACTTGCGAGAGGTTGAGGCTGGCGCCGGTGGCGCCGACGATCGCGCTGCCGTTGAAGCTCCACTGGTAGGTGAGGTCCTCGGAGGAGGTGATCGGCGCGGCGAGCGTGATGCTCTGGCCGACGCGGGCGGGGATGATCACTTGGGAGCCGGCGGTCGGGCCGGGGCGCGCGAGGGATTTGGTGGCGCGATAGATCGAGGTGCCGCCGGAGGTGTAGAGGCGGCCGCCGAGATCGGCGAGCGTGCCGGCGATGAATTCCGAGGTGGGCAACTCGGTGCGGACCCAAGTTTCGCCGTCGTAGGAATAGTTGAGGCCGGAGCGCGACTCGTCGCCGGTGCGTTGCGTGGTGGCGTAGAAGGTGCCGGATTGGATGCCGCCGCCGATCATCGTGCCGAGAGTGCCCCAGTCGCCGCCGAAGCCGTCGTTCGGATTGGAAGTGGCGGAGTGGAGGACGCGTCCGGTGGTGAGCAGGAGATGGAATTGGCCGTCGCGGAACAGCACTTGGCGAACGCTGGAAACGAAACCACCGATGGGTTCCGTGACGAGGACGGTGCGGTTGAAGTTCACCAAGTCGCTCGAGTAGACGACGGCGCATTCGCTGACGCCGCTGATGCTGGCGGCGGCCTGGCCGAAGACGTAGTAGCCGGCGCCGTAGGCGACGGAGAGCGTGCTGCCGGCGTTGGTGCCCAGTGAGCGGCGGGCCCAGGTGGCGCCGTCGTCGCTGGAGACGAGCACGAAGGATGAGGTGGCGGCGAGGAGCTGGCCGTTGGCGCTGAGGAGGTCGTTGATCGGCGCGGTGGTGAGGGTGGAGTCGTTGGCGATGCGCACCTGCCAGGTCACGCCGTCGGCGGAGGAGACGATGGTGCCGGCGTTGCCGGCGGCGAAGAGCTGGCCGTTGTGCACGGTGATGCAGGTCAGGGCGGTCGAGACCGGCGTGGTGCGGTTGACGACGGTGTTGCCGGAGGTCTCGGTGATGGTGCCGTTGCTGCCGGTGGTGTAGATCTTGCCGTTGAAGGCGACGGACTCGTTGTAGACGGCGTTGCGCGCGATGCCGGTCGTGACGGAGTCGAGGCGCGTGAAGGTGCCGCTCGCGTAGCGGTAGAGCGCGCCGCCGCTGCCGGGGAGGTAGACGGCACCGGCGGGGCCGGCCACGGCGTCGGCGAACGTGACCGGTTCGGGGTTGTTGGTGAAGGTCCAGTTGATGCCGTCCGCGGACGTGCCGAAGCGGGAGCCGCCGAGGTAGAATTGGCCGTTGGCGAAGGTGGAGCCGACGAAGGTGTCGGTGGTGTTGCCGGAGGTGATTTCGGCCCAGTTGGTGCCGCCGTTGGTGGAGTAGGCGATGCGGCCGGCGTTGGCGGCGGCCACCCAGCGGCCGTTGCCGTAGGCGGCGGTGCGGTAGGGGGTGTTGGAGGCGCCGCTGAAGACCAGCGTCCAGTTCGTGCCGTCGGTGGAGGTGAAAATCGCGCCGCGAATCAGGTTGTTCTGGGTGACGGTGCCCGTGGCCACAAACCGGCCGGCGTCGTAGTCGAGGCCGCTGATCGACAGGCCGACCGTGGCCGGCTGGATGCGGTTGCCGCGCGTCCAGGCGAGACCGTCGGGCGAGCTCCAAATGTAGCCGTTGGCGGTGATGGCGGTGAAGCGGCTGCCGTTCCACACGAGGCCGAACATGCCGCCCTCGTTGTCGGGTGCGGTCTTGCGCCAAGTGCGGTGGACGAGGCTCCAGGTCGCGCCGTGGTCGGCGGAGCGCCAGACTTGGGTGTTGGAAACCGCGACGACCACGCCGCCGCCGTTGGTGGCGATGGAGAAGAGGTCCGCCGCGGTGGAAAATTGCTGGAACGTCCAGTTCGTGCCGTCGGCCGAGCGGCCGATGGTGCCGTTCGAGCCGGTGACGAGATGATGCGTGCCGGTGTAGACGTATTTCTGCAGGCCGGAGTTGAACGGCGTGGGCGTGACGAGATTCCAGCCGAGGTCCGCCGTATAGCCGGCCTCGACGAGTCGCTGCGCGAAGAACTCGCGGCGCAACCCGAGCACCACACCGCCGAGCGAAGCGTCACCGATCGCGGTCGGATCGAAGCGGCCGTTGGTCATCGGCGGCAGCGAACCGCGGATCGACCAGCCGGCGGTCGCCATCGGAGCGAGGGAAACGTGCTCGGCGCCGTTGTCGACCTCGACGTAGTCGGTGGCGGATTTTTCGAGCTGGGCGAGGTAGCGGCGGAAGTCCGCTTCGTTGGACAGGTCCTGCGGCGTATCCAGCATGAACAGGCGATCCAGTCCCACCGGGCGCGCGCGCACTGCGGAGGAGGCGCGGCGGTAGAGGTTGACGAAGTCGAGTAACGCCTCCTTGGCCGCGAGGCGGTTTTCGAGCGGGCCGGCCTTGAGGAGATCGGGGTTCTCATCCATCGCCTGCCGGAACGTCAGCGTGTCGGCCTGGGCGATGCGCAGCAGCCGCGCGTAGTCCGCGCTCATGTTTTGGCCGAGGGCTGACTGGGCCAGCATCTCGAAGGCGCGCAGGCCCGCCTGCAAGGTGAGCAAGTCCGCGCGGTCGAGCGTGAGGGTGTCGGCCGGGTTGCCGGAGTTCAGCTCCGCCGCCGTCAACGTGAGCACGAAGGCATCGTCGGTCACCGCCGCGAAATCCGCCCGCGCCGCCGCGGAAGTGGGGATGATGGTGTCGCGCCAGAACGAGCGCTGCGATTCGAGGTTGTAGCCGGCCGGCAACGCCGCGTCGCCCGCGGCGTTTTTGCCGAGCGTCGCGCTCCAATTATAGAGATCGCGCCCGCTGGCGCTGAAACCGGCGCCGGTGAGCACGTTGTTCGCCGGCGCATCGCCGACGAGGGCGAACCACCGCGTGAGGCCGAGCAGGGCGGCGGCGGTCGGGTTCGTCGCGTCCGCGGCGCGTGCCTCGGTGAACTTCGAGCGCGCGAGGCTGAGGTTGTGGGCGGCGAGAGCCGCGCGCCCCTCGGCGATGCGGTCGTCGACCACGGCGGGCCGTGCCATGACGGCGGAAAGGAGAAAAACGCAAAGCCAGCGCGCGAAACGAGCGTTCATGATTCAGGAACGGGGGTTGAAACAGGAATATTGCTGAAAAATTCGATCTGGCCGGCGTGGGCACCGCGCAGGTGCAGCCACACGTCCTTGCGCCCGCCGCCCGCCATTTCCACCTGCCGGAGATAGAGGTCTCCGGCGCTCGCGATCTCCGCGCGGGCCGCCGCAAAGCGCGCGCCGGTGTCCTCGAATATCACCACGACGTCGGCGAGTCGCGCCCCTTCCCGGCCCGCGCGCAGCGATTCGAGGATGTCCGCCAATTGCGGCGCCACCACGGGCCACGCGGACGTGTCCGTCACCCGCAGCTCGACACCCGTGAGGGCGACGCGCGGTTTCCACGCGACGCGGAAAACACCCTGCTTGCCGTATTCCTTCAGGAGCGTCGCCACCTGCAGGCGCGCGACGCGATGTCCGGCGGTCGGCTCGAAAAAGCCCCAGACGATGTGACTTGGCCCTTCCGTGCGCGTGATCTGCAATGCCGGAGCAGTCCTCGCCTCCGCCGCCGGGTCGCGCGCTGCATCCGTCGCACCAGCGCGAGCCAAGCCGATCAAAACGAGCAACGCCGTAGCGATACGAACGAAGAACAGTGTTCGCGGTGGCCAAGGCGAAACGGGGCGGGCTGTGTGCAAGAGGTAACGGGGCACCCACCTAAACTCAGAGCAGGATGTTTACCTATTTTTGACGACTATCGAGTCCAAAACCCCGTAATGCCGGAGAATTCCCCGCGCGCATCAGGGAAAACCTGAGTGTGAGCGCACACTGCGCCACACGCGCTCAGCGCCGCCGATTTCTCGTGGTCCCTTCCCTGCTCTGCCCTCGCTCACTTCGCCGCGCCGAGCGACTCCAGATACGCCACCAGCATCCCGACGACCGACTCGGCAATTTTCTGCTGCGCTTCGAGTCGCGACGCACCGAGCAGTTCCACCGTGCCGGACACCGCCGCCACCTTGCCGCCGCGCTGCATGTGCACCAGCGCCCACCACGCCATCGGGTGCTTGATGCGGTGCTTGGCCGACGGCTCCGCGTAGCCGGTCGTCGCCACCGCGAGGTCGGCGCCGAACATCTGACACGCGCCCATCGCCATCTCCACGGCGACCTGCTGCGAGACGCAATTCACCGCCTTCGCGTGCCGCCGCGTCACGCCGAGCTGGCGCACTTTTTCATCGAGCGTGTAGGCCGTGACGCCGCCCACGAAATAGTCCGACGCCCCGCTCACGCTCGTGATCAGCGCCTGCACGTTGCCGCCGGTGAGACTCTCCGCCGCGGCGAGCTTCAGGCGGGGTTTCTTCGCGAGCAATTTCTTCAGCTGTTCCGCGCGGGCGATGTTCATGCGAGCACCGTGCGCCTCGTCATCCCGCCCCGCAAGCTTTCCGGTTGTCCGCAGCGCGCGGACGGGCATCGTGCCGCCCATGCGCTCCACGTTCCGTCTGCTCGTCGCTCTGTGCCTGCTTGCGCCGGTGCTCACCCACGCTGGCGCGGCTCCGGCGCCCTACGCCGTCGGGGAAAAACTGGCCGCGTTCTCCACGCGCGACCAGCACGACAAGCCCTTCAACTACGAGGGCGGCGCGCGGCTCGTCATCGTCTCCTTTGTGATGGGCACGGGCAAGGCCGCCAACGCCTTTTTCGAACGGCAACCGGCCGACTTCCTCGCGCAACACCACGCCCTCTTCATCGCCAACATCCACGGCATGCCCGGCATCGCGCGCGCCTTCGCCCTGCCGAAGATGCGCAAATACCCGCATCGCATCCTCCTCGCCGACGCCGAGGACTTCCTGGTCCGTTACCCGCAACAGGACGACCGCCTCACCGTGCTGACGCTCGACGATTCCGGCGCGATCACCGCGATCCGCTTCGTCGATCCGAAGAAGGATCTCCCCGCGCTCTTCGTGGCACCGTGAGCGCGCTGGCCGTCGTCAGCGGCATTTTTTCGCTTCGGCGCGCAGCCGCCACCGCTGCGCTCGCGCGACGATGAAACCCGCGCATTCCGCCGCGCCGCAGCGGCACGGGTGCCGGCGCGCGTCAGCGAGGGCGAAGCCGTAGTCGTAAGTCAGCTCCTCGCCTGGCGCGATGTCGCGGCGCGCCACGATCCAGATGCGCCGGCCATCCGACTGCGCCTCGCAATTCGGCGCGCACGAATGGTTGATGCGGCGCGCGGGGTTGCCGGGCACGTCGCCATCGAGGTCGAAGGCATGGTTGAGTTCGAAAATATAAACGCACACGTCCGCGGCGCCGGTCGCCGCCCGAGCCTGCCGCCGCTTCTCGCGGCGCGCCGCCTCGGCCTTTGAGATGCGCTCGCCCACGTATTCGAGCAACCTCTCGCCCGCGGGAAGAAAATCGCGCGCAAACACCCCGACGCCATGCAGCCGCGAGCGGCCCAGCCGGAGCGAGACCGGCAATTTCGCCCGCGGCGCGCGCGGCAGGCCGCGCGGCCTCATTTCAGCTCCACACCCACTGGACAGTGGTCGCTGCCGTGCACGTCGGCCTCGATCCACGCGCGCTTCAGGCGCGGCGAGAGCGCGGCCGACGCCATCACGTAGTCGATGCGCCAGCCCACGTTGTTCGCGCGCGCGTTAGCCCGGTAGGTCCACCACGAGTAGTGGCCGGAGCCTTTTTCAAATTGCCGGAACGTGTCGACGAAGCCCGCCGCGAGATAGTCGCGGAAGCCCGCGCGCTCCTCGTCGGAAAAGCCCGGGTTGCCCACGTTCTCCTTCGGCCGCGCGAGGTCGATCTCCTCGTGCGCGACGTTCAGGTCGCCGCAGAAGAGCACGGGCTTTTTCTTCTCCAGTTTCTTCGCGTGCGCCAGCAGCGCGCGGTCCCAGGCCTGGCGGAAATCGAGGCGCGCGAGCTCCGGCTGCGCGTTGGGCACGTAGACGCCCACGACGTAGCAGTCGGCGAATTCCGCCGTGATGGCGCGGCCTTCCGCGTCGTGCTCCGCGGAGCCGAGACCGAGCGTCACGGAGAGCGGCTTCGTCTTCGCGAAGAGCGCCGTGCCGCTGTAGCCCTTTTTCTGCGCGGCGTTCCAGACCAGCTCGTAGCCCTTCGGCCACGCGACGCCCTGCACGTCGCCGGCGGTGGCCTTCACTTCCTGCAGGCAGATGACGTCGGCCTTCGCCGCGCCCATCCAGTCGAGCAGGCCCTTGCCGAGCGCGGCGCGCACGCCGTTCACGTTCCAGGAAAGCAATTTCATGCCCGTAGGCTCGCGAGCGCCGCGCGCCGCGCAAACCGTTTCCCTCCGCGCCGCACAGTTTTTCGGCTGCGCTCGAGGGGAAATCCCGTAACTGTGCCGCCGTCCGGCGTGTTTCCGGATTCACCCCCGATGCTCCTCCGCCGCTTTCTTCCCGCCCTCGCCGCGTGCGCCCTCGCCGCGCCCACCCTTTTCGCCGCCAAACCGCCGCCCAACGAGATCACCGTCTCCGCCGCCAACTACGCGCACACCCCGCCCGACGTGCTGGAAAAAATGTTCCGCCGCCCCGCCGACCTCACCGAGGCGCCGCCCCCGCCCGCCGACGCGCGCCCGTTGCAGCTCTATCAATTTCTCCGCGGCGAGATCTACGAAGCCGACCTCAGCTACGAGGAAGTCTGCAAGCTCCTCGTCCCCGCCCTCGCGACCAAGAACCTCCGCAACACCTTCGACCTGACGAAAGTCGACCTCGTGCTCCGCATCAGCTTCGGCGGCCGCCGCTGGCGCGACCCGTTCGTGCGCGAGGAAAATCTCGAATGGAAACACGGCCTCGTCCCGCGCAAACGCGGCAGCTCGCTCGCCGCGGCGACGGCGTGGGACGACCGCGCCGGCGGCGACGAAGGCGCCCTGCGCCAGACCGAGCAGACGCTCACCGAGCTGTATCCCGACAGTGACGCCGAGGGCATGGCCGACCGCCTCATCGGCGGGATGCCGACGGACGACTATTTTCTCGTCGTCGTCGACGCCTTCGAAGTCGCGACCCTGAAGGCGAAAGGCAACAGCGCCCCGCGCGCATGGACGACCTTCATCGCCGTGCCGCAGCGCGGCCACGCGAAGTTCTCCGCCATCGCCGCGCAGATGATCGCGAAAGCCGCGCCGTATTTCGGCGAGACGCTGCCCGGCAAGGCGCACTTCCTCGACCGCGACGCCAAGGTCACTCCCGGCGAACTCCGCGTCGTCGAGGAAAACGTCCCCGCACCCGCCGCACCGACGGCGCAGACGCCGAAAAAATAACGCGCGCGTTGCCGCGCTGTGCTTTGGGTAGCCCGCGACCTCCGGGCGCGGGTTTTTCGTTCGCTCGGTCGCGTGATCGCGACGTTCGCAACGTCCGAAAGCAAACAGGCCGCCTCCGGTGAAGGAGGCGGCCTGGGGGAAGGGGTATCAGCGCTGCGCAACCGACGACGCAGCGTCCGCGCTTTCGACGCGGATCGGCAGGATCACGCGAGTGCGCACCACGGCACCGTCACGCGTCAGCGGCTTGAACTTCCACTGCGCCACGGCGCTCGCGAGCTGCTTCACCAAATCGCGATCGGCATCCGCCGGAGCATAAATCTCCTTCGGCGTGCCGTCCGCTTCGATGATGAAGCTCAAACGCACGGCCGCGCCTTCGAAGCTCGGGTCGATCACCGGTTTCACAACCGAGATCGGCACGGGCACATCGGCGCGTCCCGCGTAGGACTCGACGTAAGCCTGTTCGTTCGACTTCGCCCAAGCGAAACCGGCGAGCAGGCTGCTAACGAGGATCAGTTTGATCACGTTTTTCATGGTAGGGTGTCTTTCGTTGTTTGGTTTTTCTCTGTTCAACTGCACCCGGCTTCTCCGGGTGTTTGCGCCACGCCGGCCGCTCCGGCCGCTCGTGCGCGAAAGCCGCGTTTTGGGGACGCGGGGTAGTGATAACACCATGACTCTGACTCCTCGACTGACTGCCAAAGAACTGCCCGCCTAAATGCAGCCGCCGTGCCAACCCCGGGTGACGAAAAGGTGTCAGGTCGTCGCGAAATTTCGCCCGCCCGCTATGACATTTATTCGCCTCAATACGGGGAAACTCCCGACGCGCCCCGCACTTAGCTCCGGTTTCTACGCGCGTGGTTCACCGCGTGGCGTCCCCACATTCATTACGTATTGCGTAAATTTGCGGCGACCCGACTCGCGCGGGAAAACACGGGCAGGCTTGCCGACCGTGCGCACGCCCTCCACGACTCAGAGCGCGATGGCCGCTCCCCTTCCCTCCGCTGCACCGCCGAGCTGCACGCTCGAAATCAAAGCCGTGCCCAACGCGCCGCGCAGCGCCGTCGTCGGCTGGCTCGGCGACGCGCTCAAGGTGAAAGTCCACGCGCCCGCCCTCGAAGGCCGCGCCAACGAGGAGCTCTGCGAATTCCTCGCCGACACCCTCGGCGTGCCGCGGCGCGCCGTGACACTCCTGCGTGGCGACAAGTCGCGCCAGAAGATCGTGCGCATCGACGGTCTCGACCTCGCCGAAACGAAGCGCCGCCTCAAGATCTGAACCGAGGCGCACGCTCCGGCAGCAACCCGCGCGCAACGCGATGCGCCCGCGCGACGACCCGCGCCTCCCACCGGTAGTGGCGGTCTGCGACCGCCGGGCGCATCGAGTTCAGACCACCGCTTCCCCGCGAGGTAGCCCGCGACCTCCGGGCGCGGGAAATCGCGAACGCAACACCCGTCCTCGGAGAGGCCGGGCTACCTTGATATCGGGAAAGCGGCACCGGAGCGCCACCCGCCGATTTCGCACGCGCGATTTCAGCGCACGGACGCCAGCGTGGGATAATCGGTGTAACCCTTCGGACCCGGCGCGTAGAGCGTCGCCATGTCGACGGAGTTGAGCGGCGCGTTCGCCGCGAAACGCGCCGGCAGATCCGGATTGGCGATGAACGGCATCCCGAACGCCACCGCGTCCGCGAGCCCGGCCTGCAAATCCGCCTCCGCGGCATCGCGCGTGTAGCCGCCATTGCGGATGAGCACGCCCGAGAAATTTTTCCGCGCGATGTGCGCGAGCTCGACCTCGGCGGGCGCATCGTGCTTCGCGGCGCGCAAGTGCAGGAACGCGACGCCGCGCTGCTGCAAGCCGCGCGCGACGTATTCGACGAGCGCCGGGGCGTTGCTGTCCGCCATGTCGTTGTAGCCGACGAGCGGCGAGATGCGCACGCCGACCCGCGCCGCGCCGAGCACGCCGATGACCGCGTCGACGACCTCGAAGAGAAACCGCGCGCGGTTCTCCAGCGAGCCGCCGTAGCGATCCGTGCGGTCGTTCACGCCGTCGCGCAGGAATTGGTCGATCAGGTAGCCGTGCGCGCCGTGGACTTCCACGAAGTCGAACCCGGCCGCCTTCGCCCGCACCGCGCCTTGGCGGAACAGCTCCACGTAGTGCGCAATCTCGTCGGTGCGCAGCGCGCGCGGCGCGGGATACGCCTGCTTGCCGCTGGGCGTGTGGATCACGTCGTCACGGATCGGCTTGTTCGAGGACGAGACCGGCTGCTGTCCGTGGTTCAGGTCCTGGTGCGTCGCACGGCCCGGATGCCAGAGCTGCAACGCCATGCGGCCGCCGGCCGCGTGCACTGCGTCGGTGACTTTTTTCCAACCCGCCGCATGCGCGTCGCTGTAGATGCCCGGCTCGAGCCCGAACGCGCGCGCGTTCGGATCGACCATCGTGGCCTCCGCAATGAGCAGACCGCCAGCAGCGCGCTGGCGGTAGTGCTCGACGATGAGGTCGGACGCGACGTGGTTCTCGTCGGCGCGCACGCGCGTGAGCGGCGCCATGAAAATGCGATTCGGCACGGTGACGTCACCGAGGCGGAGAGGGGAAAATAGTTGCATGGCGAACTAAATGCTCAGCTTCGCCGAAAAAACAAATCGCGGCGCGCCGTTATGACATTTTTCCGGTCACTCGCACCGTATGCGCGCGCCGACCGGTCATTCTCCGCGTGCGCCACGCTCGCCGAGTCGTTCGCGCCGAAGGTCAGTGCGCCGTGAGCCGGTGGAAGCGTCCGCCGAGCGCCACCGCCGCGCAGGCCAATCCGAACGCCAGTCCCGTCCACACGCCGACCGGCCCGAGCGTCGCGTGGAAAGCCAGCCCGTAGCCGAGCGGCAGCGCCACGACCCAATACGCCACGAACGTCAGCAACGTCGGCACGCGCACGTCCGTGAGTCCGCGCAACGCGCCGGCGCCGATGACCTGCACGCCATCGAACAGCTGGAAAATCGCCGCGACCACGAGCAACCGCGCCGCGAGCGCCGCCACGTCGGTCGCGGTGGTGAAGGCCACCGTGATCCACGGCCCGGCCAGCGCGAAAACCATCGCGAAAGCCCCCATCACCGCCGCCCCGGTCGCGAGCGAGCCGAAGCCGATCGCGCGCACCGCGCCGTGCCGCCCTTCACCGCGCGCCTGGCTGATGCGCAGGCTGGTCGCCGTCGACAGTCCGAGCGGGAACATGAACGTCAGCGACGCGCAGCCGAGCGCCACCTGATGCGCCGCCAGCGGCACCGTGCCGAGCCAGCCCATCATCAACGCGGCCGTCGCGAACGCGCTGCCTTCGAACAACAGCATCCCGCCCGCCGGCACGCCGAGTTTCAGCAGTTCCACGAAGCGCGCCCGTTCCCAGCGGCTCTCCGCCGCCGCGCGCACGCTCGCGAACGCCGCGGCCCGCTGCACCCATCCGTAGATCGCCAACGCCGCCACCGTGCGCGCGAACAACGTCGCCACGCCCGATCCGACCAACCCCATCGCGGGAAACCCGCAGTGCCCGAACACGAGCAGCCAGTTCAGCAGCGCGTTCAGTCCCACATCGGCGAGCATGATCGCCATCGGCACCCACGGCTGATTGAGCGACTCGCAGAATTGCCGCTGCACCTGGAAAAACAGCGCCGGCAGGAACGACGCCCCGATGAGCAGAAAATACGGCCGCACGATCGCGACCACCTCGGCCGGCTGGCCGAAACGGTGAAGCTGCGTCGAAAGACCGAGCAGCAGGACAAACGCAACCCCGCCGACCGCCAAAGCCAGTGCCCGCCCGTGCCGCAGCCACGCCGCGCAACCCGCCTCGCGCCCCGCGCCGTGATCGCGCGCCGCGAATACGCCGGCGCCGAGCAGCAGGCCGATGCCCACGACATAAAAGGTGGTGAACACTCCGTGCGTGAACGCCGCCGCCGCCAGCTCCGCCCGGCCCACGCGCCCGATGAACGCATTGTCCGTGACGCCGATCAGCATCTGGCTCACCTGCCCCACCACGATCGGGAACGCCAGCGCGAGCGTCGCGCGCAACTCGCGGAAAATGTCGGCCGGCGTCGTCATGGCGAACCGCGGAGAGTTGGCCGCCCGCGCCGCGTCGCAAGGCGTTTCGCGATCGACCGCGCTCTGTGCCGGAACCGAAACGCGGTCATTGTTGCCAGACGTTGCGCGGTCATGGCGAGCCGCGGAAGGGAGCGCCGAAGCCAGTCCATCATCCGCCCGACCCAAGGTCCCGCGCGACTCGGTCTCCGCGTTCCGCGCGGCGGACTGCACGACGACAAGAGTCGAAAAGCGGCGCGTCATCGGTATGAGTTCACTCCGATGTCCGCGCTCGCCCTCGTCCTCATCCTCGCCGCCGCCACCGCACACGCGACGTGGAACCTGGCCGCGAAGCGCTCCGGTGGCGGGCTGCCGTTCGTGTGGGGGACCGGCCTGCTGTCGTTCGCGTTCTACGCACCCGCCATCGTCGCCTACGCGCAATGGCGACCGCTCGCGCTGCCGGCCGGCGCGTGGCTCGTCATCCTCGGCAGCGGACTGATCAAGACGCTCTACGCGCTGATGCTGCAACACGCCTACCGGCACGGCGATTTCTCGCTCGTGTATCCGCTCGCGCGCGGCACCGGGCCGCTGTTCTCCACGGTTGCCGCCATCTTTCTTTTCGGCGAACGCCCCAGCGCGCTCGCGCTCGCCGGCGGCGCGGCGATCGTCGCCAGCGTTTTCTACCTGACCGGCGGCGCGCGGCTCCTGCACTCCGACCGCGCGCACCTGCGGCAAGGGTTGCTCTACGGCTTCGTCTGCGGCTGCTGCATCGCCGGCTACACGGTCTGGGATCAGCGCGCCGTCGCGCACCTGCATCTCGCCCCGCCGCTCTACGACGCCGGCACGCAGCTCGTGATGTGCGCGGTGCTCGCGCCGTTCGCGTTGCGACGATTGCCCGAGGTCGCCGCGGGCTGGCGCGAACACCGGCGCGAGGCGCTGACCGTCGCATTCCTCGCGCCCGCCGCCTACATCCTCGTCCTTTTCGCGATGACGTTCACGCCGGTCAGCTACGTCGCGCCCGCACGGGAAATCAGCATCGTCATCGGCGCATTCCTCGGCGTGCATGTGCTGAAGGAAGGTGACACCCGTCGCCGCCTTCTCGCCGCCGGCGGCATGGTCGCGGGCGTGATTGCTCTGGCGCTCGGGTGACCCGGGCGTAACTTGCCGCCGTGCGTCGCTCCAAGGAAATCGTCGTGCTGCTCCTCCTGCTCGTGGGCGTGATGGCGTTCGTGCTGTGGTTCGTCCGCGCGCGGCGGGCCGAGCTGCGGAACAAACCGGCGGCGGAGAAATTCGTCGGCCCGGTCGCCGCTCCCGCCGCCACCCCGGCGGCGAATCCGCCCGTCGATCTCGAGAAGCACGACGCGCAGACGATCGATTTCTCCAGCGGCAAGCCGGTCGTGAAGGACACGGCGGCCGACCGCGCCGCCTTGCAGCAGGGGCTGAAGGACATCGAGGACGCCACGCGCGGCGTCACCTTCGACCCACCCAAGCAGGAAGCGCCCAAGAAACCCTGAGGTCGGTCCCCCACTGCGCGGCGTCGAGTCGTAAGCTGTCCGTAAAATTGCCGCCGTTCGCCGCGCGCCGCTGGAAATCCGCGAGCGGACGGCAAAAAACTCCGGCGTGTATGCGACGTTGAAGTCCAAGGTGTTTTTGAGCGGCGTCCTTGTGCTCGCGTTGGTCGGCAGTTCCCTCGCGTTTCGCCCCGCGGGACGCGCCATCGAGTTGCCGACCGTGCGCACGCGCAGCGTGGAGGACCGGCGCGAGTCGCTCGCGGCCTTGCAGGACGCCTGGGAGAATCGCGCACTCGTGACCTCGCCGACGAACGCGCGCGAGGAGCGGATGTTTCTCAACCGCCTCGCCTACTTCGTCCGCGCCACGCAGGGGCGCGAGACCTACCTCGCCGCCTGCCAGTTCTGGAACCGCGCCTATCACGACCACGCCTCGCGCTACTCGGATTTCATCGACGACCAGGAGTGAGCGCCGTCCACCGGTTTTGCCGTCCGCTAGTCTTAGCAGCGGTGACCCGAAACCCCTATGGGCCGGAAACGGTGGGAGCGACCTTGGGTGCGCGGCGGAGAACGGCAGGCGCGTGCAACCACGCTGCCCACCGTGGCGCTTGGCGAGAGAGCCGCCCCAAGGTGACGCGACGGGCGCGGGATCGCTGAACTCGCTGCATTCCCGCTCCCCGCGTGCCCGGCGGCCGTGCCTCACAGGATGCCGCGCTCGGCCCAGACGTGTTCGCCGGCGAGGATCTGTTGCGTGAGCTTGTAGCCGTGCTGGTCGGCGTTGTGCGCGATGCCGTCGAAATTCTGCCGAATGCGGACTCGCGCCTGGGCAACGAAATCGTCGACGAGCGGCAGGATCTTCTCCGCCGGCTCGCCGTCGCCGAGCAGCTTCTGCGCGTAGGTGCACGTCGCCGCGATGGCGAACGCGTCCGCGCCGATGTCGGCCAGCCGCCCGAGCAACACCTGTCGCTTTTCCAGTTTCGCGCCGAACTTCACCATCTGGTGAAACAACGTGCGCGCCAGCCGGCGCGAGATGCCGGCGACTTCGCCGAAATGCGCCGCGAGGTGCGGATGCATGCCGTCCGGCGCACCGCCGCCGATGGGCAGCCATTGCCGCGGATACCACCACGCGTAGAAGCCAGCCGCCTGTGCCGCGCTGGCGAGACGCTCGCCCCACGGACGCTCGGAGTTGAGCGCGACGCCGGCGATCTTCAGGTGCGGATCGAGCGCCTCGCGCATGATGAAGAGGCGGAGAATCTCCGAAGATCCCTCGAAGATCGTCGTGACGCGCGTGTCGCGCATCATGCGCTCGACCGGATACGGCGTCTCGCCGCGCGCGAGGAGCGACTCGACCGTCTCGTAGCCGCGGCCGCCGCGGACCTGCATGAGATCGTCGACGCAGGCCCAGGCTTTTTCCGTGCCCCACATCTTGCACATCGCGGCTTCGAGGCGGATATCGGCTTTCTTGTCGCGATCGACGATGCGCGAGGTCGTCACGAGCATCGCCTCCATCGCGAACGCGTGGGCGGCGATGCGGCGGATCTTTTCCGCCACGGCGGCGTGTTGCCCGATCGGCACGCCCCATTGGATGCGCGTCTTGCCCCACTCGCGTGCGATCTGCAGGCAGCGCTTCGCGGTGCCGATACTCGCTGCGGGAATGGACAGACGGCCGGCGTTCAGCGTGGAAAGCGCGACCTTCAGACCGCGGCCTTCGCCGCCGACGATGTTGGCGCGCGGCACGCGGACATCGGTGAAGCGCAACACGCCGTTGTAGATCGCGCGGTGGCCCATGAACTGGCAGCGGTGCACGATCTCGACGCCAGGGGTGTTCGCCTCGACGACGAAGGTCGTGATCTGCGTGCGCGGCTTGCCGTCGACGAGCTTCGGCGGCGTTTGCGCGGCGACGATGAGCAGGCCGGCGCGCGTGCCGTTCGAGCACCAGAGTTTTTCGCCGTTGAGGAGGAAGGCCTCGCCGTCGTCGGTGGGCGTGGCCTTGGTCGTCATGCGCGCCGGATCGGAGCCGACGCCGCCCTCGGTCAGCGCGAAGGCCGAGATCTCGCCACGCGCGACGCGCGGGAGAAAGCGTTGTTTCTGTTCCTCTGTGCCGAAGAGCACCACGGGTTGCGCGACGCCGACGCTCTGGTGAATCGAGAGGTGCGCGAAGGTGTTCACGCAATGGCTCGCGATCAGCTGGCAGGCGCGACAGTAGGTCGTCTGCGAGAAGCCGAGGCCGCCGTAACGCTGCGGGACCTTGATGCCGTAGGCGCCGAGGCGCGCGAGGCCGGCGAGGACGTCGTCGGGAATCTCGCCGGTGCGGTCGATGGCATCGGGGTCGACGTGCGCGCGGAGGAAGGCCGCGAGTTCCGCGAGAAATTTGTCCGCGCGCGCCTTCTCGTCGGCGTCCACTTCGGTGACCGGGAAAATCTTCCCCGGCCGCCAGCGGCCCATGAACAGGTGCGCGACGAAGCTCAGGTCGTCGTGCGATTCGCGCGCAGCCTCGGTGACTTGGAGCGCGGCGCGCTGGCCCTCGTTCATCTTCGACATGTCGATGACGGAGCGCGGGTCTTCGGTTTTGGGAACAGCTTCCGGGGTGGGAGTGGACATCGGACGGCGCCGCGCGAGGCGGCGGTGGGGATTGCGTTTGGGTCCAACTACGACCCGGAAAACCCGCCAGTCAACCGGCCGGGTGTCCGCTTGACCGGGTAACACTTGGCCGAGGGGCGGTGTGAGCATTCTTAATCGCGGGAATACCGGGGCCGCTTCGCGCCTCAACCCCGTGCCGGGCGCTTGTTCTTTTTTCCACCATGCATAGCGTGCCCGTCCGTAGAATTTTCACCCCATGAAATCCAAAATGCTCCCGCTCCTCGCCGTCGGTCTTGCGCTCGTCGGCTGTCTCCACGCCCAGACGCCCGCCGCGCCGAAGCTCGTCCTCCCGCAGGCCAGCCCGCCCGCCACGCTCAAGCAGCAGGTCGGCATCACCGACATCGAGATCAGCTACAGCCGCCCCGGCATGAAGGGCCGGAAAATCTTCGGCGGCCTCGTCCCCTACGGCGAGGTCTGGCGCACCGGCGCCAACACCGCGACCAAGATCACCTTCAGCACGCCCGTGAAGTTCGGCGGCGCCGACGTCCCGGCCGGCACCTACGAGCTCTTCACCATTCCCGGCGAACACGAGTGGACCGTCATCGTCCACAAGAACATGTCCCAATGGGGCTCCTACGCCTACGACCAGAAGAACGACATCGTGCGCGTGACCGCGCAAGCCACCACGCTGCCCACCGCGAGCGAGACGTTCTGGATCGGCCTCAACGACATCCGCGACACCTCTGCGACACTCAACCTCACCTGGGAAAAGACCCGCGTCACCGTCCCGCTCGTGGTCGACACCGTCGGCCTCCTCGCCCCGCAGCTCGAAGCCGCCATCAAAGCCCAGGAAAAGCCTAACGCCATGCTGCTCTTCTCGGCCGCGATGTTCTTCTACGAGAACGACCACAACCTGCCGCAAGCCCTCGCGTGGATGAACGCCGCCACCGCCGCCCGCCCCGGCCAGATGTGGATGATCTACCGCAAGGGCCTCATCCTCGAAAAAATGGGCGACAAGGCCGCCGCCAAGGCCGCCGCCGAGGAATCCCTCGCCCTCACCGAGAAGGAAAAGCCGGGCGAGCTCCGCGAGGAATACACGCGCCTCAACCAGGCGCTGATCGCTCGCGTCAAGTAAACCGCCTCGCCCACACGCCGCGTTCCCCTTCATCGAACGCGGCGCTTCCGGTCGGGGCCGTCGTCCTCAACGGCCCTTCGCACGCGAGGGCGCTTGAGTGCAAGCGCCCCTGCCGCCCTCCTTCCGCCGCCCGTTTCTGTTTCCGCCGCCGTAATGCTCTCCCGTCGCCTCCCGCTCGCCCTCCACACCCTCAACCGAATTCGTCCCGTTCTGCTGGTGGGAGCGAGCTTGCTCGCGACTCCCCTCGCCCTCGCCGATCCCGCTCCCGCGCCGCTCGCCCCCGCCGCGATCGCGCAGGAACTCCGCTCGCTGCGCACCGTCGGCACCGTGCTGCACATCGGCGCGCACCCCGACGACGAGAACACCGAGCTCATCACCTACCTCGCGCGCGGGCGCGGTTTCCGCACCGCGTATCTCTCCCTCACGCGCGGCGACGGCGGGCAAAACGAGCTCGGCCGCGACTTCGACGAGAAACTCGGCGTCCTTCGCACCCAGGAACTCCTCGCCGCCCGCCGCATCGACACCGGTCGGCAATTTTTCACCCGCGCCATCGACTTCGGCTTTTCCAAGACGCCCGAGGAAACCCTCGCCTTCTGGGACAAAAAAGAAGTCCTCGGCGATGTCGTCCGCATCATCCGGCAATTCCGCCCGGACGTGATCGTCACGCGCTTCCCCGTGCCGCCCGGCTCCGGCGGCCACGGCCACCACACCGCCTCGGCGATACTCGCCGTGGAAGCCTTCAAACTCGCCGGTGACCCGACCGCCTACCCCGAGCAACTCGCCCAAGGCCTCACGCCCTGGCAACCGCGCCGCGTGCTCTGGAACGTCTTCCGCTTCGGCGGCCCCGCCAACGCCCCGCTCCCGCTCCCCGGCACGCCGTTCTCCGAAGACATCGCCGGCACCGACGCCGCCAGCGGCCAGGAATTCGGCCAGATCGCCGCGCTCTCCCGCTCGCAGCACAAGACGCAAGGCCTCGGCGGCTTCGCGCTCCGTCCGCGCACCGGCCCGAACGGCCAGACCTTTCTCCTCCTCGCCGGCGAACCCGCCACGAGCGACCTCATGGACGGCGTCGACACGACCTGGAAACGCTACCCCGGCGGCGCAGCCATCGACGCCGCGCTCGAAAAGATCATCGCCGACTTCAAACCCGACGCACCCGCGGCCTCGCTGCCGGGCTTGCTCGCCGTGCGGAAACAGCTCGCTGTGCTCCCGTCGGACGCCGTCGTCGCAGACAAGCGCGCCCAACTCGACCGTGTGCTCCTGTCGGTCGTCAAACTCCAGGTGAACTCGACCGTTACGCAGCCCGAGTTCGTCGCCGGCGAGAAACTCACCATCGAAAGCAGTATTTCGTTTCAGTTATCCATTCTCACCCGGCCGGTGATGTTTTTTGAGGGCACCCACGTCCGAATCGGAGTCTCCGACACGTTCGTCCGGTCCCCAGCCGCCGTTAGCCACTCAACGATCACGCATGCGGACGCTACTGTGACGATCCCAACTGCGACATCTGTCTCTCAACCTTACTGGTTACGCGAACCCGGCGCGGCCGGCATCGCCCAAGTCTCCGACCCGTCTTTAATCAGTCTGCCTGACAACCCTCCCGTCGTGGAGCTCGTGCACGAATTTCGCATCGATGACCAAACGATTTCGGTCGCTGATGAACCTCAGTTCGTCACGCGCGATGGCCAGGGCGAACATCGCCGCGGCGTCGAAATCATCCCGCCCGTCTCGCTCGCGTTCGCCTCGGAGATTTTCTTCGTCGCGCCCGGCGCGGCGAAGCCGGTCGCCGTCACTATCACCGCCGCGCGCGCCGGCCGCGGCACGCTGCGCCTCCGCGCGCCCGCAGGCTGGACCGTCGCGCCCGCCGAGCAGCCGTTCGCGTTCGACCAACCCGACGCGAAGGCGACGTTCACCTTCACCCTCACCGCGCCCGCCACCGGCGGCGCCGGGCGTCTCGCGGCCGAGGCCGAGATCGGCGGACATGTTTACTCGAACAAGCGCGTGGAGCTCCACTACGCGCACCTGCCGCTCATCCTCCTCCAGCCGCCTGCGAGCGTGCGCGTGGCGAGCTTCGACCTCGCGCTCCGTGGGAAAAACATCGGCTACCTGCCGGGCGCCGGCGATTACGTCGCCGAGTGCCTCGAACAGATGGGCTGCACCGTGCGCCGCCTCGCCGGCTCCGATCTCACGCCCGAAAAACTCGCCGGTCTCGACGCCGTCGTGATCGGCGTCCGCGCATTCAACGAGCGCGCCGACCTCAAGGACCACCTCGTCGGCCTCTTCGCGTGGGTCGAGCAAGGCGGCACCGTCATCGCGCAATACAACCGCCCCAACGGCCTCGCCGCACCGACGCTCGCGCCTTACGCGCTCTCCATCGAAGGCCCCGCACCGGCGCTCCGCGTCACCGACGAGCGCGCCCCCGTCACCGCGCTCGCGGAGCACCCGGCACTCACGCGCCCGAACCTGATCACCGCCGCCGATTGGGACGGCTGGGTGCAGGAGCGCGGCGCGTATTTCCCCTCGAAGTGGGACGAGGCGCACTTCACGCCGCTGCTCGCGATGAGCGATCCGGGCGAAACGCCGTTGAAGAGCAGCCTGCTCGTCGCGCGCCACGGCAAGGGCTACTACGTCTACACCGGCCTCGCGTTCTTCCGCCAGCTCCCCGCGGGCGTCCCCGGCGCGTGGCGGCTCTTCGCCAACCTCGTTTCGTTGCACGATGAATAAACCGCGCCGCGCCTCAAGGTGGCCCGCGACCTCCGGGCGCGGGTTCAGGATCGTCGCTGCCTCACCCGCCCTCGGAGAGGTCGGGCTACCTCGCACCGACACGCGGCGATTGAACGCCACCCCTCGCGCTCCGCTTCATTTAACCACGGATTGCACGGATCACACTGATCACGCGTCGAGCATCCTTCCCCGTTTCCCATCCGTGTCATCCGTGCAATCCGTGGTTAAATCTCCTCTCCGGATCACCCGTGCCGCCCGCTCCTGAAGAAACTCCCACTCCGCCACGCGACGACGATCGCCGCACCGGCCTGCCCGCGCTGCGCACGTGGCGCGCGATGTATTGGTTCGTGCTCGGCGTGTTCGCGCTCTGGGTTGCGCTGCTCACGTGGCTGACGCGCCACTTCGCATGAAGCACCGCACCTGCCGCCTCTCCATGTCTCCGCGCGGTCGCATTTCGATCCCTGCCTCCTCTGTGAGCTCTGCGTCCTCTGTGTTCAATTTCTCCCCGCGCGCATGAACGCCGCCGACTACCTCGTCATGTTCGGCGTGCTCGTCGCCATCGCGGCCTACGGCATGTGGCGCACGCGCGGACAACACGACCTCAAGACCTACGTCAAAGGCGGCGAAACCCACTGGCTCACCATCGGCCTGTCCGTGATGGCGACGCAGGCGAGCGCGGTGACGTTCCTCTCCACGCCGGGCCAAGGCTACGAAAGCGGCCTCGGCTTCGTGCAAAACTACTTCGGCGCACCGCTCGCGTTGATCGTCATCTCGATCGTCTTCCTGCCGATTTTCCGCCGGCTGAACGTCTACACCGCCTACGAATACCTCGGGCAGCGCTTCGACGCGAAGACGCGCCTGCTCGGCGCCGCTCTCTTCCTCGTCCAGCGGGGCATCGGCGCCGGCATCACCATCTACGCGCCCGCCATCGTGCTCTCGACCGTGATGGGCTGGCGGCTCGATCTCACGATCCTCTGCAGCGGCATCCTCGTTGTCGCCTACACCGTGACCGGCGGCACGCCCGCCGTGAACCTCACCCAAAAATACCAGATCGGCGTCATCTTCGCGGGCATGGCCGCGGCGTTCTTCATCCTGCTCTCGAAGCTTCCCGCCGGCCTCACGCTGCACGAGGCGCTGACCGTCGCCGGCGGCTTCCACAAACTCGACGCGGTCGACTACTCGCTCGATCTCGATAAGCGCTACACCATCTGGACGGGCGTCTTCGGCGGCATGTTTCTCGCGCTGTCGTATTTCGGCACCGACCAGTCGCAGGTGCAGCGCTACCTCGCCGGCAGCTCGCTGCGCGAGAGCCGGCTCGGCCTGATGTTCAACGCGCTCTTCAAGATCCCGATGCAGTTCTGCATCCTGCTCCTCGGCGCGCTGGTGTTCGTGTTCTACCAGTTCGAACAGCCACCCGTTTTCTTCAACCAGACCGCGTGGCACCAGCAGATCGCCGGCGCACAGGGCGAAAAACTCCGCGCCCTCGAAGCCGACTTCAACTCCGCCCACGCCGAGAAGCAGCAGCATCTCCGTGAGTGGGTCGCGGCCGAACGCGCCGGCGACAGTCTCGCCGCCCATGCCGCCCAAACCGCCGCGCTCACCGCGCACGAGCGCACCGAGGCCGCCCGCACCGCCACGAAGGCCGCGCTGCGCGAAGCCGACCCGAAGACGCCGACCACCGACGCCGACTACGTCTTCATCACCTTCATCGTCGATCATCTGCCACACGGCCTCATCGGCCTGCTCGTCGCCGTGTTTTTCGCCGCGACCTTCTCCTCGAAATCCGGCGAACTCAACGCCCTCGGCTCGACCACCGTCGTCGATTTCTACCGCCACGTGCACCAGCTGCGCGGCACGAGCCGGCCCGACGCGCACTACGTCGCCGCCGGCAAATGGGCCACCGCGTTCTGGGGCGTAGCGGCGATCATCTTCGCGATGAGCATCACGCTCGCGGAGAACCTGATCCAGTTCGCCAACATCGTCGCGTCGATCTTCTACGGCGTCGTGCTCGGGCTGTTCCTCGTCGCGTTCTTCGTCAAATGGGTGCGCGGCACCGCCGTGTTCTGGGGCGCGCTCGCCGCGCAGGTCCTCGTCTTCGTGCTCTACGCCACGCTCAGCATCTCCTATCTCTGGTATAACGTCATCGGCTGCGTCGCCTGTATGACCTTCGCCGTGATCCTCCAGCTCGTCCTGCCCAAGCCCCAGACGACTTGAACCACGAATGGACACGAATTCACACGAATAGAAAACCTGCCCAACCACAGATGGACACAGATTCACACAGATACCGAATCGCCGCCTCGCCGCGTCTCCTCCTCATCTGTGCCCATCTGTGTCCATCTGTGGTTTCCCTCCGCCTGCTTGGGTTTGGTTTCATTCGTGTCCATTCGTGTCCATTGCTTCGCCATCTCCGCCAAGCCTCCGTCGTGGTTAAACCTTCCGAGGCTTCCGCATGAGCGCTCCGATCATCTGCTTCGGCCAGCAACCCTGCGGCATTTTCCCGCGCCGCTTCCTCCACGCAAAGTTCGTCACCGCGCGCCGCCTCCAGCAGGAGATCGGCGGCGAGATCGTGTTTTTCTACCACGACAGCGACCACGACCCGCGCGAGACTCAGACCACCCTGCGCCACCTCAAGACCGACGCGCCGCACACGGTGAACTTCGCCTTCGCGAACAAACTCCAGCGCAAGTTTTCCCCGCTCTTCCTCAAGCGCATCCCCGAAAACTGGCAGGCCAACACCGCGCGCGAACTCGGCGCCTACGTCTCGCCGCGCGCGCTCGAGGCGTTCCGCGCCGTGCGCGCCGACAACGTCGCCGATTTCTGCCTCGAGATGTATCGCGCCATGGGCCTGCTCGACGGCGTGCGCGTCGTCCGCTCCGGCGACCGCGCCGTGCGCGAAGCCGGTTGCGACATCACGGAATGCTTTGTCGACGTGCCCCATCAGGGCGAAACCGTCCGCGCCCGCCTGCTCGACGGCGCGCTGAAACTCCACGAAGGCGGCAACAGCTACGTCACGCTCCCCGCTCAGTCCTTCGCGAAGGCCCAAATCAGCCCGACCCGCGACTCGCGCCTCCGCTGGATGCAAAGCATCATTCACTGCACGCACTACGTCTGCGGCGCCGGCGAACAGGCCTACCTCAACGTCGCCGACGCCCCAGACATCACCTTCGTCCCCCGCGACTCCATCGAACGCTCCGACGAAGCCTGGCCCGATTTTCCCTCCTGAACCGGCTCGAACTTGTCACCTATTAAGTGACAAACTCCGCAACGCATGAACCTCACCACCGCTCCTCTCCTCGCCTTCGGCGCGCACCCGGACGACATCGAGTTCGGCGCCGGCGGCATCGTCGCGCGTGAGACGCAAGCCGGGCGGCCGGCGCACTTCGTCGTCTGCTCGCGCGGCGAGGCGGGCACGAACGGCACGCCCGCCGAGCGCACGAAAGAAGCGGAAAAAGCCGCGAAGCTCCTCGGCGCGAAGGTTGAATTCATCGATCTCGACGGCGACTCGCACCTCGACGTGCGCAACGCCCATGCGCTGAAACTCGCCGCGACCATCCGAGCGGTCCGTCCCGCCATTGTGCTCGCGCCCACGCCCGAGCCGAACCAGCACCCGGACCACTGGCGTCTCGGCCAGCTCGTGCGCGACGCCACGCGCATCGCCCGCTATGGCGGCGTCACCGAGTTGAAGAGCCAGACGCCGCACGCCGTCGGCCAGCTGTTTTTCTACGCCCTCGGCCCCAGCGCTGAACCGCGCGACATTTCACCGGTCGTGATCGATATCTCCGATAAACCGATCATGACCGCCTGGACCAAAGCCATGGAAGCGCACGCCTCGCAGATGAAGACGCGCAACTACGTCGAACTGCAGCTCGCCCGCGCCCGCGTCCACGGCCTCAATGCCGGCGTCGCCCACGCCCAGCTCCTCTGGCCGAACGATCCGCTCGTCTTCCACTCGCTCACCGACATCTCGCGCGGCGCGCGGCGTTTTTGAATCGAGCCTTTTCATGAAACGCAAAGCGGCGAAGACGCAAAGCACGGTGAATCGCTTCTTTGCGCCTTTGCGTCTTTGCGTTTAGCCGAAACTTGCTCGCATGTCCCATCGCCCCCTGAAACTCGCGATCACCTGCTACCCGTCCGTCGGGGGCAGCGGTATCCTCGCCTCCGAACTCGGCGAGGAACTCGCGGCACGCGGTCACGAAGTCCATTTCATCAGCTACGAGCAGCCGTTCCGCCTGCCGACGGGCCCGCGGGTGTTTTTTCACCCGGTCGTCGTCAACAGCTACGACCTCTTCAAATATCCGGACTACACGCTCCCGCTGTCGGTGAAGATGGCCGAGGTCGCCCGCGCCCACGCCCTCGACGTCCTGCATGTGCACTACGCGGTGCCGCACGCGACCGCCGCCTTCCTCGCGCGCGCCATGCTGCACGAGGAGCACCGCCTGCGCATCATCACCACGCTCCACGGCACCGACACGACGCTGCTCGGGCGCGACCCCGGCTACGGCCCCGCGATCAAGCACGCCCTCGAAAACTCGGACGCGATCACCACCGTCTCCGAGTTCATGCGCACCGAGACCGTGCGCCTCCTCGGCGTGCAGCGCCCGATCGAGGTCATCCACAATTTCTTCGAGCCGCACGCCTGCTCGCACCGCCGCGACGAAGTCCGCCGCGAACTCGGCCTCGCGCCCGACGAGGCGATGCTCCTGCACCTCTCGAATCTCCGCCCGCTCAAGCGCATCGACCTGCTGCTCGATACCCTCGCGCGACTCGCCCCGCTCCTGCCCTGCAAGCTCGTGATCCTCGCCGGCGCCGACAGCTCGCGCCTCGCCGAAGAAGTGCGCCGCCGCGGCCTGCGCGACCGCGTCGTGATCCGCGAACGCGTCAACGCCATCGAGGATTATCTGCAAGCCGCCGACCTCGGCCTGTTCACCTCCGAGGTGGAAAGCTTCTGCCTGAGCATCCTCGAACTCATGACCGTCGGCGTGCCCAGCGCCGCGTTCGCCGTCGGCGGCATCCCGGAGGTGACACGCGACGGCGAGACCGGCGTGCTCGCGCCGTTCGGCGACACGGCCGCCCTCGCCGCCGGCATCGCGACGCTGCTGCGCGACTCCGCGCGCCGCGCCGCGCTCGGCGCCGCCGGCCGCATTCGCGCGCGGGAGAAGTTCTCCGCCGCCGCCATCGTGCCGCGCTACGAAGAGCTTTACCGCCGCGTGGCGGCCCGGACCGACTGACGCGTCCCGCGCGCCCGCAGATGTAACATTGGCGCCGTTGCAGCCCGCCCGTCGCCGGCTACTTTCCGTGGCGTCCTCCGTCACCATGCGCGCCCCATCTCCCCGACCCGCCGACGCCAAACTCGCGGCCAAAATCGCCGCGGCCGAGAAACAAGCCGCGGCCGCCAAGCAAGCCGCCGCCAAGGCGAAGGCCGCCGCCAAGGCCGCCCGCAAGCAATACAAGCAGGCCAAGAAAATCGCCAAGGGCGCGAAGAAATCGCTCAAGAGCCTCCGTCTCGAATTGCAGGCGCTGCGCACCCGCCGCCCCGCCAAGCGCAAACCCGCCAAAGCCGCCGCCCCGAAACCCGCGGCTCCGCCCGCAATCCCGCCCACCGTGCCGCCGCCTCCGACGGGTGAGCCGCCGGCGAATCCCGACTCCGGCATTGCCCCCTCCGTCCCCCCGGCCAATTAAGGACGCATGGCGTCATCGGGCCGGAAGCAGAAACTCAACCGCAGCCAATACAAGGCTCGCGCCTCCGCCCTGCGTGAGCAGCTCGTGCAGCTCCAGCTGACGATCAAACACGTCCCGTTCAAGGTCCTCCTCATCGTCGCCGGCCCCGAAGGCGCCGGCCGCGGCACGCTCCTGCAAACCCTCGCCGAGTGGCTCGACCCGCGCGGCGTCGAAACGTTCTCGTGGCACCCGCCGACCGCCAACGAGGAAGCCCATCCGCACCAATGGCGCCTCTGGCGCGACCTCCCTGCGATGGGCCGCATCGGACTCTACGCCGGCTCCTGGTATACGGAGACGCTGCGCGAGGAGGCGCGCAACAAGCGCGCGCTCGCCCATGTCGCCGCCGAGGCCGAGCGCATCCGCGATTTCGAAAAACTCCTCGTCGACGGCGGCACCCTCATCGTCAAGGTCTGGCTCCATCTCTCCGAGGACGCCCAGGGCCGCCGCCTCCGCACCCTGCGCGCCGATCCCCTCACCGCGTGGCGCGTGACGGACGAGGACTGGCACCATCACCGCATCTACCGCCGGCTGGAAAAAACCGCCGCGCTCATCCGCCGCAAAACCAACCAACCCGGCGCCCGCTGGACGACGATCGACGCCGAGGACGAGCGCCAGCGCGACCTCGACGTCGGCCAGTTGTTGCTCGAACGCGTCGCCGCCCACCAGCGCGCGATCGCGGCCCTGCCGCCCGCCACCGCGCCGAAAAAACTCCTCCCGCTCCGTCCCGCCGGCCTCCGCCGCCTGCACCGGCTCCAACTCGACCAGGAATTGTCCGAATCGGGCTACGACGGCTTGCGCGACAAGTGGCTCGCGCGCCTCGGCCTCGCGCTCCGTTCGGCCTTCGCGGCTCGCCGCGCCGTCGTTTTCGTCTTCGAGGGCTGGGACGCCGCCGGCAAGGGCGGCGCGATCCGCCGCCTCACCAGCGCCGCCGACCCGCGCGACTACCGCGTCATCCCGGTCGCGAAACCCACTGCCGAGGAGAAGCACGCGCATTACCTCTGGCGCTTCTGGCGCGACATCCCGCGCGACGGCCGCTGCGCCGTGTTCGACCGCTCGTGGTATGGCCGCGTGCTCGTCGAACGCATCGAGGGCTTTTGCCGCGAGGACGAGTGGCGCCGCGCCTTCGCCGAGATCAACGCCTTCGAAAAGGAACTGACCGACCACGGCGTGATCGTGATCAAATTCTGGCTGCACATCTCCCACGCCGAGCAGCTCCGCCGCTTCCGCGAACGCGAATCCACGCCGCACAAGCGCCACAAGATGAACGCCGAGGACTGGCGCAACCGCCGCCAGCGCGCCGCCTACGAGATCGCCGTCGGCGACATGCTCGCACTCACCGATCGCGGCCGCGCGCCGTGGCACCTCATTCCCGCCGACGACAAGCGCTTCGCGCGCATCGAGGTGCTCAGCACCGCCGCCCGGCAGCTCGAGGTCGCGCTGGCGGACTGAGTTTCCGCCGCACGTCACGCAAACGTCACCCCGCCGCGCTCGACTCGGCGCCGGCGCGCCCATTCGGCTGGAGCCGCCGATGAAGCGACTCGCGCTCCCCTTTCTCCTCGCCACCGCCGTGCACGCCGCCGAACCCGCCGCCCTCGCGCGCGCCACCGCGCTCTACGCCGCCGGCCGCTATGCCGAGGCGACCGCATCGTTCGCGGAGATCGCGCGCGACGAGCCCGACGCGCCGGCGGCGCTCTACTATCTCGGAAAACTCGCGGTCCATCGCCGCGATTATCCGTGCGCCGTGGAGCTCTTGGAGCGCGCCGCGCAGGCGTCGCCCACGGACGCCGCCATCGCGCTCTGGCTCGGCAACGCCCACGCGTGGTCCGCCTCCGTCGCCGAAGGCCTGGGGGCGCGCGTGAGCCACGGGCGCAAGGCGCTCGCGCACTACCGCCGCGCGGTCGAGCTCGATCCCACCAGCGTGCCCGCGCGTTTCAGCCTGATGAATTTCTACCGCCACGTGCCCGCGCTGCTGGGCGGCGGCATCGATCGCGCCCGCGCCCAGGCCGCGGAGATCGACCGCCTCGATCCCGTCGCCGGCGCGCACGCCCGTGCGCTGCTCGCGTTTCACCAGCAGGATTTCGCCGCCGCGCATGCGACGCTCCAGCCGCTCCTCGCGCAGCACCCCGCCCACTACGCGGCGAATTTCCTCCTCGGCCGCATCGCCGTCGCCTCGGGCCAGTATCGCGAAGCCGGCCGCGCGGCGCTCGAACGCTGCCTCCAGCTCCCGCCCACCGAGAACGACGAATCCCACGCGGAGGCACGCGCCCTCCTCGCGCAACTCGAGCGCCCCACGCTCGCCCCCGCCGCCGTCACCGCGACACGCTGATCGCGCGCGCGAGCCGCATTTTCGCGGGAATTGCGGCAATCCGGTGACAGCCGCGTGAAACCGCGGTGACGCGCACGCTTTGGCTTTGCCCGGCGCGCCGACGCCGGCCGTAGGCTGCTCGCGGCCCATGAACGCCTCCCTTTTTCTCCCGCCGTTTCCCACCCTCGCGCGCCTCTCGCAACAAACCACCGCTCCGCTCCAAGCCCTCGTGCGCACGACCGGCTATCGGCTCCGCCCGCCCCGCGCCGTGGAGCACACACCGCGCGTCACCACGCGCCAGGCGCGCCTTCTCGCCTCGGGCGTCGTCGGCCCGCAGGCCTGCGCGCAAATCCGCGTCGAGGAGCGGAGCGGCTCGCTGCCCACCATCGTCGTCGGCGGCTTCGTCCCGGATGCGACCGAAGCGTTCTACCTGTTGCGCGGCGGCCTGCTGAAATTCGGCAGCGTGTTCTATCTCAACTACCCGCGCCGCAGTTTCTCGACCGATCTCTTCCTCGCGCAACTCGAGGACCTGATCGGGGAAATCGTCGCCACGCGCGGCGTCCGCCCGGCCCTGATCGCCGTCAGCTTCGGCGCCGGCCTCGTCCTCGAGCTGTTGCGCCGCGCCGCCGAGCGGGGCGAGCCGGCGCCGCTCGCGGGTCTCACCCTCGTGAGCCCCGTCGCCTGCACCGCCGACCTGATCGACCTCGGCGCGCCGAAGCCCACGACGCTGCTCGGCCGCGTGCTGTTGCCCTACCTGCGCGGGACCGGCGCGCCCGACGGCGCGCTGGTGGAAAAATCCCGCACCGTCTTCCTGCGCATGTTCGAATCCGGCGCGCAAAACCGTTCCGCGCTGCGCTTCCTGCTCACGCGCGACGAGACGCAGCGCCTGCGCGATGCGGTCATCGGCACCATCAACGCGATCGACGCCGCCGGCGCGTTCGAGCGCGTGCGCGCGCTTAATCACCTGCCCGCGCCCGCCGCGCCGCGCGTCCTGTTTTCCGGCCCCGCGCTCGTTCTCTACGCGGAAAAGGAAAGCGCCGTGCTCCAGGAAAACGCCCCGACCTGGCTCGAGCTCAGCCAGCGCACCACCGCCTGGCTGCCGCAGGGCCGTTGCATCGTGGTCACCAACCACGCCGATCATCCCGTGCAACACGCTTCGCTCATCTTCCACTCGCGCAACTTCGAGCCGCACCTCGCGCAACTCTACCGGAGCATCCGCCAACGCCCCGCCCACGCCGCGTGACCATGACCACCGCGCCCGCCCGCCCCATCGCCTCCCTTTCCGGCAAGCTCGCCGGCGTCATCGGCCGCCGCCTCGCCGCCCGCACCGCGCACCGGCTCGCGATGCAGGGCGACGGCACCGCCGCGCAGGAAGCCGTGTTCGCCCGGCTCGTGCGCGCACTCGCGCCGACGGCGTTCGGCCGCGACCACGGCCTCGAAGCCGGCCTGCCCTACGAACATTTCCGCGCCCGCGTCGAGCCGCGCGGCTACGAAGGATTTGCGCCCTACATCGAGCGGATGAAACGCGGCGAAGCCGACATCCTGCACGCAGGCCGTTGCGCGCACTTCGCCGTGTCGTCCGGCACGACCGCCGGCCCGTCGAAATGGCTCCCGGTGAACGCCGCGATGCTCGCCCACTTCCGCGACACCGGACTCGATTCGCTGTTCTTCTACGCACTGCGCACCGGGCGCGGCAGCGTCTTCCGCGGCCGGCATCTTTTCCTCGGCGGCAGCACGGGGCTCGTGCCCGTGCCGGGCGTCACGCCGCCGGTCTACTCGGGCGACCTCAGCGGCATCACCGCGCTGAATCTCCCGTGGTGGGCCGAGCGCCAGCTCTACGAACCGGGCCGCGAGATCGCGCGCCTGGAAAACTGGCCGGAAAAAGTCCGCGCCATCGCCGAGCGCACCTGGAATCGCGACATCACCCTCGTCGCCGGCATCCCGAGCTGGCTGCTCGTGCTCGCCGGCGCGTTGCGCGAGACTGCGGCGCGGCGCGGTGGCCGCCGCGTGGATTCGCTCGCGGATCTCTGGCCCAACCTCGAATGCCTCATCCACGGCGGCGTGCCGGTGGAGCCGTTCGCGGACGAGTTGCGCCGGGCCTTCGGCGACCGCGTGCGCCGGCACGAAGTCTACCCGGCGTCCGAAGGCTTCATCGCCGCGCAGGACACGGAGAGCAGCGGCCTGCGGCTGCTGGCGGATCACGGGATTTTCTACGAATTCGTGCCCTTCGCCGATTACGACGAGAGCGATCCGGTGCGCACCGCGGCGCGCGCGGTCCCGCTGGCCGGCGCGCGGCCGGGCGTGGACTACGTGCTGCTCATGACCACGCCGGCCGGCCTCGTGCGCTACGCGATCGGCGACCTCGTGCGCTTCGTCAGTCTCGAGCCGCCGCGCCTCGTCTACGTCGGCCGGACGCGGCTCCAGCTCAGCGCGTTCGGCGAGCACGTCATCGAGAAGGAAATCACCGACGCACTGACCGCCGTCTGTCGCGCGCACGGCGTTTCAGTGGAAAATTTCCACGTCGCGCCGCTCTTCCCCGCCGCGGGCACGCGCGCCATCGGCCGCCACGAATGGTGGATCGAGTTCCGCGGCGCGGCGCTCAGCGCACCGGAGCGCGAGAATTTCGCCGCCGCGCTCGATCGCGAACTCATCGCGCGCAACGACGACTACGCCGGCAAGCGCCAAGGCGGCGGACTCGATACGCCGCGCGTGTGCGCCGTCCCTGCCGGCGGCTTCGAGCGCTGGCTCAAGCACGCCGGGAAATGGGGCGGCCAGCACAAGACCCCGCGCTGCCGCTCCGACCGCCAGGTCGCCGATGCGCTGGCGCTGGCCGGGAATTCCCCCGAGAAATGAATTCATGCACGTCTACCTGATTCGCCATGCGCACGCCGAGGACGGCAAACTCGACGCCGCGCGCCCGTTGAGCGCCAAGGGGCGGAAGCAGATCCGCCAGATCGCGCGCCTGTTGCGCGCCGCCGGCGCGATCGAGACGGCGGAGTGGTGGCACAGCCCGCTCGTCCGCGCGCGCGACACGGCCGCACTGCTCGCCAAGCAACTCGGCGACGATGCGCCCCACCGGGAGGTCAGCGGACTGAAACCCGACGACGACCCGACGCTCGTGGCGCGCAAGCTCGGCGACGCGCGCAAGCCGGTGGCGGTCGTCGGCCACGATCCGCATCTCAGCGCGCTCGCGTCGTTGCTGGTGGTCGGCAAGGCCGAGCCGGCGCGCTTCCGCTTGAAGAAAGCCGCCGTGCTGCGCCTGGAACGCAGCAGCGGCGGCTGGACGGCGCGCTGGCTGATCTCGCCGGAGCTGCTGTGAGCGGCACGCAGCACCGGGGAGCCCTTCCCTGCGGTGCAGCCTTCGGGCGTCAGAAGGACTTGAGGAGCTTCTTGAAGAGTTCCAGATCGACGCTGACGCCGACGTAGATGTCGTCCTTGGGCATCTTGCTGTTGCCGTAGAAGGCGAGGCCGACATCGAGGTGCACGGCGGACGCCGCTTTTTCCAACGGGCCGAAGCCGACGCTCACGCCGGCGAGGACCGGGCGGGCGGTCTCCGTGCCAATCGTTACTTCCTTGTCGGTCCAGCCGGCCCACAGGTAGATGCCGCTGATGGCGCCGCGCGCCACGACGGGGAGATCGGACATGTCGGGCTCAGCCCCGTCCTCCGGTTCGCCCTTGAGCGCCTCGAGAATTTTCGCTCCACCCGCCGGCGCGACCTGCTTGTCGAGCTCGTAGGGGAAACGACGGTTGTTGGCCTTGCGAGTCGCGTCGCCAAAAATGTTGTAGCGCAGCTGGAACGTCGTGAGGCGATTCGAGGACCGGGTGAGCTGGCCGTAGCCGCCCGTGATGCCGAAGCCGCGCGCGCGCAGCATCGTGGTGATCTCCTCGTTGTCGATCAGGGGGAGTTTTTTCTCGGCCTCGGCGACCTTCTGTTCCGCGGCCTGCTGGTCGGTCGCCTTGTTGCCGCCTTCGTTCAACACCGAGAGTTTGACGGTCTTCGCTGCTTCCTCCTTCGCTCCGTAGTAATTTCTGATCAATTGGCGGTATTCCTCGGGACTCGGTTGGGCCGCGACGGAACGCGAGACGAGGCACAGCACGACGCCAGCGGCGACGGCGGCAAATTGCAGGGATGATTTTTTCATGGGACGGTGGGATTGACGTTTCGGGTCGAAGGCCGAAACGACCCCGCCCCGACGTTTCTTTCAGCAATCCCGCGCGGCCGGCGAAAAATCGGCACCGCGCGGCCCTCCGTCAGTAGCGCTCGAAAATCCCCGCGCTCAGGGCCTGCGGCGACCCGCGGAACTCGGGGTGTTGGTCCCGGTAGCCGCGCGCCTCGAAGGACTGCACGAGGTGCTGGCCGAGCGCCTGATTGCTGGCGAGCGCACCGTGGGCGAGCGCATCGACCAGCACGTCGGTGAACCGGCCGCGATCCAGCTGCGAATAGTCAGCCTCCTCGTTGTCCCGACAGGCGCTGAAAACCATCGCGCGCCCGCCCGCGACCCGCCGGCGGAACCAAAACGGGACGCGCCGGAAAAACCGCCGCGTCCGCCACCACCAACGCCGCACGAACGGCAGGAAGCCGTCGGGCATCGTGCCCGAGTGGCAGGCGTCGAAGAGGCAGTAGATCGACACGCCCGGACGGGCTTCCTTGAGCCAGGCGGCGAGCTCGTCGTCGCGAATCGCCGCCGCAAACGGTCCGGCGTCGTAGGGGTAGATGAATTCGTTGGCGCCGTCTGGCTCGTCCGTATCCGGATCCGCGACCGAATTGCCGTGCCCGCTGTAGGCGATGAGACAGACGTCGCCGGGCTCCGCGCTTTTGATCAGGTCGGCGATGGCGGCCGTGATGGCACAGCGTGTGGCCGCCTCGTTCAACAAAGGCGTGGTGGTGAATCCGCGGCGCGCCAGCTCAGGCGCCAAGAGCGTGTAATTGAGGTCGGCGCCAGGCAGGTCGCCGATTGTCGCGTTGGAATACTTCGCGACACCGATCAACAAGGCGCGCCGCAACGGCGGCCGACGAGAGGAAGAGGTTGTGGTTCGGCTCATGGGACGGAAACGGCGCCGCACGGGTCGATCTTTCAGTGCCGTGCCATTCTTTATGCGAAAGAAAGACGTGAGCGGAAGCGTTACTATGACTAACTTCCGCCACCGTCCCATGGAGCCCGAATCGAATCCGCCGTCCACGCTGCGCACGCGCCCGACCCTGCTGTTCCGCCTGCGCGACTGGCACGACGAGGCGAGTTGGACCGAATTCTACCGCCTCTACTACCAGTTCGTCTTCGGCTTCGCCCGGCGCGCCGGCCTCTCGCACGCCGACGCCGAGGAGGTCGCGCAGGACGTCTTCAAGCGCGTCGCCGAGACCGTGCACGAATTCGAGGCCGATCCCTCGCGCGGCTCGTTCCGCGGCTGGCTGCTCAACCTCACTCGCTGGCGCATCACGGACAAATTCCGCGCCCGCAAGCCGCACGAACGTCAGTCCGGCCCAGCGCTCTTCGACGAGTCCGACCGCACCGCCACCATCGAGCGCGTGCCCGACGGCGCCGACGTGCAGCGCGCGTGGGACGAGGAATGGCAACGCCACGTCTTCGACGCCGCGCTGGCGCGGCTCGCGCGCCGCGTGCCGGCGAAGCACTTCCAGATTTTCGATCTCTACAAGCGGCAGGACTGGCCCGTGCTGAAAGTCGCGCGCGAACTCAGCGTGAACGTCGCAGCCGTCTACCTCATCAGCCACCGCCTCACCAAGCAGCTGAAAAGCGAGGTCGAGACCCTGAAGGCGCGCCTCGCCTGAGCGCGGCATCCTCCGCTGACGCAGCCCGGGATGGACTCCGCTCGCGCAACCCGACAGAAGCGCATCCGGCAATGTCCCCCGCTGCCCCGCCCACGCCGCGCATTCCCGACTACGAGCTGATCCGGCTCATCGGCGGCGGGAGCTACGGCGACGTCTGGCTGGCGCGCGGCATCACCGGCGCGTTTCGGGCGGTGAAGATCGTGTGGCGCGACCGCTTTCCCGACCTCCGGCCGTTCGCGCGCGAGTTCGAGGGCATCACGCGCTTCGCCGCCGTGTCGCTGCGCGAGCCGTCGCAACTCGCGCTGCTCCACGCCGGGCGCGATGACGCCGCCGGGATGTTCTACTACGTCATGGAACTCGCGGACGACACGGAGCAGGGCCGCGCCGTCGACCCCGCCCGCTACCGTCCGCTGACGCTGCGCGAAGTCTTCGCCCAACGCGGCCGCCTGCCCGCCGCCGAGGTCGTCGGTCTCGGCGTCGCGCTCGCCCGCGCCCTCGCGAGCCTGCACGCCGCCGGCCTCGTGCACCGCGACGTGAAACCGTCGAACGTGATCTTCGTCGGCGGCGTGCCGAAACTGGCCGACGTCGGACTCGTCACCGCCGCGAGCACGGAGCAGATCACCTTCGTCGGCACGGAAGGCTTCGTGCCGCCCGAGGGTCCCGGCGCGCCGGCGGCCGATGTCTACAGCCTCGGCAAACTCCTCTACGAACTCGCGACCGGCCTCGACCGGAACGATTTTCCGCGCCTGCCGGCCGAGCTCGGCGAATGGCCGGACCGCCGCGAATTTCTCGAACTCAACGAAGTGCTGCTCCGCGCCTGCGAAGGCGACGTGCGCCGCCGTTTCGCCGATGCGGGCGCGCTGCTCGACGAGCTGCTCCTGTTGCAGGCCGGCAAATCCGTGCGCCGCCTCCGGCGCGCCGAGCGTCGCCTCTCCCGTGCGCTGCGCGTCGCCGCCGCGCTGGCCGTCATCGCGGTCTTCGCCGGCACCGGCGCGTGGGTCGAGCGGCGGCGCGCCAACGTGGAGACGATGCGCCGCGCCGCGGCCGAGGCCGAGCGCGATGCGCTCGCCCGTCGCACGGTCTACGCCGCCACGCTCGCCCGCGCCCAGCGCGCGTTGGAGCAGGATTACTACGGCCAGGCGCGGCGTTTCCTTGCCACGAGCCGCCCGCAAAACGCCGAACCGGATCTGCGCGGCTTCGAATGGCACGCGCTCGACCACGACGCGCTCGGCGACGAGGCGCGGTTGCTCCGCCGCAGCGGCGCGGCGGGCCTGACGGCGCGCAGCTCGCCCCGCGGTCGGTGGTGGGGCGTGAGCACGCGGGAACCGAGCCTGCTGCTGTGGGACGGCCGCACCGGCGAGGAGCAGAAGAAGATCGCCGGAGTCCAGCTGTTCAGCGGCTTCTCCGCCGACGAACAGTGGGCGCTCGGCATCGACGACCATTCGCGACTGAGCCGCTGGCGCGTGAGCGATGGACGGATGGAATCCGCCCCGAGCACGGGGACGCATTGGCCGATCGGTTGGATCGACGGCGCCTGCGCGCTCGCGCTGGTCCAGCGTCCGCAACAGCGGCCGCACGTCCTGCGCTGTTGGGACTTCGCAACGGGCAAAGTCGCGTGGGAGGGCGCGGTGCCGCTCACGGACGAAGCCAACGGCGGGGATTTCTACGGCGCGACGCTGACGGCGGACGGCCGGCATTGCGCTTTGGCGCTGCTGAGCGGTCGCGCGAGCGAGGCGCGCTGGCATGTGCTGGTGCTGTCGTTGCCGGATTTGCACGTGCGATGGAAACGGCCGCTCGCGGATCGGCCGCTGGCCCTGGCGCTCTCGCCGGACGGCGCACAGTTGTTTCTGGCGCTGGGCAACAGCCGGACGGTCTCCGCGTTCGCGGTCGACGCGCCGGAGGGGAGCGCCCCCGAGTGGGAGTTTCGCATGCCCTTCGCGCAACCGGAGGCGCTGGCACTCGACGGCGCGGGCCGGCTGGCGGTCGGCGGGCGCCGCTCGAGCGTGTGCCTGATCGATGCCCGCACGGGCGAAATCATCGCAACCCGGCGCGGGCACGAGAGCGACGTGCGCAGCGCGGCGTTCCATCCGACGAGCCACACGCTGCTCACCACGGGCAGCGGCGGGGACGTCCGTTGGTGGTCGGATCAACCCGGCCGACCGGGCCGCGTGTTGGCGGGCTTCGCGGCACCGGCCGGCGGCGGTCGCGCACTCTGTCTCTCGCCCGACGGTCGCTGGCTGGCCGCGACCGCGCCGGGCGGGCGCGCGCGCTTGATCGCCCTGGACGGCAGCGGAGGCGATCGCGCGATCGACGAGGTGGTCGTGCCGCTGGCTTTCTCCGCCGACGGGAAATTCTGTTGGATGGTTACGCGGCGCGGCACGCTGGAATTGGAACCGGTGGCCGCGGACGGCAGCACGCCGCGACGGAGCGTGGCGTTGCCGTTCGTGCCGATCGCTGCGGCGATTTCCACCGACGGCCGGCGCTTCGCGGCGGTGGACAAGGAAGCGCGGCTCGCGCTCGGCTCGCTCGACAACCCGATGGCCGCGCGCACTTTCTCCGCCCGGCACGGTTACCCGTGGTGGGTGGCGATTTCGCCGGCGGGCGAGCTCGTCGCCACCGGCGGACGCGACGGCGTCACGCGGTTGTGGTCGGCGGAGAGCGGCGAACTGGTGCGCGAATGGCGTCCGGCGAACGCCGCGGTGAACGGCGCGTTTTCACCGGATGGGAAGCTGCTGGCTCTGGTGGAGGAATCCGGCGTGGCCGAGTGGCAGGATGTGCGCGGGCAGGCGCCGGCGCGGGCGTTGCTCACGAGCAGCGGCGTGTTGCAGGGCGTCGTGTTTCACCCGCGCGAGCTGCGTCTGTTGCTCGGCGGGCGCGACGGCGCGCTCCATGTGGTCGACTTGGAGCGCGCGCAGGAGCTCGTGGAATTGCGGGCCGGCTCGAATCAGGAACCGGCCGGCACGCTCGTGCGCATCGCGATCAGTCGCGACGGGCAGCATCTCGCCGGTTATCTCGAGGACGGCTCGATCCGGCTCTGGCACGCGCCGCGCGGAGATTAGTTCTCCATGCTGACCGGCGGATTCGGCGGCGGGCCGCCGTCCTCGAGCTGGGCTTTGAGGCCCGGTGGGTAGAGATCGTAGAACAGCTCCAGGCGGCACTCGGCGGCGGCGAACTCCAGTTGGTAGAGGTGATCGAACTCGATCAGGCCGGTCCGCGGATTCGGATGCGGATTGGACGGGCGGATGAGATAGAATCCGTTGGCCTGCTTCGGCGTGGCCGGACCGGCGGCGCTCGTCTCGACGATGCGCGCGTTGGCGTCGGCGCAGCAGACGCGCAACCAGAGGAATTTCACGCGGTGCTGGGCGCCGAGGTCGTGCAGATCGTATTTGCCGGCATTGGGGACGGTGCCGACCTGCCAGACATGGCGGCGCGAGACGGGGCGGAGGTTCTGTTGCGGCGCGAAGCATTGCCACACGATGTTTTCCCAGCCGGCCATGGTGACATGCAGGGTGTGGGTGGAGCACAGGCTGTAGCCGTGCGGCGGTTCGCCGCATTCCTTATACTGGGCTTCGTTCGGGAAATCGGGGTCGGCGGTCGCAGTGGCGACGACCGGCGCGGCGGCGGCCGGGCCGGCGGATTTTTTCGCGGGGCGTGGGTTCTTTTTCATGGTGGGTTGGGAGGGTTGGGCCGGGGGAATTGTTGCACGATGCATTCCCGGCCAAGGCGCGAAACGGAGGCAGTGCCACGCATCTTTCAGAAAAAGGAGGCACCGGCGACGCCTTTGGCGGGCCGGCTCGAGCTGCCGCTTGCGTTTCGCCTGGCGTTCGATTGGGTAGTCGGTCCTGTTCTTTGACGGCGCACCAAAACGCCGGTCGTCCCGTCACTCGTCCCAGGCCCCTCCGGGCTGCTGGCACTTGCGACTCTTCACTTTCCTTTTTGGGGGTGTTCCGGATTCGACCCTTGGTTGGAGTGCGCAGCTGCCGGTCGAGCGTCGAGGGTCGCTCGCAAATCTCCTCTCGAAAAAAACAAACGGCACCTACGAAGAAATGCCCCTGGCGGCCTAATGGCCGCCTCGTTCCTACTCTGACTCCTGCTAAGGGATAGGAACGTCGACAGCAGGAATAGCGGGTTTGGCCGTCGTGACGGACCCGCCGTATCTTCGACCCACGGCTGGCTGAGGGACGAGCGCGGCTCAACGCGCGCCCGAGGCGAGATTCAAATCTGAGCCTACACCGGTAGATGCGGCGCGCGAAGGCCCGGGGCACAGGGGTTCAACTCCCCTCACCTCCACCATTTTTAAATCTTTGCTCTAAAGTAATTATAAAAGTTGCCGTTTAGCGATGTCTCTCACCCGCTAGATACCCGCTAAAATGGCCAACAAAAGCAAAGGTTTCGTCGTCGTCGCAAAACGTCGTCCGTCCGGTGTTCCTTACTGGATTGTTCGCGGATCGGTCGGAGGGAAGCAGATCAGGAAGGAGTTCTCCGACCGCACCGAAGCGCTCAGTTTTCAGGAGCAGAAAAACAGCGAGCTGTTCGGCGGCGCTGCCGTTGTGCAGGCAACGGTCCTCACTCGACTTTCCGCAGATCTTGTTCGGCAGGCCGAGGTCGTGCTTGCGCAACTCGAGCGCGAATTCCCGGGGGTCAGCCTGCACGAGGTGGTCGATTATTACCGAGCCGCAGCACCCGAACTTCCGGTCCAGGACGTGCGTCGGTTCGCGAGCACGTTCACTCGCCTGAAGGAGAAGTATGCCGACGCGAATTTGGCCGATGTCTGCGACCGCTTTCTGGACACTTACAAACCGGATGCGAACGGCTTCACCTTGGGAGACGCGCTGGATAGCTACGCCGCGGACGTGGAGCGCCGCCGGGAAACGGGAACACTTAGTGAGTGGCAGGCGACCTCGGTTCGCATCGCGATGCAAAAATTCGAGCGTCACTTCGCTTCCGCGACTCGGCTCACGCGAATCACGACCTCCCAGCTGCATGAATACTTGATCGAGACGTCGCGCGCCAAGGACGGCTCATCCAACTACAGTAACAAGACCTGGAGCAACCGTCGGGGTTACCTGACTCGGTTTTTCAATTTTTGCGTGCAAGAAGGATGGATCGACACCAACCCGGCTGTCGCCATTCGGAAATACTCCAAGCGAGAACACCGCCGCGCTACGCCGATGATTTTGACGCCCGAAAAGGCGCGCGAGGTGATGCTCGACGCGGAGAATTTCGCGGACGGCCGCTTGGTCCCGTATTTGGTGTTAACGCTTTTCTGCGGAATCCGACCGAGTTACCGCGACAGCGAGATAACCCGGCTCAATCCAGAGCAAGTGGATGTTTCGCGCGGGGAGATCCGGCTACACGGCCCGAAAACGAAAACCAAGAAGCCGCGGGTGGTGAAACTGCAGCCCAACGTCACCGCGTGGTTGCAGAAATACCCACTCGAGAAGTGGCCAATCATCCCGCGCAACTTCCGAAAGACCATCATAGCCTTCCGCCGCCGCCATGCGCTCGGCTACGACGTCCTTCGGCACACGTATGCCTCAATGCTAGTTGGCAAGACACGGTCGGTCGCAGACGCAGCCTTGCAAGCCGGCAATAGTGAAATGGTTATGTGGTCTAATTACCTGGATCTTGTTCGGGAGGAAGACGCCAAGCGTTTTTGGCTTATCACGCCTGAAGCCGAACGAAACCCGGCCTAGCGGCGACTGCGGGTCGCTTGGAGCCGGCCCCCCCGGGGTCGTCCACGGAACCGCCCCCAACGCCCCGGTTTCGCAGGAAAACGACTGCGGAGTCGCAAGCGCCGGGCGCACAGATTGGGATATTGCGGGCAATCCGTGTCACGCAGCCGGCAGCTGCTGTTGTTCCTTGTGGCGCTTCTCGAGCGAGCGCAATGCGGCGAGACCGTCGTCCGCCGGGACGACCGTGTGACGGAGGAGCGCGAGCGGTAGCGGGCACGTCCCAAGATGGGAGCACCGGGAAACTGTCAGCCGAGCCAGTCCCTCCAGTTACGCCACTGCTTCGGATAAGCTTTCTCCGGATTCGACGGAATGTTTCGGGGCCGAGCTGCCGACCTGGCCCATGCCCGCCAAGCGAGGAGATTGGGCAGCCTTAGTGCCCGCGCGAATTGTCGCGCCTCAGCAAAGGGCAAAAACTCACGGTCAAATACCGCTTTGTTTCCAGTGCCCAGGAAATCTCCCCAACCCGCCCAGCCCCGCTTTCGATAGCAAACTTCGGGGCAGGCCGGAACATTGGCCGGCCGAGCCGGCAAATGCGGCATTTCGCCGCGCTTGTAAGCTCACGCCGGAAACCAAGGCCAAGGTGAAGGCGATGGTCGGTCAGGAGAAAACCGGCGCGGAAATCGCCCAGGCGCTGAATATTTCTCTGCCCAGCGTGCAGAACATCAAGAAAGAGCTCGGGCTCGTGCAGAAGCGCAAAAAGTAAGCGCGGGAAATGTAAAGCAGCATGTGCAATGCGCCACCTCTACTTTGGGACGTGGCGTTTCACGGTGACGGACTCGACCGTTGACCTGCCATTCGGCGGAAAGCCCGGTGCGCCGGCTTGAATTCCTCCCGCAAAACGCAACTGTCTTCGGCATGCGCAGGTGGCAAATTTGTCTCGCGGCGGGGTGCGTCCTGGGGGGCGCATTTTCCATCGCGCATGGAGAATTGAAGTGGGAAGCCAGCCGCATTGAGGTCTCGGTGGCAGCCGGCACTCCGGAAGCGGAGGGTCTCTTCAAGTTCACAAACACGGGACCGGAAACGGTCCGGTTGGCGCAGGTAAGCGCGACGTGCGACTGCACCGTGGCGACGGTGGACAAGCGCGTGTATGCACCGGACGAAAGCGGCGCGATTCGGCTCAAATTCACCTTGGGTGATCGCCTCGGAGTCCACGAAAAGCAGGTGATCGTCACGCCCGAGCCTAATCACACAGGCCCCATTTTCCTGACGCTGCGGGTCGAAATCCAGGAACCCGTCAAAACGTCAAAGCGTCTCTTCCAGTGGGCGAAGGAGACGCCGAATACCCCGCAGCTGCTCGATATTTCTCCCGCGGGCAAACGCGCGGTTATGCGAGTGGAAGTCGAATCCGCACCTCCCGAGATCGCCATCGATCCTGCGGACAAGAAGGAGGACGGTACCTTCCGCCTCAGCCTTCGGCCCAAAACGACCGAGCGGGAAATGACCGCGCAGGTGAAGTGGGTGGTGCTGCTGAGCGACGGGATCAAGTACCGCTTCGGCACGTTCGTCCTGGTTCGCTAGCCATGAAGCGGATCCTTCGGCAATGGCTCTGGGCGGCCGCCGTCGCAGCATTGATCAGCTTGGGGTCGCTGTATTTTCACCGCAGCGAGCTGGTCTGGGCGGCGCAAGCGAACGCGCTGGTCGATTTGCCGGAGGTGTCGAAGTGGCCGAAGGTCCTTTGGGTGGATGCGAGGGCTGAAACGGCGTTTCAAGCCGATCATATCCCAGGGGCCATTTCGCTCAACGAAGCGGACTGGAGCCGGGGCCTGCCCGCGTTTCTCGCGGCGTGGTCGCCCGGCACGAAAGTCGTAATCTATTGCGACTCCGCGGAGTGTGGCAACAGTGCGGAGGTTACGGCGCGGTTACGGCGCGAGCTGCAACTGAAAGACGTCTTCGTGCTGCGCAACGGCTGGAAAGCCTGGAAGGAGCGCTCGTGAAGAATCTGCTCTGGCGGGGGCTGAGCGTCAGTTTGGGGCTTCTATTCGTTTCTGCCGCGGCGACCAAGCTAGGAAGTCCGGCAGCATTCGCGAAGGCGATCACCGGGTACCGTATCGTATCCTATCCACTCGCCACGGTATTGGCACTCTACCTCCCTGCGCTAGAATTCGTGTGCGGCGTAGCGGTTCTGTTCTCGCGGACGCGATTGAGCGCGCTTTGCCTGATGGGAGCTATGCTTCTCGTATTCACGGCCGCTCTAGCTATCGCGCTCGCGCGTGGGGTCGACATTTCGTGCGGCTGCTTCGGGAGCGAGACGCCTGCCTCGCTCGGCGTTTCGTTGCTGCGCGACTGCGTGCTCCTGGCACTCATCGGCGCCCTCGTGAGGAGAGAATTGAAGCTGTTGACCTAGGCAAGATGCCAGACCAGAAGGCGCGACTGAAGGGAGGGAGCAGGATGCATGACGGTCCGTTAGGACGCATCGTGCCGCTTGGTTCGGTTTCTTGGCAATGCGCATACAAGGAATCCACCAGCACAGCACGTGCAGATCAACAATGACCCGCGCATTCCTCTGCTGCTTGCTGATGATGTCGCTCAAGTTGGAGGCGATGCACGCCAAAAGCCAGCGAAACGCGATTTCGGCGTCGCTCTGTATCAACTTCGAGTTTCTCGGCGACAGGAGAAGCGATACTCTATTATCCTGGGCGAATACATCTTTAGGACAAGATACCGCACCAAGTTGGCCTTGGCCTACTTAGTTGCCGTGGCCGTCCTGCTTGAGACATATCTAAAGATCAAATCCGCGTGGCACGATTTTCGCGACAGACAGGCATGATCGAACAGTTCATCTTGACCCACAACGGTGCAAAGCGAAGCTTCGCTGTCACCGCCGGGGTTAAATGCCGCCACGCGCGCCGGGGTTAAACGCCACCACCCCTAAGCGAGTGGATTGCTCATGAAGGATCGGTGAGGTGGGACAAGGTTAAAGCGCTCGCACGCGAGCTGGCGGAGCGAACCGGGACGGTTCGCGGGAGGGGCTCGCTCTCCTTGGGGAGAGCGCGGGGTGAGAGGGGTTGGGTTGTCACTTGGACTTCACTTTGCCGGCGGCGAACCGTCGAAAAGCGGTAACTCTCGCCGGTGATGGCGATGACGGCGTGATGCAGGAAGCGGTCGAGGACGGCATCGGCGGTGGGCGTCTGGAGCAACTGCCCCAGTCTTCGAGCGGTCGGTTGCTGGTCATGATCGTGGAGCGCGTTTCATAGCGGCGCATGATGACTTCAGGCGCAGATACTCGCCGGACGCTGGCTCGCGCGCAGGCCCATGTCGTCGATGATGAGCAGATCAGGTTTGATGTAGCCGCAGGACGCGATCGCGCTGCCCGAGCGTCGGCGAGGATCGCTGGTTTGAAAGATCGAGCGATAACACCGACGCGCGAAACCTAAACGCTGGCGGATCGCCTCGTAGCCGATCACTGGGCCAAGTGACTTTTGCCGACGCCCGGGCGGTCGATGAGCCAACGTGGTTTCAGCGCGGATAAAGTGCCCGGCTGCCGGGATTCGTGGTGTCTGCTTGCTGCGGGAATCGGTTGACCTCAATCAAACTTAATCGGAAGCGGCTTGAGCCGGTTGAAGTCGGCGAGCTTCACCCGACGCTGGTTGCGCTGCTGGCGCGTTGACTTCGTCCGCGAGCACGAGGGTCAAAAAACTCTTCGGTTTAGGAATCGATTGGCGGCGGCTTCTGCGCGCGGCCACACGGACAGCGTCTCGCGCGGCCGGAGGTCATCTGGACCGGTGGAACTGGTTCATGGTTCGTCTGTGGTAATGCCGCAGGTCGCGGATGGCGGTCAGGATTGCAGGAAGTCGATCTGCACGACGTGCTCGTCAGGTTGGTGCGAGTTCACGCACCTCGCGCGCAAACGCCAGCGCCGGGAATGCGGCGGCGCGACCGGTAGGTTCAAACCCGCCACGGGGCGCCAGCGCCAGCAATCCCTGCATAATGCGTCCGGTGGACCGCGATTACGGTGCCCTCGGCCCACGCGCGGTGTTGCGGGCCGATCAACCGACAACGTTCCAACAGATGCCAGCGCCGCTCGACGGCGACGTTTACAGCTGCGCGGACACCCCGCCGCCGCCGTCATAACGATCCAAACGCCGCTCGCTGCCTGCGGTGAATCGGTAGCTCCATGCACACGTTACTCTTCGAACGCGCCTCCCATGCGCCCACGCCTCGCGGCCAAACCGCCTCCGGCGGCGCGGGCAATGCAGTTCCGGCGGGAACCGCCACGTCGCCGTCGCGATGCGGCCATGCGCTTCGCCTCCTCGAGAAACACGGAACGGGCTCGCCAGCTTGCCGAGCTTTTCCAGCGCCGCGCCAGCGCTCAGCCGGGGTGGCGATCGACCTGTTGGCGGATCAATTGACGGATGCCAGCGTGTCAGGCATTCTCATTGCCGCTCCCAGTCAGTGAGGCGGCGTTACTGCGCGGCGAGACTCTCAAACTCCACGACCCTTGAGCGCGCTGTTCAGACATGTTTGACGCCGGCGCGACCGCGCCCGCCCGGCGCCAGGCTGCCGGCCGCCCGTCGCAGCAACGCCGTGCCGTAATGCGCGCAAAAACTCCACTGCTTCCGGTTGGGTTCCGGATCAAACCAGGTCGACTCGATCATGCGACCATTTTCATCATTATCCGGCACGATCGTCCCTTGACGCCGCCGATGGCGCGGAAGGCGTTTTCAAACCCAACGGATCACCGTCTCGGTGTCCTGTATGAACCAACGCTGTAGCCTTTAGCGAGTGCGAGAGCACCGCTCCGGAACAGATGCGGTCAGCGAGCGACGCCCGGACTTACCGCGCCGCGCCCGCCAGGCGTCGACTGCATTCTCCGCGCCCGGCTCGCACTCCATCCGCCAGTTGCGGCGGCTCGACCGTCGGCCGCAGCCGCCGGACAGACAACCCGAAGACGCGCGCTGGCGGCGAAGCGGAACTGCTCCTGGGGTCCTGATGAATTACTTCGCCGTCAGCCGCCCTCACCTGCCTCCGGTTGGACGCCTCCTGCAACACCGAACTCGCCGGCTGGCTTGCGAGCCGACGCCGGGTTGCGGCGGCATTGTTTGACTCGGAGCCGGCCGCGGGTTCGTGGCGGCATTGGCTCACCCCCCAGCGTCGTCTCCAGCCAGCGGCCCCGCCGGTACAGGCTGGGAAGCGGGATTCGATGGCGCAACGCTTGCCGCCCGCCGCGATCTGGTCGACGGTCCACCTTCAGCTCTCGGGCGATCCGACGCTTCGACCAGCCGCGCTCGGCCAGCACTATTATCGACTGTTGGAGGTTCACTTTGATGCGGTTCATTACCCCTCCGGCGAAGCACAACTTCGCCTTCGGCGTAAACTACCCCGCTCAAAGGTGGTGGCATTTCACTCCGGCGCGCCTGGTGGCATTCGCCCCGGCCGTGACACTTCGCACTATAGCCGGTTTGAGTCGCGTGGCTTTACTTGCTTCGAGGTGAACTCTGCTCCTTGGCTGATGCGGAGGAATTCAGGTTGCCAAGGACAGCAGGTTTAGGGGTGGGAGTTCTTGTTGCCGCGTTCGGACGGTAAGCAGCACGTGCAATGCGTCACCTCTGCCGCGAGAAGCTCGACGGAATGCCTTTTCGGTGATCGCCCGGCACGCTGCCCGCATCATCCAGTCAGCGGGCTTCTTCATTGACGACTCATCGTAGCGCCGTCGACTGGGGGCTCATTGAGGATGATGACTACTGCCTACGAGTCGTTCTCGTAGTAGCCACCATTACGAGGCAGACCAACGAGCGGGAGTGAGAGCTGCGATATCGTCTTGGTTGGTCATCTGCGACCACAGGCGCGTGAGCACGTCGCGGGGTGCAAGCGAGCGGATCTTTCCGTGGCGCTGCGGGGCCCGACGATCAGTAGATGGCAGGCGCGACCGGCGTCCCAGGGATGGCCGATGAGAAGGCCAGTTCTTCTTTCCGATGGCCGAGGGCGGATGGCGTTTCATTGAAGGTTATTGGCGGAAAGCGACTCTCGCTGTGGCGCAGATGCGCGGTGAGCAGTTCCCAGTTATCGAGCAGATACGTGCAGGCCTTGCCGGTGAGCGAGCGCGGCAGATGGCGACGCAGGCCGATCGCGGTCCAACGCAGCCAACGCGCAGGGAGTCGAAGAGCGAAGGTGCTCGCTGGCGCGCGCGGCCGCGCCGTGCCAACATTCGCGGCGTCCCATTCGCGTTCACGCAGGTAAAGTTCGCCGATCAAGCGTAACGCTCCAGGGTTCTGCCGCCTTCGGCGATTCGGCAACATCTGATTTGTTTTTGCGCGTGCTCTAACAACCCAGCCACGACATATTCGCGCTGCCATTCAGCAAACGGATGCCTGACGCATCGGACTTCGGCAGTCGCTGTTGGTCGCCGAGTAGGGACGTGAGTTCGCCGTGTCCGGCGCGACAGCCGCCAATCGAAGACGACATCTACCGCCGGGGCGCTGATCACCCACAGCCAACGCAGGTTGTCCCTCCGCGTTTTCATCCGGGTCGTTGCATCGCACCGGGGTCTCGTCGGCTGGACGTAAACCACCGCGACAACTGGTTTTATCCGCCGATGAGCTCGGCTCCAGCCACTGCGGTGATCGCGTCCAATCGGCCATCGTCTGTCGCGAATCGACGCGCTTTGGCGCGCGACATCTGCTCCAAGCGATACAGCGGTGCGTGATCGACGTATTTGCTGGGCGCAGATCAGGGCGCTCTTAGCCCCGCGACGCTAGCCGCCCTGCAGGACGCCGGGGAGCGGGCGCGATCACCGGGAGTTTCTCCGCGGTCGTCGCGTTTGCGCTAAACCTTCGGCTGATCCACGTTTGAAAACTGCGGCAGCTTTCCCATCGGCCTGAAGGTCCGCTCTCATCCAATGCGCTCAGTATCATGTCTCGGGCTCCGCGCGCACCGGCTCCGGCACGATCTCGATCGTCTCCTTCACCAGCACCTTCGCGAAGGTTTCCGCGACGAGGCGCTTTTCCACGAGCGCACTGGCGCTCGCAGGTGATCGTCTGGTCAGGCGCCTCGCTACACTGACCGTGAGCTTTTCAACTCGACCGGCACCGGCAGCGCGCCAGATCGAGCTGCTGTCTTGCCCGCACCAGAAGCGGCGCGCCTGGCCCTCGATCTGCTTTTCAACACCGGTTCTCCTCGCGCAGGAACTGGATTTCTTCGGGGTTGATCGCTGACACACTCACGTCGGCGCGATAAGAGCAGGGCGCACCAAGTTCCGCGCGCGGTATATTATTTTCGCTCAGCGCTCATACGCTGCTGGCGAACCTGTAAGCTCCACACTCATTCCAGCAACAGCACTCAGTGCGGCTTCAGGGGACTCCTCAGCGCACTTCCGCTGCGTCAGCCACGGCGTCCTGTTTTATCTGATCGCTTCGCCAACGCCTGCGCCGGTGCTTCCCATGAGCATCTTCAGTCGAGTGCGCGACTGGTTGATGAAGCGAAGACCGCGCCGCTGCCGCGGATCTCCTCGAGTTGCTCCCACCCGACGCTGCGCGTCCGCAGACCGTTAAACTGCTTGCGCATGTCCTGAGCACCTGCGCGGTCACGCCGCAGGGAAGGCGAGCATCGCGGTGGCTCCGCAACGCCCGCACCAGCACGGCGGGCTTCCGCATCGTCGCCGCACTGACCACGCCGTGGACAAGCCGCCGCTAAGGGCTGGCGGCGCCGGTTTCTGTTGCCGACAACGCTGCACCTGCGCCATTACATCGCGCGCACCCACTGCGCAGCTGGGCGTTTGCGTTGCCGCTCTCATCGACAGCCGCCCAGTGCGCAAACGTCGAGCAGCAGCCCCTCGCGCTTCGCGAACGCCATCTGGTTCAAGCCGCTCTCGCGATACGCCCGCACGTAGTCGGCGCGCTGCGCCACCGACATCCGACGCCGCCCGCGCGAATCGCGTTCCGCATCTATCACCTCCGCCACAATCGTTCCCATCCCGCCACTTTACCGCGCTCAATCATCCACGCCTAGGAGGACGCCGACCGGACGCTTACCGCTGCCCGCGACTGGTTGCCGCATTACAGATGATGTTCGATTTGGTGGTCGAGGACTCCACTGGCTTGTTTCCCTCAGGGAATCTTGCGGCCTCGGACCCGCGGTCCATCTGGCCGCCTCGCGCACGCACGGCCGGAATCGTCGCAGCGAGTCGACAGGCTACGACACCAGCGGGCCGATCAAAGCGTGGGAAAATGCCCGAAATCCTACGGCGCTAATCATAGCCTGGCATCTCACCCGCTATTGGTTGCCGCTCTTAACCGACTCCACCGGACGGAGCGCAAGTGGGGGGAGGATGCAGACGGGTGACAGCGACTCGGCGCTGGCGCGACGTTTGCCGCCTGGTCATTGCGGCCGTTGCGGCGGAATCGGGTAGCGCTCGGGCGGGTTCACCACTTCGACTTTGAAGGCCTTGTCCGCTCCATAGACGAAGACGATTTCACCCTTGAAGTTGCGCTTCACCCGCTGACGAAGATCAAACTTCTGCTCGTGCGCCTGTTCTTGCGCGTCCTTCCAGCGCACTGTGAACACGTCGTTCGGACGCGAGGACACCGGACCTCCGTTGATCTTTGCGCTCGACGGAATAACAATGCCCCCGCCGTAGTTATACTCATCGGTGCTGTCGAGAACTTTAGTCTCGGTGATTCGCTCTTCACTGAGATTTACGACAAGTATCCGATAATAGTATTCGCGAGCGATCATCTGGCAGCCGGACAATCCCAGACCGAGCACCAAGGTGGCAAGCGTGGCGATTTTCATGGGAGGTTAGCGAGGACGCTTGGGGAAGAGGTTGTGTGGGAACTTACGACTGAGATCGTGCGGTGTGGTGTTGCCGGTCGGCGTATAGTCCGGCAGCGGCCCGAACGGCACTCCTGCAGCCCGGCCCTGATTCCAGATATATTCCAGCGGTGCGCGGCTGAGATCATTGGTATCCTTGCCGTGACCGCGTCCAATATCCGAATGGTCCCCGGGGAATCTCTGCTCATCAAAACCATTCCGGTCGCCAAGTCGAGTCAGCGGAAAAAGGAAGCGCCGCTCATTTTGGGCGGTAGCTTGGGCGGCGTTGCCCACGGTGCCGGGCAGATTCATGCGGATCCCGATGTTGATGTCGTTACCGGGCACGCCGAACGAACCGACGGTGTCGAACAACCCGACGAAACGGATGACGAATTCGCATTCCCCCGGCGGCTTGTTCGTGCCGGCCCGCAGCTTATGCTTCAAGTTGCCGCCGTAAGCGGGATCATAACCGCGCTCGTTGAGCAGATTGGCGAACTCACGCGCCAGTGCTGCGCCCCGACTGAAGCCAACAATGTCAACGTAGCGGTCTCCCGAATCGACTGCTTGGATGAAGTCGCGGTAGGCCGCCTCCAAACGGTTGTGCCCGCCGGCGCCGGTCAAACCACCAACAGCGCGTGTGCCAAAACTGCTGCCGACTCCGCGATAATAATACGCTAAACCAGAATAAGCATCGTGCAGTATGAGCACATTGGTGCCGCTCTTGCGACTGTTGCCAGTGCCATCGAAAAAGTAACCTGCCAGCCCGAGCACATCGACATTGCTGATCGAATCGTTGGCCACAACACCGTAAAGATTCGAACTACCTTCCTCCTCGATCGGGTCTCTATTTAGCCAGCGTCCTGTGTTCGGGCTGAAATATCTTAGGCCAGATATTGCAGTGCGGGAACCCGGGAACTGCGAGTTTTCGGGTTCAGGCCCGAACGCCGGCAACGCATACTTGGCTTCGATTTGCATCGCCGCGCGTCAGTGCTGTCGGACCGCTACCAATTCTCCACGATCAGGCCGGGCACGCGGCCGAACTCGCCGAGATTACCGGTAACCACACAAGCGCCGAGGGCGAGCGCCTGGCCGGCAAGCAGCCCATCGTAGGGACCGATTGGCTGAGCATTGGGCTTGAGGGTCGCCAAGTAGGCGCGAACGTTGCCGGCGAACGCCGCGGCGTCCGCGTCAAAAGAGGCGACATCGGGAAAGATCGCGCGCAGTTGGGCCACGCGCTGTCGATGCTTCGGGTTTCCCGATTTGGCCGCCCCATACTCGAGTTCGCTCAGCACAATCGCGGAGACTCGGCAGAATGGCAGCTCTGTGAGCAATCGGTCTCGCAGCGCCAGATCTGCTTCTCCGCCCCGCAGAAAACGGGAGAAAACGTTGGTGTCGGGAAGATAGATCACGAGGACCAGCGCTCAGGATTCGCGAAGGGGAAAATCCGAAGCGGACCCGAAGAGCGCTGCCAGCGCCTTCCGGCGCTTCGCCAAATCGACCGGGTCGCTCGCGACAAAGCCGGAGGCCGTTGGCGTGAGCGTGAAAGTCTTTCCGACGGGCACCTGCAACCCCGCAGGCAAGCGCAGCGCGGCAGAATTGCCGGACTTGAACACCTTGCCCATTGGCGGACGGCTCACCGCTACGGAGCGGGAGCGCGGGGATTTTGGCGTCGTCGAGGAGGATTTCATCGTATCTACACCGTATATCCCATCTGCGGTGGCACAAGAGAATTCAACCAAACGGAATATGACCGACGATCACTTCTGCGGTGCTGCCCGTTACCGTAGAGCGGGCACATCCTGGTCGGAAGCTTAAGGTTTTTTGCCGTGCGGAGCTGGTAGGCCAGTAATTTGGGGAAGGCCTCCAAACTCACCCTCGAGGTATCCGAGCTGGAGAAAACCCCAGCGAAGAAAGGATTGCTTAAGCAGGTCCGAAAAACACTGGGGCTTCTTGAAACCAATCTCAAGCATCCGGGCCTCAACACCCACGAATACCAATCGTTGAGTGGAGCCAACGGCGAGCGAGTGTGGGAGGCATACGCGCAGAACAACACACCCGGTGCCTACCGCGTGTTCTTTCATTACGGCCCTGATGAGCTGGACGGCAAAAAGCGCGTCCCCGTGCTGACGATTATCGCGATTACACCGCACCCGTGATCGCCTAGAGTCGCACGTCATCATCCATACCGCGATCACGCGGGTGGAACTTGGCGTGCATCTTCTTGATGTCCTCCAGATCGGGACGGACGTAGCAACCTCACTTTGAAGCGGCGGCAACCGCACTCCCCGAAACCATGCTTCAAGATGAGAGACGGTGCAGGTGTCTAACATGACCGTGTAATCGAAGGCATAGCGGTGGTCACGCCCATGCAGAGCATCCACGATAGACTCTTTCGACAGAATCAGCACCGCCTGTGTCTGCAACGGGGCGATCAGCATGCCTCGTTCGCCAAAAGCGACTGGCGATGGCAGCACCGTACTCCCGGTGACCTCAATCGGGCAGCAGAAAATTCCCGCCAGGTGCTCTAGCTGCGGCAGTTCTTTAATCCATGTCTCCCGCAAGCCGTTCCAATCATCGAGCAGGACATGCTGATGCAGCAAAGCCCAGAGATCAGACGGTATTTTGAGAGCTGAGTTCAACGACTGGTAAATGCGCAGGCGAGCTTCGCACCTGCAATCGTGGAGGGTTCGTGTGCCGAGAAACTGCTCAGTGACGATTCCTCATTCTTTGGCACGCTGCTCCTGACCGTGCTTTCGTTGGCTTGGGGGGCACTTTTAGAACGATATCGTGGTTAAAAGCCCGAAAATCCTACGACGCTAATCACGTCTCGTCCTACAACGCGAAATTGGCCCGGAACAGGTTGCCACATTGATGAACCCTTAATCGGGTTTCACTTTAGAAATCAGAATTAGGGCACCAATAACAGATGCTACGACACCCGCAAACAGAAGAACGAATACATAAACAATAAATCGCTTCGGTTCACCGGACAAAGAAATATTTTTTCCGCCTGACTTGAAATGACCCACAGTAATAACGTGCCAGATAAATGCCCAAAACGCGGCGTTACAGGTAATGATTACGACAGGGTCCGCAAGTCGTGGCAGCCGACCGTGAACGCGGATCAAGGCGTAGGCGAAAACGCCAGTCGCACAGAGTAATGCCGAGACATAGGTTAGTGTTAGGAATTGTCGTTTCATTCATTTGGTCCTCCGTCTCCGACTTGGAATGTGATGTTCGCTAGCTGGGCGTTCAGTCCAATCTCGGCAACGGCTCCATGTATCCCACGACCGAGTCCCGCATTCCACTGAAATCCGGCTAACTCCTCGGTGGAATAGAGCTCTTTCTCGAAGTTTGCATAAAACCCGAATCCCGCGCCTACCGCAGTTCGCGCAAATGCCTTCACGGCGAATTTGGTAGAACCATCCGGGCAAATTCGGCATCTATTGTTCAGCAAATCAAACTGAAGTCCTTGGTCGCGGAAGAACGGATCCTTCAAGCGGCCCGTTCGGTTCTTGTTCTTCATCTGCTCCATTGTGTAGTCCCGATCGTAGCTACGCCGATTGCGATCGCGCCCCTTAGGCTCTGGGTAGCGTGGGCGATCGTCAAAATCGCGGCCCCAACGTGCGTATCCTTCAAGATTGATCGCGCCCTCGAACCAAATCTCTACTTTCCCGGTTCGCTTTGAGGTGCACAAGAATAAGTTCCCCTCGACACTTCCTGAGACGTAAAGAGGTATCGGCCCAGCCGGAGAGGGAACGGGAAATGGTCCTGCGGTTAGTCCCTTCTGGAATTTACCCAACGGTGTTCCAAGCAGCCGATCTTTTACCAGATCCTCGAAACTGGCGAGTCCGAGCGGATCGAATGTGGTGGTCGGAGAATTGCCGACTAATAAATACAAGCCGGTTCCACCGCTCTCCTCGAGCGGATCGCGATTGATCCACCGCCCCAGCGACGGACTGTAATATCTTAGGCCGTAATAAACCAACCCCGCCTCCACATCGGAATACTTCGTCGAGAAGCCGAACGGGAGCAGCTCCTTGGCCCAGCCGTCGCTCAGCAGGATCTCGCCGAAGGGGCCGTAGTCGAAGCTCGCGGCGCGGACGCCGCTGGCGAGATCCACGTAGCCGGCGACGTTGCCGTTGCCGTCGTACTCCGCGGCCAAGGTCGCTGCACTGCCCGCAGTCGTGGCGGTCGCAAACAGCAAGCCCCCGACCCCGCCCGCGCCCTGCATTGAGCCGCTCAGGTCCAATCCCCACTCATAGGTCCGGACGACGCTGTTCGCGGCCAAGGCGTTGCATTCCGCGATCAGGTTCCAGCCGTCGTAGAGGAAACGCGTCGAGCGCGTGAGCGTCCAGCCGGTGCCGGTCCAGTTCGACACGTCCTTCTGGATCCGCCGGCCCTGGCCGTCATAGCTGAAATCGATTCTCCTCCGCTGGCTGAGCGGAAAATGCCCCGAGGGCGGCACCAGAGCTGGCTTGGTTTCGATGCGGATCAGGCGATTCTCGCCATCCCACGTGTAGCTCCAGCGTCCATCGGCGGTCAGATTGCCGTCCGCATCGTACTGGAAGACCTCCGGCGTCTGCGGCAGCCACGAGTAACGGTTGGTCGCAAGGGTGGCATCTGCACCGGCCGGCCCGGCGCCCGACTTGAGGCCAGCCACCCTCAGTTCCGCCCAAATGCCGGCAGGCACGTTGTCGAGGGTCGCCGCATAGTAGAACGCATCGTCGAGGCGCTGTGTGGGCTGGCCGTTCACGGTGACGTTCGCCTGGGGGTCGGCCGAACCGAGCGCCTCCACCACGCCCGGCACCGTGCGTTGCGTGTATTGGTTCAGGTTATTGGGCGTGTACGTCGCGGCCTGCCCGTTGCGAGTCGCGGTCTGCCGGTTGCCGATGTCGTCGAAGGCGAATGCCTGGCTGAAGCCCGGCAAAGCCGTGCCGCCACTCACCCGCTTCACCGCAGAAGTCACCTGCCCGAGGTTGTCGTAACCGTAATCCCAGTACTGCGCGTTCTGCCGCACGGCCTGCGTGCGCTTGTTCGCAGGATCGTACGTGTAAGTGAACGATTGGGGCACGCCGACTGCGGGGGTGTTGGCCATGGATTCCAAGCGGTTGAGCTGGTCATAGGTCGCAGTCCGCACCAGCCGATTGACGCCGCCCTGCTCCAGCATCACTGAGCCGAGCAGATTTGCGTTGGGCACGTAAGCATACGTGGCGATGCGTGTGCCGGCGGTCACCGTGTGGAGTCGCGAGAGCGCGTCGTACTCGTACGCGACCGACTGGGACGCCGCTCCATTGGTCCATGTGTCGAGTTGGTCGAGTCTTCCCAGTGCATCGAAGTGCCGATGCACGCCCTGGTTCACCAGCGGCCCACCCGTGTAATCTTCGTCTTCGAGCAGGCCGTAGCCGCCATAGGTCAGGCTGCGCGTGCCGGAGGCGTCTGTGATCGCGACCGTCCGCCCGGTGCGATCGGGCGTGAGAGTCACGTCGGGCGTGGCATCCGAATAATCCCAGCCCGTCATGTTGCCGGCTGCATTGTAGGCGTAGGTCGTGCTCACGCCGCGCGCCCAGGTGCGGGTCTGCAGGCGCCCGGCGGGAGTGTAGGTGTAATTCGGCCCCGTGTTGTCGGCGTGCCGTTTGTTGGCCAGCAGCCCGCGCGTCGGTGAATAGTTCCACGTCGTCACGGCCGTCCCGCTGTTGCCGGCATAGTTGCGCCAAGTCGTCAGTGTCTTGAGCCGTCCCTGACTATCGTAAGCGTACTCAACCGGGTAAGTGCGGCTGCCTGACGTTCGTTTCACTTGCCCCGTCGGCCAGTACGTTGTCGTCACCACGCCGCCGTCCGGCGCGGTGACGGTGCTTTGCTGACCGGCGCTGTCGTAGCCGAACGTCGTCGTCTGCGGGTCGTAGCCCGTTCCGCTGCGATTCGGGTCAGGGTCCGGCGTCGTGATCGTCTGCATCTGATCGTCGCCGAAGTAAGTGTAAGTCGTCGTGCCCGTCCGCGCGTCCGTGACGGTTTGGAGGCGCCCGTGCGGATCGTAGCCGTAAGTCATCGCGCTCACGGTGACGTTGCCGGAGGTCTGCACCGTCGCGGAAACCAGCCGGTCCTGACTGAAGACGCTGATCTGCTTCGAGCCGTCGGGCCGAGTTTCGGTCACCGTGCGGCCGCCGGCGCCGTCGAACACCGTCGACACCTGCGTCTCCACGCCCCGGACCGCCTGCCAAGCGTGGAAGCCGTCGAAGGATTGCTCCGACACGGCGATCGTGACGGGCGAGTCCGCGCCGGCCGTCTCCCATGATTCCGTCGTCACCCGGCGCACGGTGGTGCCGCCGCGCGTCGCCACGCTCTGGCGCGTCCGCGTCAGGCGATCGACGGCGGCGTCGATGACGCCGTTGGCGTTGAGATCGATCGCGGTAAGCTCAAGATTTCCCTCCGCGTCGTACGCGAAGAGGGTCGTGACGCCATCGGCATCGACCTGCCGCGCGAGTTGTCCCGCGGCGTTGTAGTAAGACGTTTCGGTGGCCCCATCGGCATACACTTTCTTGAACGGACGGCCGGCGAAATCCGTATAGGTCTTCACCCACTCGGTCGTTTCACCACCCGAGCCCACGCGGATTTCCTTCGTGAAGGTACCGTCGGCGTCGACCCCGTATTCGTACGCCAGCCGCTGCGCTGCAGCCGTGCCTGTCACGCTGAGCACCGAACCGTCCCTCGCCAACGTGCGGACGATCGTGCCGGCGGGAGTGGTCGTCGTCTCGACCGGATGACCGCTCGCGTCGGTGGAGTACGCCATCGACGTCTGACGGTTGAGAGCGTCCTTGGACCACTGCAGGCGGCCCGCGAGGTCGTATTGGTGCGACTCCAGCGGCATCGTGGAATTATCGGAGCCGATGCGCTCGCGCGCGACGATTCGTCCGACGGGGTCCAGAGTGTTGTGCTGAGTAATGCCGGCGCGCGACTCGCTTTGCACCCGGCCGAGCGCGTCGAATTCGAAATGGGTGGCGACGCCTTGGCGATCCGTCTGCATGTCCAGGCCGCAGCAGGCGTAGGAGCGAAGTTCGAAGGTGCCGTCGGCAAAGTCGATGCGCGTGGGCCGGCCAAACGCGTCGGTGGCGGACACGGCCTCCGACGAGAGGGTCAAGCCCGAGGCAATGTCGGTAACGCCGCGCGTTTGCATGCGACCGAACAGGTTTTCCCCTACCACCGTGCGGGTCCCCGCCACAACGGTCGCGGCCGCCGGGTTGGCCGCACCCGTCTCGGTTGTGACAGTCCGCGTGCTTCCGCTGACGGAGTAGGAGGCGGTCGTGAGCGTGCCATCCGGCCGCAACTCGCTCACGGTCCGTCCGCTCCAGTCCCCGCCAGTCAGCCGCCGCGTCTTCGTGACAAGATTGCCCGTCGCGTCCCACGCGGCTCCCGCAGCCGTGCAAACGATGGTCCATTGCATCTCCGCCTGAGTTCCGAGAACGGGCTCAAGTTTCGAGAAGGTCAGTCGGTACTGCCGGGCGATTTCCACCCCCAGCAGTTGCTCGACCTGCGTGGTCAGATTTTCTGCAATCCCGTCGCCGTCCTGATCGGGCACCGTCGTATAGGTATAGCGGGTCGCGCGATTGAGATTGTCGGCGCTGGTCGACACGGTGTCCAGGAACTGGGTAACGACGCTTAACCGGCGGTTTTGAGTGTCGTAGGTGTAGCGCGTCCAGCGGCCCGTGGGCTCCACCATCAATTTCACTTGGCCGTACGCGCCACCGTCAGTGGCGGGATCGGTGTAATACGTGTAGGTGGTGATCCGCGCCGCGCCGTCGGGATCAAGCACCTGCTGCGTCACCTGCTCGCCAAACAGGTACGCCTGCCTGGTCTCCCGCACGACCGATACCGGCTGGTCCGCCGCGTTCGTGATGGTGCGCGTCTCCGTGATCGTCGATCCGTTCACCGTTCGCGCGAGGCTCTCCTTGCGCAGTCCGCCGCCCGCATCCATGCTGAGCGTGCCGGTCGCTGCGGTGTAAGCGAATACCGTCTGCTTGGCGGTCGCGCCCCGGGTTTCCGTGAACCGAACGCGATTGGCGGCGGAACCGGCGTCCGGGTTCTCAACCACGTGCGTAACGAACGGTTGACCGCTCACCGCGTACAAGCCGGTGCCGGTGTCGAGCGCGCCGACCTGAGAGGAGTAATAGAAGCGCAGTTCGTAGCTCGAGACGGAGGTCGTGACCACATCGACGAAGACTTCGGGCGCCGCGACCTGTCGCAGCGCACCGTCGACGTGAACGGCGGTGATCGACGCCGGAGCACGAAGCTGCAGGGTGGAGGGTTGATAGAGCGCCGGGCTCACCCGGTCGGCCGCAATCAGCAACATGCCGGCACCGCCTCCGTCCGGCAGCCGTCCGAGAAAATACTTCTGATCGACGCTGCCGACCTGCGATTTGGCATCGCCCGGCGTCGTGTTGGCACATTGTTCGAGCGGAACGGCCGTGACTTTCACCAGCTTGCATTGTTCGCCCTGTTTGATGGGAAAATGATACTCGTGAAAGTCGCCGGTGACGGGAAACGTGTGAACGGGCTCGTCGCGAAAATCGATCGTTTCGGTCTTCGTTTCGAATTCCGCCGGCTCGGCGGCGTCGAGCGGCCAACGCTTATAATAGAACGTGATCAAGTAGCGGCCAGGCCCCAGACAAGTCTGGGCAAACGTGGCGCGGAAGCGGATCCGCTCGGCGTGTGCCACGATCGGAGTCGTGCGGCCGATCGTGCCGTTCGCCAGCAAAGTCGCGGCCTCGGCCGCCGTGCGCGGGTAGCTGTAGTTCCAGTACTGCCGGTTGGTGGGGACGGGGAGCGGGGTTTTGAAATTTTCGGCCCGGTCCACGGCGTCCTTGAACGAGAATTGTTCCGACAGGCTTTCCGTGACATTTGTCGGCCCCCAAAACAGTCCGGGAGTACACGAGGAAGGTCCCTGAAACTCGCCGTGCTGGTATTGGCGCGACAGCGCCGCAACGGTGGTGGCACCGGGGGAACTCAGCGCGGAACTGCTTGCCGGAGCGATCCCGACCTTCATCTGCGTCGCTTGTTGCGGACCGGACGCCCCGCATCCACCCGACGTGTAATTGAGTGCCTTACTCGACGTATCGGCAAACGTGCTCTTGCTGAAGGTCCAGCTGCCGCCCCACATGATATTGGTGAACGTCGTCTCGCAACCGCAGGCCGGGTATACCGCCTTGTCGCTGTTGCCCGACCAAGACTCGACCGTATACTTTTCTGCGGGGCCGCCGCCGCTCATCAGATAGGGAAAGAAACCGCTTTGCTCGATCGGTAGGTGGTCGCCTTCGAATTCGATTTTCGTGGCCTCAAGTTCCCGCTGATTGCAGCTCTGTCCGAACGCTGCGGCCGCCGGGAGCGCCGCAAGCGAGATGAGAAGAGGGATTCGGAAAGGGACGACCGCACTCATGGTTGACGTTGGACCGGGTGATAAATCTTCAGTTGGACGGGCGCGGCCGGATCGGCAGCGTCCGCGACCGTAGGATCGGTGCCCGCGAGGTATTCCTCGAGGTTTGTGCGGCCGTCTCCGTCGGCGTCGGCCAGCGCGTCGGCCACCAAGGGATTGAGGCCGTGGGCGACTTCCCAGCCGTCCGGCATGCCATCCCCGTCCGTGTCGGTCGCATAGGGATTGGAGCCGGCGGCGGCTTCGGCTGCATTGCTCAGGCCATCGCCATCCGAGTCGAAATTGAACGCGTTCACGTTCGCGTACCCTTCCGGCACCAGCCGATACTTCACATTTAAATATCGGTTGACCGATTCGCGCTCCTCCGGGGCAAGAACGCGATCGAAGACCAGGATCTCGGCGATGTCGCCGCCGAAGCGTCCCGTGTCGGCAACGCCGAGTTGGAAGGAGGCGCGGAATTGAACGGTGTTGGCGGCCGCGAGCACATAGGGAATGTCGTTGACGCGGCTGATCCATTCCCCGGCCTGGGCGGAAATATTGTACGTGTGATACTGCGTCAGCGCCTGAAGCGGCACGGGGCCGGAACGGGTCACGCTGCTGCCGAACGATTCGAGCGTGGTGCCGTTAGAGGCGGAGTAGAGCGAGTCGCCCGGGCCGAACTGCCAGAGCCCCAGGTTGCGCGCCGGCGTGAAAGTGCCCGCTCGGACAACCACGAAGACCTCTGCGGCGGTGGCACCGGAGAGAAAACCGGGCAATTGCAGAACATCGTCCGTCCCGTCGAAGCGGACGACCGGCAGTCCGGCCAGCTGATTCTGGATCACGAGCGGACGAGCCGGCGCCGCAGCTTGGGTGGCATGGTTGCTGGCACCGGAAAGCTCGCGCCATGTGCTGACGGTGTCGGCATTGCCGAGCGTCGATGCATCCAGCCACAATTTGAGGCCGGTGGTCGGAAATGCGGCCGCTGCGCCTGTCGCCGCGGTCACGACCGATGCGTCCGCGGAGAAAGCGGAATACCCCGCGTAATTGACGGCCCTCACCCGGTAGGCACACGTCGTCCCGGCTGGCGCGGTACGGTCGAAGAAGGACGGTCCGGTCGCTGTGCCGATCCGCTGGTAATTGCCACTGCCGGCCCGGCGGTCGACCTGGTAGGTCGTCCCTCGCGTCGCGGCCGGCATGGTCCAGGTCAGGCACACCTCGGTTGGCGACACGGCGCTGGCAGCCAAATTCGTCGGCACCGCGAGCGCCGCGAGGAAGCCGTATCGCTGGCTGAAGTAGAAGCCCACCGCCAGCCGCTCCTGCTCGGTGAGCGGGTGATCGTAGACAATCACCTCCGCGATTGCTCCATCAATGGACCTGGAACCGCCGATCACAGGAGCAGTCGACGAGAAGCTGACGGTGTTCGTGGCGAAGGATTGGTAGATCTGCCCGCTGATGCGGCTTTCCCATCCGGTAGCCGAAGCAGAAACGTTGTAGAGCTGCCATTGCGTCAAGTCGGGGCCCGCGGTGGGCCCGTCGCGACGAACCGAGGTGCCGAAGCCCTCCGCTATCGTGTTGCCGATCCCGAACCCTGTCGCATCTCGTCCCAAAGACCAAAGCCAGCGGCCATTACCGTCTGGCACCGGCGCTGCCTTCACGAGGACAAACGCCTCACCCTGCGTCATGCCGGCGGTCACATCCGGCAATTGAAGCGCGTCGTCCAAACCGTCGAAGCGCACGACCGTCCGGTTTGTCTGCAAGTCGACCTCGGCGACGGGCTGACGGTTCAAAAATGTCGTACCCGCATCGTTCGAGTTCCCGGACAAGTCCGGCCAGCGAGGAACCGCTCCCTGACCCAAACTTTCACCCTTGAACCAGAGTCGCACGCCGCTGAGCGGCATCGCGCTGCCTTCAACGAGCGAGGTCGCGCCGGCCTCGTTGCTGTAGCCGGAACTGCTGCCGGCGTAGGTGCGAGCCTTGACCCGATACGTATAGTTTGTGCCCGCGGCGACGGTCGCGTCAATGAAGCTGCACACATCCTGCACTTCGGCCAACGGAGCATAGTCTGCGGCCCCGCTCTTTCGCTCGATGACGTAAGCGGTGGTCGCGCGCCTCACTAAGCCCGACCAGCTCAAGCTGATTTGCGTCGGAGAGATTCCTCCGGCGGTGAGAGCCGTCGGCGTGCCCGGCGGTGTGGCGAAGCCGTGGCGCTGGTTCAAATAGATCGCCACCGCCGTCCGCTCGGCCTCGGTCAGTGCATGATCATAGACGATCAGCTCGGCGATCGGACCATCCAAGGGCCTTCCGCCTCCCAGCTGCGGCGCGGTGGAGGTGAAGCTGACGGTATTGCCGGTGATCGTGAGATATTTTTTCCCGTTCAGCCGATTCGACCACTTTCCACCGGCTTCGGCGCTTACGTTGTACAACGTCCATTGGGAAAAGTCGGCGCCAAACCCCAGGCCGTCCCGGCGAGTGCTCGTTCCGAAACCGTCGAATAGTCTATTATCAGGAATGAAGTAGGCGTCGGCCGAGCCCAAGGACCACAACCGTCGCCCGTTGTTGTCAGGGGCCGGTGCGGTCTTCACCACGACGAAAGCTTCGCCCTGCGTCATGCCCGCCGTGACATTCGGCAGCTGGAGCATGTCGTCCACGCCGTCGAAACGCACCACGATCCGACCGGTCTGCGCGTCCACTTCCGCCTGGGGCTGCCGCGCGGTGTTGGTGTTGAAGGCGTGGTTGTTGTTCCCCGACTGGTCGAGCCAAGTCAGGACCCGGCCGGGCGGCTGTGTCTCACCCTTCAGCCACAGGCGGATGCCGGTGGTCGGCATGGCCGAACCGGTGTCGAACGTCGTCGCCGAAGCCTCGTTGCTGTAGCCCGAGCTTCCGGCATACGTCTTCGCCTTCACCCGATAGGTGTATGCGGTGGAGGCCGTCAGCGCAGAATCAATATAACTGAACACGTCCTTCACCTCCGTCACGGGAGCGAAATCACCCGCGCCGGTCTTGCGCTCGACCACGAACGTCGTGCCGGATCCGTTAGGTGCGCCCGCCCAGCCCAGACTGATCTGCGACCCTGATACTGCCTGGGCCGTGAGGGGAGTCGGAGCCTGGGGGGACGCGACGAAGGCGTGTCTTTGCGCGAGATAGGTTCCGACGGCGCTGCGCTCCGCATTCGTGAGCACATGGTCGTAGACGATTAGCTCCGCAATCGCACCGGTGATCGGCACGCCTCCGCCCAATGTCGGGGTGGCGTTCGAGAAGCTCACTGTGTTGCCACTGACCGAGTAGTAGTCCTGACCGTTCAAGCGACTCGACCAGTTGCCGTTTGGTTCAGCGCTCACGTTGTACAAGGTCCACTTGGTCAAATCCACGTTGGCCCCCGGTGCGTCGCGACGGACATTGGTGCCGAACGTCTCGTAGATCGCGTTCCCGGGCACATAGAGTGCGGTGCCTGAGCCGAACGTCCACAGCGCCTGTCCGTTGCCATTCGTCACCGTCGCCGACTTCACCACTACGAACACTTCGCCTTGCGTCATGCCCCCGGTCACGTTCGGCAATTGGAGATAGTCGTCCACGCCGTCGAAGCGCACCACCATCCGGCCGGTCTGCGGTTCGAGTTCCGCTACCGGCCGCCGATTCGCGTTATTGTTGAATGCGTGATTGTTGTTACCGGACTGGTCTCGCCAAGTGAGGACCGGCCCCGCGGCCTGCGTTTCGCCTTTCAACCACAGCCGCATGCCAGCGTTGGGCATCGGGGCGCCGGTGTCGAACGTCGTCGCGGAAGCCTCGTTGCTGTAGCCCGAACTCCCGCCGTACGTCCTCGCCTTTACTCGATAGGTGTAAGTAGCGGTCGGATTCAGCGCAGAATCGATATAGCTGAACACGTCTTTGACTTCGGCCACCGACACGAAATCCCCGCTGCCGGTTTTGCGTTCCACCGCGAACGTCGTGCCGGCTCCGTTGGGCGTTTCGGCCCAGCTCAGGCTGATCTGGGAGGCCGAGATCGCTTTCGCGGTCAGGCCGCCAGGAACGGGAGGCGGGCTGACGAAACCGTGACGCAGGTTCAGATAAAACCCGACCGCCGTCCGTTCTCCCTCCGTGAGCGCATGATCGTACACGATAATCTCCGCGATCGCTCCGGTGATCGGCACACCTCCGCCCAAGGTCGGAGTGGCGTTCGAGAAGCTCACTGTGTTGCCGCTGACTGAATAATAGTTCTGCCCGTTCAAGCGGCTCGACCAATTACCGTTCGATTCGGCACTGACGTTGTACAAGGTCCACTTGGTCAAATCCACGTTGGCTCCCGGCGCGTCGCGACGGACGTTGGTGCCGAACGTCTCGTAGATGGCGTTTCCCGGCACATAGAGCGCGGTCCCAGAACCGAACGACCACAACGCTTGCCCGTTGCCGTTCGTCACTGTCGCCGCCTTCACCACCACGAACACTTCACCTTGCGTCATTCCCGCCGTCACGTTCGGCAATTGGAGATAGTCGTCCACGCCGTCGAAGCGCACGGTTTTCCTGTCGGTGACGGGATCGATCTGTACGGACGGCTGGCGGATTGCATTCGTATTGGTCGCGGTGTTGCCGCTGCCGGACATATCTTCCCATGCCTCTACGGCGCCGCTCGTCAAAGTCTCTCCCCTCAGCCACAGCCTCATGCCGGTCAGCGGCATTGCCGCCCCGTCTCCGGGCGAAGCTGAGGCTTCATTACTGTAGGGCGAGTCGCCCGCGTAGTTCCGCGCTTTCACGCGGTAGGTATAAGTTTCGCCGGCGACCACGGCGGAATCGAAATACATGGTTCCGTCGCGCACCTCCGCGACCACGGCGAAATCTCCGGTTGAGCTTCTGCGTTCGATCTCGTACGTCAGGCCGCCGTTCGTGGTCGTCGCCTCCTGCCAGCTCAGCACGATCTGGCTCGCCGAAATTCCTGCGGCCGCGAGTCCGGCCGGCGCAGAGGCCACCGTCACGAGATGGTGCCGCAGATTGAAATAAACACCCAACGCGGCGCGCTCCTGCTCGGTCAAGACGTGGTCGTAGACGATCAATTCGGCCACCGCGCCGTTCAAAGCCGAACCGTAAGCGGTGTTGATGCTCCAACCCAGGATCGGGCTGGTCTGAGAGAAGCTAACGGTGTTGCCGGCGGCCTGGAGGTAAGTCTTTCCGGTGATCCGGCTTTCCCACCCGCTCGCGCTGGCGCGCACGTTGTACAATTGCCATTTAGTCAAGTCGGCTGACACCGGGGGCCCTATTCTGGCACTGCTGGTCCCGAAAGCCTCTTGGATCGTATTGTTGCTTTGCGGATATACGTTGGAGCCCGATCCAAACGACCAGATCGTGCCTCCACCCGTGCTGGCCTGCCGGCGCACCACGGCGAAAATTTCGCCCTGGGTCATGCCGGCGGTGACATTCGGCAGCTGGAGGTAGTCGTCCAGGCCGTCGAATTTCACGGCGATCGCGCCACTCACTGCGTCGACATCTTTCACCGGCTGACGACCGCCTTGGGTGTTCACCGCGTGATTATTGTTGCCCGAGAGATCGTTCCACTGGGAAACGAATTGCCCGTTGAGGGTCAGCCCGGCATCGGCCCGCAAATGCAGCCGCCGTCCTTGGAAGCGGGAGGGGACGGAGTCGAGGTCCGACACCAGCGGATTGGTGCCGATGGCAACCTCCAAGCCGTCATCCAATCCGTCGCCATCGGTGTCGGCGGCGTACGGATCGGTCCCGCGGGCAAGCTCATCCGCGTTGGATAAGCCATCCCCGTCCGCATCGCCGTTGGGGTCGACGATTCCGTAGCGGAATTTCAGCGCGGTTTCAACCTGCTGGCGCTCCGCAGCGGTGAGAGCGCGATTATAGATGAGCACCTCGGCGATGCGTCCGTTGAAGCCATAGTAGGGATGCGTGCCGTTGCCGATGGCCATGACCGCGGGTGGGGCGACGATCTCCGGTTGAACCGCGCGGCTCGCAACGGCCGTACCATTCAGGAACGACGCGGCCTGCGCCGCCTCCTTCACCGCACTGAAGATCTGCACGGCGTTCGGGGTCGCAGTGACCGCGGGCGCGTAGTCGCCCGGCCACGCCATCATGTAATTGTTATTGGAATCGCCCTGCAGGCCGTCGGCAAAGTAGCCCTGCTCGCCATGGCCCAGGTATACGACGTTGGCTCTGTCGCCCTGGACTGCGCTCGGGACGGCGACAACGAACAGCGTCTCGTCATCGCTGCCGGCGCACACGTCGGCGAATCCTGAGGACTGCAGTACCTGCGTACTGTCGAATTCGAGCGCGGCTTTATGGTTGATCGCATCGGCCACCAGCAGCGGCCTGCGCGCATTGTCGATCGTCTGCCGAACATGGAATGCCTGCCCCGACAGATCCGTCCACTGGCTGATCCGGTTATTCTCGTCCTTGATCACGCCTTTGTCCGCACGATACCACGCTCGCAGGCCTGCGCTGACCGTCGGCGCTGGCCACGGACTCAGCCCTTGCTGGTACGACTGCAGCAGCGTCCGCCCCACCCCACCCGGATCTTCCCCGCCGGTGTACGTCCGCGTCCCCAGATGCTGATCTTCCCAGGTATCGAGTAACCCGTCTCCATCGGCATCAGGGTTCACATACTTGGTGGTCAACGCGGTCTCGACCTGCTGGCGCTCCGTCTCGGTGAGTGCCCGGTTGTAGATGAGCACTTCCGCGATCTCACCTTGGAAGCCGTAGTACGGAGCGTTCGGCCGATTGCCGATCGCCCAGTATCCGGGCGCATGGCTGAGCGTCGCATCATCCTGCAGGTTGCTCCCCAGCCCTACTCCGTTGAGGTAGCTGCTCGCCGTCGCGCCATTCTTCACCGCACTGAGGATTTGCACCTCCCCGGCCGTCAGGTTGAACTGCGGCACACTGCGCACCCCGGCGATCTCGTTGCCCATCCAGAGTAAGGACACCTGGTTGTTGCCCCCCACCGTGCGCAGCGCCGGGTTATACGATGGCTCGCCCCATTGCTCATCAAGGATCGTCATTTCCCCGGTCTGCTGCGCCGCCGGGCGCAACACCACGATCAGCGTCCGATCGTCCCCGCTGCCCTGCACGTCCACTGCCCGCGGGGTCTGCAAAAGCAACTGCGCCGAATCGAAGCTCACCGCCGGCTGTCCGTTTAGCGCGTTGTTCGTCAACAGCGGCTGCCGCCCTGGATCTGCCATCTGCAGCACGTGCAAGCCCTGCCCCGACAGATCCGTCCACTGGCTGATCCGGTTATTCTCGTCCTTGATCACGCCTTTGTCCGCACGATACCACGCTCGCAGGCCTGCGCTGACCGTCGGCGCTGGCCACGGACTCAGCCCTTGCTGGTACGACTGCAGCAGCGTCCGCCCCACCCCACCCGGATCTTCCCCGCCGGTGTACGTCCGCGTCCCCAGATGCTGATCTTCCCAGGTATCGAGTAACCCGTCTCCATCGGCATCAGGGTTCACATACTTGGTGGTCAACGCGGTCTCGACCTGCTGGCGCTCCGTCTCGGTGAGTGCCCGGTTGTAGATGAGCACTTCCGCGATCTCACCTTGGAAGCCGTAGTACGGAGCGTTCGGCCGATTGCCGATCGCCCAGTATCCGGGCGCATGGCTGAGCGTCGCATCATCCTGCAGGTTGCTCCCCAGCCCTACTCCGTTGAGGTAGCTGCTCGCCGTCGCGCCATTCTTCACCGCACTGAGGATTTGCACCTCCCCGGCCGTCAGGTTGAACTGCGGCACACTGCGCACCCCGGCGATCTCGTTGCCCATCCAGAGTAAGGACACCTGGTTGTTGCCCCCCACCGTGCGCAGCGCCGGGTTATACGATGGCTCGCCCCATTGCTCATCAAGGATCGTCATTTCCCCGGTCTGCTGCGCCGCCGGGCGCAACACCACGATCAGCGTCCGATCGTCCCCGCTGCCCTGCACGTCCACTGCCCGCGGGGTCTGCAAAAGCAACTGCGCCGAATCGAAGCTCACCGCCGGCTGTCCGTTTAGCGCGTTGTTCGTCAACAGCGGCTGCCGCCCTGGATCTGCCATCTGCAGCACGTGCAAGCCCTGCCCCGACAGATCCGTCCACTGGCTGATCCGGTTATTCTCGTCCTTGATCACGCCTTTGTCCGCACGATACCACGCTCGCAGGCCTGCGCTGACCGTCGGCGCTGGCCACGGACTCAGCCCTTGCTGGTACGACTGCAGCAGCGTCCGCCCCACCCCACCCGGATCTTCCCCGCCGGTGTACGTCCGCGTCCCCAGATGCTGATCTTCCCAGGTATCGAGTAACCCGTCTCCATCGGCATCAGGGTTCACATACTTGGTGGTCAACGCGGTCTCGACCTGCTGGCGCTCCGTCTCGGTGAGTGCCCGGTTGTAGATGAGCACTTCCGCGATCTCACCTTGGAAGCCGTAGTACGGAGCGTTCGGCCGATTGCCGATCGCCCAGTATCCGGGCGCATGGCTGAGCGTCGCATCATCCTGCAGGTTGCTCCCCAGCCCTACTCCGTTGAGGTAGCTGCTCGCCGTCGCGCCATTCTTCACCGCACTGAGGATTTGCACCTCCCCGGCCGTCAGGTTGAACTGCGGCACACTGCGCACCCCGGCGATCTCGTTGCCCATCCAGAGTAAGGACACCTGGTTGTTGCCCCCCACCGTGCGCAGCGCCGGGTTATACGATGGCTCGCCCCATTGCTCATCAAGGATCGTCATTTCCCCGGTCTGCTGCGCCGCCGGGCGCAACACCACGATCAGCGTCCGATCGTCCCCGCTGCCCTGCACGTCCACTGCCCGCGGGGTCTGCAAAAGCAACTGCGCCGAATCGAAGCTCACCGCCGGCTGTCCGTTTAGCGCGTTGTTCGTCAACAGCGGCTGCCGCCCTGGATCTGCCATCTGCAGCACGTGCAAGCCCTGCCCCGACAGATCCGTCCACTGGCTGATCCGGTTATTCTCGTCCTTGATCACGCCTTTGTCCGCACGATACCACGCTCGCAGGCCTGCGCTGACCGTCGGCGCTGGCCACGGACTCAGCCCTTGCTGGTACGACTGCAGCAGCGTCCGCCCCACCCCACCCGGATCTTCCCCGCCGGTGTTGTTTAGATGGCCGAAGTAAAGACGCTCCCAATTATCGGGCAGGCCGTCCTGATCATTGTCGAAAACATCGAAGCTGAAGAGAAACTTCAACTGGCCAAGGTTCGCAGGAGCATAACTGGCGTCATCGCTAGTGGTCACCGTCCAAGGATAAGCTGCTCCGTGAGCCAGGGGCGGCCCGTGAGCGCCGACCGCGGCGAGGCGGTCGTAGAAAAGCTTTGCGACGGCTTTCAACTGGCCTTGCGTGAGCGCCGCGTAGTCGTTGCGCACTACATTTTCCGCCGCCGGCGCTGTCCATGAATGAACGAGCTGTGAGATTTCCGGCCCCGCCCCATCAGGCAGCAGCGCGTCCATCTCCGCGGCGGCCTGTTGAGCGATGTGCTTCAACTGACCGACGTTCGCCACGGCGTAATCATCTGGGCTCGCGTTCGGTACGGTCACCCCTCGCTGTTGCCACCACACCGGCGAGCTCGCCGACAACAACGTGCCCAATAAAGCGGCTACAGCCGACGCCAACCCCGCGCGTTTCATGACTGGCGAGGTTACGGTTGCGGCTCAGCCGTGAATTCACCCATCGGTATGTCGCCTTGAGGCGCGATTCGGACCGGGCCGTCGAATCGCGCTCCACGGGTCGCGGTGAACTGGGCGTTAGTCTTCAGCTCTTGCGGTCCAGCGCGGTGCAGGACCACGTCATCACCTAACGCAATTCCCCCGGCGGCTGTGGTGTGATCCGGCAAATGAATGCGCCCGGCTGGAGCGGGAGCCGTGCGCCCGACTAAGATGTTCCCGTTTTCATCGATTCTCACCGCCTCATTCGAGTTGATTGAGATCCGGAGCGCGGCGACGTTCGTGGCGTGCAATGAAGCCAGTGCGCCTTCGGCATCGAACTGCATGCCGGCTTCGTCCGGCGTTGTACCCGTGCGCGTGAAACGCGCGATGGTCGCCTCCGGCGTACTGATGTCCAATCGCGAATGCACACGCACGCGCCCGGAGCCGTTCGCCGCGATGTCGACGTTCTCTCCCGCGCCACCGGCGGCCAAGATCAAAGACGTGTCGCCGATGATTGATCCGGATTCGAGCAAAAGACTCCCAACCTGCGCCTGGCCCTTCACGTGGACGGTCCGCCACCGCAGCAATGAACTTCCCAAGTCCGCGGCGTCGTCTATGTTAGGCACCAAGCTACCGCCAACGCGAACCACGCCGATCCCGGTCGGCACAAGGATAATCGAGTTGTCGCTGCCCCCGGCGTTGAGCGTCAGCCCGTCGCCGGCCGCCCCCGTGATAGTGCCTGTGGTCGCGGTGAGCGAGGAGGAGCTGAATGCTCCGTCCACCACCAGACCGCCCGGCGTACGCAGGACGCCAGCTGTGTCGCGCTGAAGGAAAGCGTCGCCGAGCACGAGCTTCTTTGCGCCGGAGTCGAGCGATATGGCGGCGCTGCCATTCGCGTCATACACGATGAGCTTATGGGCGGCATCCAGTCGCATGGAGGGTCGCGTCGACCCCACTAACTCGTATTCCCAAAGCCACGACGACACGGGGCGATTGAGTCGGAGGCTGAATGTGTCCGTATCCTGATCAAAGTAGAAGAACCCGGCACCATATGAGCCAGATTGCGCCCCCAGCGTAAGCCGATTGCCGGCGATATCCACGTTCCCGGCGACATCGAGCTTCCCGTTGACCGAGAGGTCCTGAGCATCCGCATTCGTCAGAAAAAGCGCAATTAGCCAAATCAGTGATCCGATTTGGTAGAAATTGAAGATACGATCACCGTGATATCCGTTGGATTTCATGAGAAAACAATTCCGACGCTCGCTACCAACCACGTTTGGCCCTGTGGTTTATTATTGGCTATGCGTACTTCGGAGGTGACCGTATATAAGAACAGCGATAAGCGCACAGAACAAACCTGTGCCTCTGCCGCGCCAAAAAAGACAACTAAAACAGGCCTCAGTCAAGCTGGCTATAGTACGCTTAAGCGAAAATAAGGAAGTTTCAGCCCGCGCATGAGGCTATCCTCCCAGATCCATGTCGGGGAGCCGCGGGCTTCCACGTCGCTTCGCATTCGAAGACGATTGTGGTTCCGGTGCACATCATCAGATTCTCCGGCAGTCGCAACACCGCCCTTGCGTGTCCAAGATGCACGGCCCGCGCCCAGCGCACCATTCTATGGCGCGAGCAAGCGCGAACATTATCCACCCTGCGCGCCGATCCCGCCGTCTGGACAGTGGAGGCTCCAATTTCCTCGGCTTGGATTGTCGGCTTTGGGGTGATTCGCGCGTGCTCTGGCGCAGTCTGCCGGTGACCGCGAACCCAGATCGTATGCGACCGGAGATTATCATCTTTTCGCCACTTTAAGCTTCGGTCGCGCATCAGTGATCGCAAAGGACAGATGGTCGCTGAAACATTCATCGCGCAGTGACCGCCGAAGCTTTCGAGATATCCGCTTTCGGTGGGCATTCCGTTACGCACGTCGCTGCCTTTGGCCAATAACTCAACCACCACGAGAAACGGTGACTCAATAACTCTGAGTTCGCAATTGCACTCGACAGGGCAAGGTATTCAACTAAACGATCTATCGGGAGATATTCAGGGCCGAGAATTGATCCGTGGAGTCTCTATGAATAGCGAAAGAGAGGACATATGGCCTACCATCTATTTATCAACGATCCCGATACTGAGACAGTTCGGATCAGAGAATTTCGCGCGACTTCGCCCCAAGCAATTCACCTTTTCTAGCTGGCGCGTGCTCGTTAAATTTAACTTTCAAAACTAGATAATCTTCGACTGGCGGGCAACATTCCTTCTCCATAAAATATGGATATGCGTTTCAGTGTAATAATTCCAGCATGCGGCAGGATCGGACCCCTAAAATTCACCCTTAATAGTGTTCGGCGGTCACTGTATAGCTTCGGGAATTGCGGCGAAGTTGTGTTGGTGGACGATGGATCGGAGGAGCCGCTCGCTCGGGAGGATTTACTTAAGAAATCGGATAACCAGATTCGGATCCTGAGAAAGGAAAACGGAGGCTCTATTTCCGCGAGACTTGCCGGCCTGAAGGAAGCGCGAGGCGACGTCGTACTCTTTTTAGATTCCGACGATCTTATTCATCCAGCAAAACTGGATGCACATTACGCCGCCCATTCAAGGGAGGATGTAGATGCTGTGTACGACGATATCTCAGAGGTACGCCTTCTGGAGAACTACGAGGCGGAGTTCACAGGCGGATGGACGCTTCCGTTGGCAAAGAACGGTATAGACCTATTGCTGAAGATCCAACCACTGCCGCACGGCATCTCTTTTAAGAGATCTTATCTACTCAAGACGCTTGAAGAACCGCTAATTCCGCCTTTCCGAAAATTCGATTGGGTGGGTGATGTATGGAACTACTATAACATGCTCATAGCCCCCCCTCGTTTCGCAAAGATTCACCGGCCACTCACCGCAGTAGGTCCGCACACCGATTTTCGGTTTAGCAGAAACTGGGAACGCCTCGCCGTCGAGGCGTTACTATTGGTGGAAGCATTTGTTCAACGCTGTCCAATTGAACCGAGCACAATTGAGGCCAGGATCGCCGTCGGCGAAACCGCGTTTGATAGCTGGCGCCGTCTGCCAAGAGATTTCCCCCCGGTCTTTGCCGACCGTCTATTGTCTGTATGGAGGCACTCCCCTCGGGGACCAATAAAATGCCTCGGCGGCAAATGGTTCAGCTTCCTCGCCGCGTTGGTGGGCCCTGAAATGGCGGCGAAAATTATGAAACTGCGAAATCACAGCTATTCCAGTTGCCGGACTATTGACCCCACTGCGCTCAAGAAACTTTTGACGAGATTGGATTCGCACGAGTCGCTGTGGTGAGTTCGCGCGATTGAGCCGGCCAAGAATCATAGGCTGATGCCGCGGCGAGTTCGAGGCGCACTAGCACCAATCTCGTCATGACCTTGATCTGTCAGCACTTCGGTGCCAGCGCCGATGCCGCGCGGCACGCAGCATGAGCGTGGCAGTGCTGTCGCGTCTGCCGCTGCTGATTAATGAAGCGCACGGGAAAGCCCCAAATCAGCAGATGGACCTTAGCGTCACCGAATTGGGACTCCCGTTTAGCGGCTCATCACGCACGTGATTCGCATTAGCCGGCTCTGTTTCGTTCGGGGAAATGGTTCCACCCAACTGCCGGCACAGAGGTCGTCCGCTTCGGCTGCCAAACTGGTTCCACGTTTCCGCTATGTGTGGAAAATTGATCCCTGCCCCTCTCTCGGGAGGTCGGACGCACAGGCGCCGACTTTTTTGGCATCCGGAATTTTGATTCAACCGCCGGCGGAAAGTCGGTCAAAACGACACCCGCACTGCGGAGAGCGGAAGTGGGGATGAAATCGATGTTTCATCCGGGGAACTTGTCCTCCATGGTATGGACGGGCCCCTCGTCGAATGCAGATAATTCCCCGGCTCCTTGGGCACGGTTTCCGTTCCCGGATGACCTTCGCCGTGCAGCTGTTGCTGATGGCGAGCTTCGTGGCCGCGGGCGCCGTCACCTACTACTTCGGACGCCGCGCCGAGGAGGCACACGTCTCCACCGTCGCGCGTCAGGCGCTCGTGCGCGCCTCGGCGCGGCTCACCGGCATCACCAGCGTCGCAGCCGCGCAACACGAGGTGCTGATGCGGGCCCTCCAGGCCAACGATGGGAAGACGCCCTTGCCCGAAGTGCTCAACGCGCTCGCCCCCTCCTTCGTCGCGCGTCCCACCTTGGCCTACGTCGGCATCGCCCGCGCGGAGAACGGCGAATACGCGATGCTCGAACGCCGCACCGCCGGCGCCACCCTCCGGCATTACATCGTCCGCCCCGACGGCCATCGCGAGATCCACGTCTACGAACCCGACGCCGCCGGCCGCATGCACTTCCGCCGCACGCTGCCGTGGAACGGCTACGACCCGCGGACCCGCCCGTTCTACACCGACGCCCTCGCCGCCAACCGGCCGGTGTGGACGGACAGCTATCTTTTCCGCGACAACGAAAACCAACCCGCCACGCTCGGCGCAACCCTGGCCGCACCGTGGCGCGACGCGAGCGGCCGCCTCGTCGGCGTGACGGATGTGGATTTCGACACGCACTCGCTGTCGGTCTTCATGCAGGAGCTGCAACGCGACCTGCCCGGCCGCATCTTCGTCATGGAGAGTCGGCGCGACGGCACATTCCGCGCGGTCGCCCACTCCGACTACGTTTCCCGCGGCGACCTGCGCGCCGAGGATTTCCAACGCGAACCCGCCGTGCCCATCGTCGCCGAGTGGCTGCGCCGCACCGCCACCACGCCGCATCAGCTCGACGAATTGCTCCACTTCCAATTGAAGGACGAAGACTACGTCGCCGGCGTCGACCGGCTGCGCGGCGAGGGTGCCCCGCCCTGGACCGTCGCGATCGTGATGCCTCGCGCCGCAGTGGCTGCCGACCTCGAGTTTCAGCTCAAACTCTCGTGGATCACGCTGGGCCTGCTCGCCGTGGCGGCCGTCTTCGGCGTGCGCCTCATCACCCGCTCGCTCGCCTCCCCGCTCGCGCGCCTGACCGGCGAAGTCGCCAGCCTCGAGCCCAGCCTGGCGCGCGATCGTCCGGCCAGCGAACAGGGCCCCGAGGAAATCGTGCGGCTCGCCCGCGCCTTCAACGATCTCGCGGCGCGCGTGCGCACACGGCAGGCGGAACTGGCCGCGGCGCGCGAGACCGCCGAGGAGAACGCCACGCGGCTCCGCCGCTCCAACCGCGCCCTCCGCCAGATCGCCCAGGCGATCGCTGGCCGCGATCACACCGAGTTCTGGCGTGAGAGCGTGCGCGCCTGCGCCGAGGCGCTCGACGTCTCGCGCGCCGCCATCTGGTTCCGCGAGCCCGGCAGCCCGGAACTGCGGCTGCTCGCCATGTGGGATTCAGCGACACAGAAGTTCATCGACAACGTCGTCATCGATACCGAGGCGCACCCGGAATACTGGCTCGCCCTCCAGCGCGACGGCCGGATCGCCACCCACGACGCCGCGTGCGACGCGCGCACGGCCCGGCTGCACCGCGAGTGGCTCGCCCACCTGCCGCACGTCGCGCTGTTCGATTCGGCGATCCGCGTGCAAGGCGAGATCGCCGGCGTGTTCTCATTCCACCACCTGCAACCCGGACGGTCCTGGACCCACGAGGATGAAATCCTCGTGCTCGGCGCCGCCGATCTCGTCGCGCTCGAACTGGAGCGCTCCGGCCGGCGCGCCCTCGAGGCGAGCGAGGCCGCGCGCGCGCAACGCCTCGCGCGCCAGCACCGCGCGCTCTCCCGCGCCGCCTTCAGTCCGGAGCTGCGCGGCGGCCAGCTCGCCGGCGCGTTTCGCGAGCTGTGCCTCGTCAGCACCGAGGCGCTGGATGTCGTGCGGGCGAGCGTGTGGCTGGTGCGCCCGGGCGAAAACCGCCTCTGGCTGATGAACGAACACGACCTCGTCCGCGGCGGGCACACGCAGGGCGCGCAAATCGAACTCGCCCAGATCGCCGGCTACTGGTCCGCGCTCGCCACCGGGCGGCGCGTCGCCGCGGCGGACGCGCTGCACGATCCGCGCACCGTGGAGCTCGTCGCCGGCCGCCTCCAGCCGCGCGGCGTGGCGGCGTTGCTCGACGCCGGCATCTTCTCGCGCGGCGAGCTGGTCGGCGTCGTCTGCTTCGAACACGCCTCCGGCACGCGCACCTGGGAACCCGAGGAGGAAATCTTCGCCTCCGCGATCGCCGATCTCGCCGCCCTGGCGCTCGAAGCCTCCGCGCGCCAGCTCGCCGAGGACGAGATGGAGCGCTCCCGCCGCCGCCTCCAACTGCTGATCGACGGCACGCCGCTCGCCGCCATCGACTGGAACCGCCAGCTGCGCATCATCGGCTGGAACCCGGCCGCCGAACGCCTGTTCGGCCGCCCGCGCGACGAAGTCCTCGGCTTGGACGGTTTCTGGATGGTGGCCGAGCACGACCGCGCGCGCCTCAGCGGCGCGTGGCGGGAATTGCTCGCGGGCCGCGCCTACTTCGTGACCCGTTTCGAGAACTGCCGCGCCGACGGCGCGACCGTGATCTGCGATTGGCACAACACGCTCCTGCGCGACGTCGACGGCGAGATCATGGGCGTCACCTCGCTCGTCGAGGACGTCACCGACCGTGTCCGCGCGGAGGAGCAGATCCGCCAGCTGAACGCGAACCTCGAGGCCCGCGTCACCGCCCGCACCGCCGAGCTCGCCGCGGCCAACGACAAGCTCAAGGAACTCGACCGGCTCAAATCCGAGTTCCTCGCCACCATGAGCCACGAGCTGCGCACGCCGCTGAACTCGATCATCGGCTTCACCGGCATCCTGAAGGAAGGCATGGCCGGTCCGGTGAACGACGAGCAGCGCAAGCAGCTCGCGCTCGTCTACGGCTCCGCGCGCCACCTGCTCTCGCTCATCAACGACCTGCTCGACCTCTCGCGCATCGAGGCCGGCCGCCTGCAACTCGAGGCGAAGGAGTTCCCCGCCGGCGCCGTGCTGCGCGAGTGCGTCGAATCGCTCGCCCCGATGGTGCGCCTGAAGGCGCTCGAGTGCCGCGTCGACGATCGCGCGCCCGGACTCGTGCTGCGCAGCGACCGGAAGCGTTTCCTCCAGATCGTGATGAACCTCGCCAACAATGCCGTGAAGTTCACCGAGCGCGGCAGCGTGGTCATCACGCTCGAGCGCGCGGACGACGGCGCGCTGTTGCGCGTCACCGACACCGGCCCCGGCATCGACGCCGAGGCGCAGGCGCGGCTGTTCCGCGCATTCAGCCAGCTCGACGGCTCCGCGCGCCGCCACCACGAGGGCACCGGCCTTGGCCTCTACCTCTGCCGCAAGCTCGCGCATCTGCTCGGCGGCGAAATCGGCGTGGAGAGCGAAGTCGGCCGCGGCTCATCGTTCTGGGTGCGGCTGCCGCTGGTGGCACCCTTCGCCGGCCGCACCGACAACAGCATTCCCCCGTGGTCATGAAACCCCGCGTGCTCCTCGTCGAAGACAACCCGGCCAACGTCTACCTCGCGACGTTCCTGCTCGAGCAGCACGGCTTCCACGTCGACCTCGCCCGCAACGGCGTCGAGTGCCTCGCCCGCGTGCGCGCCGGCCCGCCACCCGCCGTCGTGCTCATGGATTTGCAGATGCCGATCATGGACGGCTACGAGACGGCGCGCGAACTGCTCGCCGATCCGGAGACCGCCGTCCTGCCGCTCGTCGCCGTGACCGCCTACGCCATGGCCGGCGACCGCGAGAAGGCCCTCGCGATCGGCTTCCGCGATTACATCGAGAAACCCTTCGATCCGCTCACCTTCGCGTCGCGCGTCGCGGCGCACCTGCCCTCCCCCGCATGAAAATCCTCATCGCCGACGATCTCGCCCAGAATCGCTACATGCTCGAGCAGCTGCTCACGGCCTCGGGACACCGCTGCGTGTCCGTCGCGCACGGCCGCGAGGGACTGGACCGCCTGCGCGCGGAGAGCTTCGACGTCATCGTCTCCGACATCCTCATGCCGGTGATGGACGGCTTCCAATTCTGCCGCGAGGTGAAGTCCGATGCCGCGTTGCGCGCGGTGCCGTTCCTCTTCTACACCGCCACCTACACCGGGTCGGCCGACATCGAGTTCGGCCTGCAACTCGGCGCCGCCGCCTACCTGCTCAAGCCCGCCGAGCCCGAGGCGATCCTCGCCGCGTTGAACAACCTCGCCGCACCGGCCGCCGCCGCCACGCCGCCGCCCGCCGATCCGGCCGACTATCTCGCGCAATACAACGCCCGCCTCGTGCAGAAGCTCGAGAGCAAGATGCATGAACTCGAGCGCGCCAACGCCGAGCTGCTCCGCACCAACCTCGCCCTCAGCGAGGAAGTCGGCCGCCGCCGCGCCGCCGAGCGCAGCGCCCGCGCCGCCTCCGCGCTCCAACTCGCCACGCTCGAAAGCACCGCGGACGGCATCCTCGCCGTCGACGCGCGCGGCCGCATTATCGCGTGGAACCGGAGCTTCGCCGAACTGTGGGGCCTGCCCGCGACGGAGCTTCCGACCACGTCGTTCTCCACGCTGGTGGCAAACCTGTGCGCGCAGGCGGCCGATCCCGGCGCGTGCGCCCTGGCTTGGCGCGAGCACGCCGTCGGCGGCGATGCCGTCGGTCCGGAAACGATCTGGCTCGCCGACGGCCGCGTCTTCGAACGCCTCTGCCGCCCGCTCGCCGGCGACGACACCGGCCCGGGGCGCGTCTGGACGTTCCGCGACGTCACCGAGCGGCATCGGGCCGAGGCGCACGAGCGCGCGCTCCAATCGCAGTTGTTCGAACTCCAGAAAATGGAGGCGCTCGGCGTGCTCGCCGGCGGTGTCGCCCACGATTTCAACAACATCCTGACCGCGATCATCGGCCAGACCTCGCTCGCCCTCTCGCAACTCGACCAGCCGCAGCAGGCCCAGCCGGCGCTCACCGCCGTCCTGAAGGCCAGCGAACGCGCCACCGATCTCGTGCGCCAGATCCTCGCCTTCTCGCGCCGGCAGGAGCCCGTCCGGCAGGTTTTCGCGGTCAGCGACGTCGTCACCGACGCGCTGAAACTCGCCGGCCCCACGCTCCCCGCCGGCATCCAACTCTCGGTCGACCTCGCGCCCGACATCCCCGATGTGCGCGTGGATGCCACGCAGATGCATCAGGTGCTGATGAACCTCATCACGAACGCCAACCACGCCATGAAGGGCCAGGGCCAGATCCGCGTCACCGCCCGGAGCGCGACGATGACGGAGGACGACGTGGTGGACATCCGGCCCGGCCGCTACGCCGTCCTGTCCATCGGCGACACCGGCCCGGGCATCGAACCACGCCTGCAACGCCGGATCTTCGAGCCGTTTTTCACCACCAAGCCCGCCGGCCAGGGCACCGGTCTCGGCCTCGCCGTGGTCCACGGCATCATCACGAGCTACGGCGGTCACGTCGAAGTGCGCAGCACGCCGGGCACGGGCGCGGAATTTCTCCTCTACCTGCCGGCGGCGGATTGCCACGCGCAGGAACTCAAGCCGGCGCCCGCCGGCGCATTGCTGCTCGGCGCGGGGCAGACGATCCTCGTCGCCGAAGACGATCGCCAGGTGCGCGACCTGGTCGAAGCCGTGCTGGTGAGAATCGGTTATCATCCCGTGGTGTGCTCGTCGGCCGAGGAGGCGCTGCTGAAATTCTCGACCGCTCCCGGGAGCTTCGCCGCGCTGCTGACGGATCTCTCGATGGGCGGCATGAGCGGCATCGCGCTCGCGCGCAAAGTGCGCCAGCAGCGCCCGCGCCTGCCCATCGTGCTCATGACCGGCTACCTGTCGTTCGAGGAGTTCGACGAGGAGCAGCCCGACAAGGATTTCGAACTGCTGATGAAGCCCTGCTCGCCGCAATCGCTCAGCGTCGCGCTGGCCCGCGCATTGCAGGTCGCGCCGTAGGATGAACGGGAATTCATTCCGCGTTCAAACGACGTTCATTTCACCCCGCTAGGCTTTCCGGGATGAAATCGCGTCTCCTTCTCCTCCTCGCCTTCGCCCTCGGTGCGAACGGACTGATCGCCGCCAACCACGCCGTCCAATTCGACCCCGCCCAATCCACCGTCGACGTCACCGTCAAGGCCACCATCGACTCGTTCACCGGCAAGCTCGCCGCCTACGAGCTCACGGGCGCCGCCGACGACAGCGGGCACATTGTCGCCGCGCGGCTGTCGTTTCACTTCCGCGACGTCCTTACGGGAAAACCGAAACGCGACGCCGCCATGCACGAATGGCAACACACCGACCAATTTCCCGACGCGAGCTTCGAGCTCACCGCCGTCACCACGGCGGCCGACGGATCGTCGCACGCCAGCGGCAAGCTCACCTTCCACGGCGTGACCCGCGAGCTGGACTTCCCGGTCACCGTCGCCCACGCGGGCGCGACCTACGCGATCGACGGCGAGGCGCCGATCGACACCCGTGAATTCGGCCTGCCAATCATCCGCATGATGGGACTGCTCAAAGTCGACCCGGTGGTGCGCGTGCGCTTCCACTTCCAAGGCAAACTCGCATGACGCGCCGGACTCCCGCGTCCTCCCGCAGCCCGGAGCGCGCCCTGCGGGCGGCGCTGCACCGGCATCTGCCGACGTCGGCCGGCGATGAGCGCGGGCTGCGCGCGGCGTTGCGGCAGGGGGCGGAGCATCCGGGCAAACTCGTGCGCGGCTGCGCCGTGCTCGTCGCCGCGCGCCATCACGGCTGGCCGCTCCGGCGCGCCGCGCAGCTCGCCGTCGCGATCGAATATTTCCACACCGCCTCGCTGCTGCTCGACGACCTCCCCTGCATGGACGACGCGACGGTCCGCCGCGGCCGCACCTGCGTGCACCGCCTCCACGGCGAAGCCACCGCCATCCTCGCCGCACTGGCGCTGATCAACCGCGCCTACGCGCTGACGCACGCCGCGCTGGCCGCCGCGCCCGCTGCGGTGCGCCGGCGCGCGACCGCCCTGCTCGACCGCGCGCTCGGGCCGCACGGACTTGTCGGCGGCCAGGCGCTCGATCTCGCCTTCGCCGGCTCGACGCGCTCCGCCGCGCTGGTGAGCCGCATCGCCGCCCGGAAAACCGGGGCGCTGTTCTCGCTCGCCGTGCTGCTGCCGGCCGAGCTGGCGCGGCCCACGCGCCGCGAACGCCGGGCGCTGAATGCGCTGTGCGTGTATTGGGGCCAGGCCTATCAAATCGCCGACGACCTCGCCGATCTCGCCGTGGAGCAGGCGGCGCCCGAGAAGACCCGCGGGCGCGACCGTCAGCTCGCGCGGCCGAATCTCGGCCTCGCCCTCGGCGGCGCACGCGCCGTCGCCCGCCTCGCGCGGCTGCGCGGTCAGGCGGAACAGGCCTTGCGCACGCTGCAAACGCTCGGCCCGGCGCGGTGGAGTTATTTGGCAAACCTGAACGCGGCACTCCTGCGGCGGCACCGCTGCGGCGTGGACCTCCAGCACTGCGCGGCGTGATTCACGGCGCGAACGGTGCGATGCCCGCCCGGGACGAAGCTCCGTCCCCTGCTCTGGCGCGCCTCGTGGCGCGGCACAGCTACGGCTGGCTCGTCGCGGCCAATCTCGTCGGCGTCTGGCTGGCCATCGCACTGGTCTGGCCCGCCGCGGGCGACGCGCTCGTGCCGCTGACGTATGGGCGCTGGGTGCCGCTGCATCTCGACTGGCAGCTCTACGGCTGGTGCTCGCTGCCGATCGTCGGCGCGCTGCTGGCGTGGTGTTCCGCGCCGGCCGACGGGCGCGCGCTCGCGCCCGCGCGCCTCGCGCTCACGGGCTGGTCGCTCGTTCTCGCGCTGGGCGGGCTGACGTGGCTCGGCGGCGGCGTGAGCGGGAAATTGTTTCTCGACTGGGCGGGCAGCGCCCGGCCGTTGCTGCCCGCAGCGATGCTCGTGCTGTGGGGCGTGCTGGCGCGCCTGACGGCGGGCGCGTGGAACGGGTTCTCCCCCGCCGGTCGCGCGCTCCGCGCGCTCGTGCTGGCAGCGCTTCTGCCGGTTCCCGCGGTGCTGTTTTGGTCGACGGGTCGCGAAGTCTATCCGGCCGTGAATCCCGACAGCGGCGGCGCGACCGGCGCGGCGTTGCTCGGGTCGACGCTGGGCATCGTGGCGATCTTCCTGCTGCTGCCGCATCTGCTCCGACTCGCGCCGCGCGGCGCGGCGGTTTGGCGCGGAGCGGTCATCGGCATGCTCGGCGCGAGCGGATTGGCGTTCGCCGCCATCGACCACGGCAACACGTCGCATCACGCTTTCGCGCAGATCGTCGCGCTGGGTTTGCTGGGACTCTGGATTCCGTTGCTCGGCGTCTACTGGCGCGGCTTCGACTGGCCGCCGGCGGCGCGCGCGTGGATGGCGGCGGCACTCGCGTGGTGGGCGCTGCTGATCGTGAGCGGTTGGGTGACGTTCCTGCCCGGCGTCTCCGAGGCGCTGAAGTTCACCCACGGCCTCGTCGGCCACGCGCACCTGGCGATGGCGGGCGTCGTGACCAGCGTGAACGGGATGATTCTCGCCGCGCTCACACGGCAGGCGGTCGACCGGGGCTCGTTCTGGCGCTGGCACGCCGGTTGCGGCGTCTACGTGGTCGCGACGCTCGTGCTCGGCGCGCTGGAGACGGAGCGCAGCGGCGAACTTTTCCGCAGCGCGAATTGGACCCAGGCGCTGCTCGGGCTGCGCCTGATCGGCGGCCTGTCGATGCTCGACGCGTCCGGGCGATGGCTGCGCGACGCCTGGAAACCATGAGCGCGCTCACGGCCGGCCTTTCCCGCCGTTGGCGAATTCGCCTCGCGTTCGCGCTGGGAGGCGCGGCGCTGCTGGCCGCCCGCGGTCGCGCCGCCGACGCGTGGACCGAGCGAGGCCGCGAGGTCTACATCCGCGAAGGCTGCATCCATTGCCACTCGCAATACGTCCGACCGCACGCGCCGCTCGACATCGAGCGCTGGGGGCCGGCCACGCCGCTCGCGCAGCTCCTGCAACAGCGCCCGCCTCTGCCCGGCAATCGCCGCCAGGGCCCCGATCTCGCCAACGTCGGCAATCGCCGCACCGCCGAGTGGAACCGCCTGCACCTGCAGGCGCCGCGCACGATCTCGCCCGGCTCGCGCATGCCGTCCTACGCGCATCTGTTCGCCGGCGAGGATTCCGACGGCGAGGCGCTGGTCGCGTATCTTTCCTCTCTCGGCGCCGACACCATTCCCGAACGCCTGGCACAGCGCGCAGCGTGGCGGCTCCCGTCCAGCACCACCGCGCTCGAGCGTCCGAAGGCCGCCGCGCTGTTCGCGGAACTGTGCGCGCACTGCCACGGCGACACCGGACGCGGCGACGGGCCGCTCGCGGCGCGGCTGAGCGTGCGTCCGCCGGATTGGGGCGCCGGCGCCTGGCGGCATCTCGCCCCCGGAGCGGACGTGGAGCTCGAGCTGGCGCGCATCATCAAGTTCGGCCTGCCCGGTTCGCCGATGGCGGGACACGAGTATCTGCGCGATGGGGAAATTCTCGGGCTCGCCCGCGTCGTCCGTTCGTGGCAGGAAACCCGACGCTGAGATGAAAATCCTGATCGTCGAGGACGAGCCCAAGGTGGCCCGCTTTCTGGAAAACGCGCTCACCGAGCAGGCCTACACGGTGCGGAAAGTCGCGACGTGCGCCGCCGCATGGGACGCGATCGTGGAGTCGCCCTACGACGCCGTCGTGCTCGACCTCGGGCTGCCCGACGGCGACGGGCTCGATCTGTTGCGCGAATGGCGCGCGCGCGGCTTCGACCAGCCGGTGCTCATCCTCAGCGCGCGCAACGCCGTCGAGGATCGCATCCGCGGCCTGAATCTCGGCGCGGACGATTACCTGCCGAAGCCCTTCAGCGTCGACGAGCTCGTGGCCCGCGTGCGCTCGCTGCTGCGCCGCCCGAGCACCGGCCAGCGCACCACCGTGCTGGAGCACAAGGGCGTGCGGCTCGACCTGCTGTCGCGCGTCGCCGAGTGCGACGGTCGCGCCGTCGAGCTGACGACACGCGAATTCGCGCTGTTGGAACTGTTCCTGCACAACCCGCGCCGCGTCCTCACGCGCACGCTCATCGCGGAAAAAGTCTGGGACGCGTCCTACGACCTCGAGACGAACCTGATCGACGTCTACGTGCGGCGCCTGCGGCAGAAATTCGAGCGCCCCGGCAGCGGACCGTTCATCAAGACGATCCGCGGCACGGGCTACCAGCTCGCATGAAATTCCTCGGCACGTTCACCGCGCGCCTCACGGCCCGCTTCGCGATCCTCGTCACGCTCACGACGAGCGCAGTGCTGTTGACCGGCGGACTGTTGCTCAACCACCAGATCGAGCACGGCCTGGAGCTCCTGCATGACGTCGAGGCGGCCGAGATTGGGAAACTGCTCGGCACCGACACGCGGCTGACCGAGGACGAGGTCGAGCAACGCATCCAGCACGACGCCGACAGCGACGCGGCGCTGTTCCTCATCCAAGTGATCGCGCCGGGCGAGAAGATCGTCTTCCGCTCCGACAATCTCGGCGACACCATCCTGCCCGCCAACGGCGACGCGACTCCGCATTGGACGACGCGCCTGCCTTTCCTCGGGCGCGTGCGCCTCTCGTCGTATCGCGTCGGCCCGTGGCGCATCATGGTCGGCAGCTCCCTGGTCAGCGGCGAGCGCATGCTGCGCGACTACATCCGCATCAGCCTCGGCCTCGTCGGCGGCGTGGCACTGCTCAGCGTCGGTCTCGGCTATGCGTTCAGCCGGCAGGCGCTGCGGCCGCTGCGGGCGATCGAAGCGACGGCGCGCAAGATCAGCGCGGACAACCTCGGCCAGCGCATTCCGGTGGCCGGGAGCGACGAGCTCGCATCGTTGTCGCATTTGCTGAACGAAACTTTCGACCGGCTGCAGGCTTCGTTCGAGCAGGTGCGGCAGTTTTCCGCCGACGCCTCGCACGAACTGAAGACGCCGCTCGCGCTCGTGCGCCTGAACGCGGAGAAAATTCGGCAGCGCGTCGGCGGACAGGAGGAGTTGCGCGCCGCGGTCGACGACATCCTCGAGGAAATCGGCTCGCTCAATCACATCATCGATCGCCTGCTTTTTCTCGCCCGCTCGGAAGCGGGTGCCGTGCCGCTGCAAAAGCGCCGCATCGACATCGCGGCGTGGGTGACAGGCTTCGCCGAGGACGCGCAGGCATTGGCGGAAGATCGCGGCGCAAAATTCCGGAGCGGTGAAAATGCCTCCGGCGAACTGACGCTCGATCCGGATCTGCTGCGGCAGCTGCTGCTGAATCTCGTCGCGAATGCCGTGGCGGTCTCGCCCGCGGGCGGCGCCGTGACACTCGAGTCTCGGCCCGACGGCGCGAATTGGACTCTCGCGATCGCGGACGAAGGTCCCGGCCTGCCGGAAGAGCAGCTCGCGCGTGTGTTCGAGCGGTTCGTGCGTTTCAGTCGCGACAGCGCCGCGACGGCGCCGCGTGGTCACGGGCTCGGGCTCGCAATCTGCCGCGCGATCGCGGAGCTGCACGGCGGCAGCATCCGCGCGGAAAACCGGCGCGACGCGCACGGCCTACGCGTGATCGTGACGCTGCCGCGCACGTAGTCGGAAGCGAAGCTTGACGGTCAAGCGAATCGGCGCGTGCAAACGCTCCCGGGCGAAAGTTTAGTGCTCTCCGCCCCGCCCAACCCGCTGTTCCCCGATGAAAACCCTGCGCTTCGCCCTGCTCGTCTCGTTGCTGCTGCCCGCCTTCCTCCTCGCCAAGCCGCTCCGCGTCGGCTTTGCGCAGACCGGCGCCGAGAGCGCGTGGCGCACCGCCAATTCCGAGTCGATGAAAGCCGAAGCCGCCAAACGCGGCATCGAGCTGAAGTTCTCCGACGCGCAGGGCAAACAGGAGAATCAGATCCGCGCCGTCCGCTCATTCATCACGCAGGGCGTCGACGCGATCGTGATCGCGCCGATCGTCGAGACCGGCTGGGACCCCGTGCTCCGCGAGGCGAAGCGCGCGAAGATCCCCGTCATCCTCACCGACCGCAGCATCCAGACCGCGGATGAGTCGCTGTTCGCCTGCTTCATCGGCTCCGATTTCTACGAGGAAGGCCGCCTGGCCGCCGAATGGCTCGCCACGCACACCGGCGGCAAGGGCGCCATCGTCGAGCTGCAAGGCACCCCCGGCTCCGCGCCGGCCAATGAGCGCCGCAAGGCCTTCGCCGACGCGCTCAAGAATCACCCGGAGCTGAAGATCATCGATTCCCAGAGCGGCAACTTCGAGCGCAGCGGCGGCAAGCAGGTCATGGAGGCCTTCCTCAAGAAGCACGGCAAAGCCATCCAGATCGTCTACGCGCACAACGACGACATGGCACTCGGTGCCGCGCAGGCCATCGAGGAAGCCGGCCTCAAGCCCGGCCAAGACATCGTGCTCGTGAGCATCGACGCCATCCGCGAAGCCGTGAAAGCCGTCGCCGACGGCCGGCTGAATTGCACCGTCGAGTGCAACCCGCTCTTCGGCCCGAAAGTCTACGACACCGTCGCGAAGCTTCTCGCGGGCGAGACGGTCCCGAAGAAGGCCTACAACAAGGACGAGCTCTTCGACGCCAAGAACGCCGCCGCCGCCCTGCCCGCGCGGCAATACTGATCGTTGGCCGTGCCCGACGCGCCCCTGCTTCAGCTGCGCGGCATCACCAAGCGCTTCCGCGGGGTGACGGCGTTGCAGGGCGTCGACTTCACCGTGCGCGCCGGAGAAATCCACGCGCTGATGGGCGAAAACGGTGCGGGCAAATCGACGCTGATCAAAGTCCTCACGGGCGTGCATACGCCCGACGAAGGCACACTCACGCTCGCGGGCACCTCGATCCGCCCCGCGTCGCCGAAGGACGCCGAAGCGGCCGGCATCAGCACGGTTTACCAGGAGGTGAATCTCATCCCGTCGCTCTCCGTCGCGGAAAACATCGCGCTCGGCCGCCAGCCGGGTCGCGCGGGATTCATCCACTGGCGCGCGCTGCGCCGTCACGCGCGCGAAGCGCTCGCGCGCCTCGCGATCGAGTGCGACGTCGACGCCGAACTCGGCACGCTCTCCGTCGCCACGCAGCAAATGGTCGCCATCGCGCGCGCGCTCGATCTGCGCGCGCGCCTGCTCGTGCTCGACGAGCCGACCGCGAGCCTCGACGAGCGCGAGGTCGCCGAGCTGTTCAAGCTCATGCGCCAGCTCCGCACGCAAGGCCTCGGCATCGTCTTCGTCACGCACTTCCTCGACCAGGTCTACGCCGTCAGCGACCGCATCACCGTCCTGCGCAATGGCCAGCTCGTCGGCGAATTTTCCGCCGCCGAACTGCCGCGCTTGCAACTCGTCAGCCACATGCTCGGCCACGCGGTAAAAGACGAGTCTGGCCGCACCGGTGAACAGGTCGCGGGTGCCGCGACCGGCGCGAGCGTGCTCGCCGCCGACGGCCTCGCGCGCCGCGGCGCCGTGCATGCGTGCTCCTTCGCGCTGCGCCAGGGCGAGATCGTCGGCCTCGCCGGCTTGCTCGGCTCCGGCCGCACCGAGACGGCGCGCCTGCTCTTCGGCATCGACCGCGCCGACGCCGGCACGCTGAAAGCCGGCGCCGTGCCCGTGCGCGTCGCCAATCCGCGCGATGCCGCGCGCCTCGGTTTCGCGTTCTGCTCCGAGGACCGGAAGACCGAGGGCATTTTGCCGAATCTCTCGGTGCGCGAGAATCTCGTCGTCGCGCTCCAGGCGAAGCAGGGAATCTGGCGCACGCTGTCGCGCGCGCAGCAGGACGAGTTGTGCGCGCACTACATCCGTGCCCTGCGCATCAAGACCGCCGACGCCGAGACACCGATCAAGAATCTCTCCGGCGGCAATCAGCAGAAAGTGCTCCTCGCCCGCTGGCTCGCGACGCGGCCGCAGCTCATCATCCTCGACGAGCCGACGCGCGGCATCGACGTCGGCGCCAAGGCCGAGATCGAGGCGCTGATCGAGCAGCTCCGCGCGCAAGGCCTCGCCGTTCTCCTCATTTCTTCGGAAATCGAGTCCATCGTGCGCACGTGCACCCGCGTGCTCGTGATGCGCGAGCGGCGCCTCGCCGGCGAAGTGCCCGCCGGCGCCGAGCTGACCACCGCGAAACTGATGCGCGTGATGTCCGGCCATGAGTGACGCGCCGAAGAATCGCCCACAGGTGGGCGCCGACGTCCCCGGCGGCGCCACGAACGCGTCACATGCCTCGTCGCCGCCGAGGACGTCGGCGACCACCTCGTTCGCCTTCGTGCGCCAGCACGCGTGGCTGCTCGGCGGCATCGCGGCGCTGCTCGCGGTCAACCTCTTCGCCGATCCCGCGTTTCTGAAACTGGGCTGGCGCGACGGCCACGTCTTTGGCGTGCCGGTGGATATTCTCCTCCAAGGTTCGCGCACGACGCTGCTCGCGCTCGGCATGACGCTCGTGATTGCCACCGGCGGCGTGGATCTGTCCGTCGGTTCGCTCGTCGCCATCGCCGGCGCGGTGTCGGCCTTGCTGCTCAATCAAGGCGCCGGACTGTTTCTCACGCTCGCCGCCGCGCTCGGCGTCGGCGTGGTCGGCGGCGCGATCAACGGCGCGCTCGTCGCGCGCATCGGGCTGCAGCCGATCGTCGCGACGCTCATCCTGATGGTCGCCGGCCGCGGCGTGGCGCAGCTGATCTCGGGCGGACAGGTCATCATCTTTTCGCACGCCGGCTTCGAGTATCTTGCCAACGGTTACCTGCTCGGTTTGCCGGTCGCGCCGTTGCTCGTCGCGGCGGCGTTCGTCGGCACGCACATGTTGCTCCGGAAAACCGCGGCCGGCTTGTTCATCGAGGCCGTCGGCGACAACGAGACCGCGAGCCACTTCGTCGGCATCGCCGCAGCGCGCATCAAGGCGCTGACTTACGTCTTCTCCGGCCTGTGCGCCGGGCTCACCGGCGTGCTCACTGCCGCGAACATCCGCGCCGCGGATGCCAATCGCGCGGGCGAGAACGCCGAGCTCGATGCGATCTTCGCCGTCGTCGTCGGCGGCACGGCGCTGACCGGCGGGCGTTTCACGCTGCTCGGCACGTTTCTCGGCGCGGTCCTGATCCAGACGCTGACGACGACGATGTATTACCGCGGCGTGCCGCCGGCGATCGCGCCGGTGCCGAAGGCGATCGTGATCGTTGCGGTCTGCCTCATCCAATCCGAGGAACTGCGCGCACGGCTGCGGCGCTTCCTGCCGGGCGCGAAAGGAGTCGCGTGAAGCTGCCGCGCCAAATCTCCCCGCTCGCGCTCACGGCCGCGATCTTCATCGCCCTGTTCGTCACGGCGTCGTGCCTCTACGAGGGTTTTTTCTCGACGCGTCTCGCGGTGAACCTGATCGCGGACAACGCGTTTCTCACGATCACGGCAATCGGGATGACGCTCGTGATCCTCACCGGCGGCATCGATTTGTCCGTCGGCTCGGTTGTGGGGTTTTCGTCGATTCTCACCGCCACGCTGCTCGGTCGCGGCTGGTCGCCGCTCGCGGCGTGGAGCGTGACGCTCGCGCTCGGCGTGGTGTTCGGTGGCGGCATGGGAATGTTGATCCAGCTATTCCGGTTGCCGGCGTTTCTCGTGACGCTCGCGGGGATGTTTTTCATGCGCGGCGCGGCGTTCTGGATCAACACGGAGTCGGTCGGCATCACGCACCCGTGGTATGAGCAACTCGCCTCGTTCGAGCTGGCGCTCGGCCCGGTAGCGTTGCCCACGACGGTATTGATCGCGCTCGGCGTCGTGCTGCTCGGCTACGTCGTGGCGCATCACACGCGGTTCGGCCGCACGCTCTTCGCGGTCGGCGGGAGCGAGCAGTCGGCGCTGCTCATGGGGTTGCCGGTCGGAGCGGCGCGCGTGGCGGTTTACGCGGTAAACGGCGGTTGCGCCGCGCTCGCCGGCATCGTCGCCTCGCTCTACACCGGCTCCGGCAACTCCAGCATGGGCACCGGCCTCGAGCTCGACGCGATCGCGGTGGTCGTGATCGGCGGCACGCTGCTGCGCGGCGGCCGCGGCCACATCGCGGGCACGGTGCTCGGCGTGTTGATCTACGGAACAATCCAGGCGGCCATCCTCTTCGACGGTCGCCTGAGTTCATGGTGGATGCGAATTGTGGTCGGGCTTTTGCTGCTGACGTTCGTCCTGCTGCAACGCGTGCGCTTACCGCGCGCGGCGCGCTGACCACGCCCGGCCGAGCAGCGCCAGCGCGAGCAAGCCGGCGGCCCACGGGGCGGGAGCGCCGCCACCGCCGCCCGAGCTGTTCGACGAGCTGTTGGAGTTGTTCGTCGTCGTGCCGCCGGTGCCGTCGCCGGAGGTGCCGGTGGTGGCGGGGACTTCGTAGATTTCGAGTTCCGTGAAGCCGGCGGCGGAGTTCACGCCCGAGACGCTCGCGGTGTAGCTGCCCGGCGCGAGCGAGACGTAGAGTGCGGCGTCCTTGCTGCCGCTCGCGAGCGCCGCGGCACCGACGTTGGTCGCGATGGTGCTCAGCTGCGCGGCGGTGACACCGGAGGTGCCGTTGGTGGTCGTGGGCGTTTCCCAGTTGTCGTTCGTCGCGACGGTGGCGCCGGAGCTGTTTTGAATCTGGAGCGTCGGGTCGGCGTTGCCGCCGCTGAGGCTTTGGGCAGCGAGGGCGGGGCCGAGCGCGCGCACGAGCACGCCCTGATTCGAGCTGCCCTTGATGGTGAACTCGACGGTTTGCGTGCCGGTGTTCGTGCTGGCGCCGCCGCGGCTGGAATACGCGACGAAGCGCGACGGCACGTTGCCGTCGGCTTCGAACAGCTCGGTCATCACCGCGCCGCCCGTGCCGGCGGCGTCCCACACCGCGATGACGTAGGAGCCCGGCGCGAGGGTGGTGACGAGCGCGCTGTCGGCGTCGCCCGAGGCGAGCGTCAGTGCGCCGAGGGAGTTGCCGAGCGCGAGCGTGGTGGCGTCGGTCACGGGCGTGGCGCCCGCGGCCCAGAAGGCGCCGGTGCCGGTGTAGACCTCGAATTTCGGCTGCGCCGCGAAGTCGGAGATGTTCATGCGCGCAAGGCTCGGCCCGGCGGCGCGGAGGAACACGCGGCGCGAGTTCGCCCCGGTGATCACGAAATTCACGAACTGCACCTCGCTGCCCTTCAGGCGCAGCAGCGCGCTGAAGTCCGCGAAGTAGCCGGTCGCGCCGGCGTTGGTGGTGGAGGCGTAGCGCGTGCCTGTGAGCGAGACCGTGCCGCTGCCCGAGCCGGAGTTGCCGCCGTTGGAGCCGCTGCCGCCGGACGAGCCGGAGTTGCCGCCCGAGTAGACGCCGACCGTGACCGTGCCGGCCGCAGTCGTGTTGAAGAATTGCCAATAGGCCTCGGTGACGCCGGCCGCGCCGCCGCCGGAGCCGGCCGTGATGGCGCGGGCGCGGAGCAGGTAGTTGGTGCCCGAGGGCAGCGCCGTCGAACCCGACCACGCCCACGTCTTGCCGTCCGACGAGGGCGTGGCGCTCCCCAAAGTCGTCCACAGATTGCTGTTGGTCGAATACGACAGCGTCACCGCGACGAAATCCGCCGCCGAACCGGAGAGCGTCCACGAGGCGGAGCGCAGATCGGAGCCGACCGCGAAGCTGTAGGCGCCGCTCGTGGCGCCGCTCACGCGACTGAGCAGGAAGTCCGCGGCGCCGCCGAGCGTCGTGAACTCGCCGCCCACGAACGCGCGGCCGTCGAGCAGGCCGGTGAGCGCGTGCACCGAGGCGTTGGCCGTCGCGGTAAACGTCGTGTCGAGCGAGCCGTCGGCCTTCAACAGCGCGAGTTTGGCGTGGCTTTGGCCCGCGAGGTTGGTGAACGCGCCGCCGACGAGGACGGTGCCGTCGACGCGGGCGGAGAGCGCGTAGACGCCGCCGTCGGGCGCGGGGTTGAAGCTCGCATCGAGCGAGCCGTCGGCGTTGAGGCGCGCGAGGTTGTTACGCGACTGGCCGGCGACCGAAGTGAATTCGCCGCCGATCAGGATCCGACCGTCGGGCAGAGCTGCGACGGCCCGAACCGGCCCATTGACCGACGGCGAAAAGGAAGCGTCCAGCGCACCGGAAGCGGTCAGGCGCGCGAGACGGGAACGGGCCGAGCCAGCGACGTTGGCGAACTCGCCGCCGATCACGATGGCGCCGGACGGCGTCACGGCCAGGGCGCGCACGGCGCCGTCCACCGACGGCGCGAAGCTGCCGTCGAGCGTGCCGCTCGCGGTGAAGCGCGCGAGGCGATTGCGGGTCGCGCCGGCGATCGACGTGAATTTGCCCGCGACGAGCACGCTGCCGTCGGCCTGCGCACCGAGCGCGTAGACGGTGTCGTTGGGTGCCGGGTTGAAACCGCTGTCGGCGCTGCCGTCGATGGTCAGGCGGGCCAGGCGCGGGAGTTCGAGCCCGCCGACGCTGGAAAATTCGCCGCCGAGATAGAGCAAGGCCTCGGAACGGAGGTCGCCGAACGCGCCGGCGATGATGAGTGAACCGTCGGCGGGCAGAGCGATCGTGTAGACGTAGTTGTCCGCGACGGGATTGAAGGTCGTGTCGATCGCGCCGCTGCTGGTGAGCGCGGCCACGAAGCTGCGGCCGACGCCGGCGTCGGCGTTCGTGGGCACGTAGCCGAGCTTTGAGAAAGCGCCGCCGATGAAGATGCGACCGTCGGCGTGCACCGCGATCGCCTGCACGTAGGCGTCGGGTTCCGGCTTGAAGGTCTTGTCGAGGGTGAAGTCGGCGTTGAGGCGCGCGAGATTGTGGCGGTCGGCGTCGTCGTTCTTCGTGCCGTCGCCGTCGTCGTCGTCGCCCTCGCCGTCGTCGAGCTGCAGCGTGGTGAAGTTGCCGCCGAAGATAATCTTGCCGTCGGCCTGGCGCGCGAGGGCCATGACCGGGCCGTTGGGCGTGGGAGCGAGGCTGGTGTCGGGTGTGCCGTCGGTCTTGAGCAGCGCGATATAGGCGGCCGCGGTTGCGGAGGAGGAGCCGTTCGGCGTGAAGGTCGTGAACGAGCCGCCGGCGAGGATCTTGCCGTCCGGCATCAGCAGCAGCGCCGCCACGACGGCGTTGGCGTGCGGGTCGTAGCTGGTGTCGAGCGTGCCGTCGGACTTGAAGCGCGCAAGGTAGGCGCGGCCGGTGTCGTCGTTTGTGGCGCCGTCGCCGTCGTCGTCGTCGTTTTGGCCGTCGTCGACGTCGACGCTGGTGAACGAGCCGCCGACCACGATGGCGTTGTCCGATTGGACGACGAGCGCGGCGACGCTGCTGTTGAGCGCGGGTGGGGCGAAGGTCGTGTCGACGCTGAGATCGGAGTTCAGGCGCGCGAGGTAGTTGCGGGTGTAGCCGCCCATCGAGGTGAAGGCGCCGCCGACGGCGATCTTGCCGTCGGATTGGAGGGCGAGCGCGGCGACGCTGGCGTCGAGCGACAGGTTGAACGCGGAGTCGAGCGTGCCGTCGGCGCGGAAGTGCGCGAGGTGCTTGATGCTGCTGCCGGTGATGGTGAACGCGCCGCCGACGAGCAGCGAGCCGTCGCCGAGCACCAGCACGGCGTTGATGCGGCCGGTGACGTTGGACAGATCGCCGCGGCCGAACGAGGCGCGCACGCTGCCGCTGGATTCGAACCACGCGAGCGTGTTGGTCTTGGTGGCGGAGGAGGCGGTGACGGACTGGACGAGCAGGGCGTTGACCGTGCCGTCGGCGCTGGTGGTGAACGACGTGTCGCGCACGCCCGCGGCGGAGAAGCGGGCGAGGTTGGTCGTGGTCTGGCCGCCGAGATTGGAGAACGAACCGCCGACGAGGACGCGGCCGTCGGATTGCGGCGCGATGGCGGCGACGCGCGCACCGGTGGGATTGGACGCGGTGACGGTCCACGACGCCTGGAACGTGCCGTCGCTCGCGAGGCGCAGGATGTGGTTGCTCGCGGCCAGCGTGTCGCTGGTGCCGCTGCTTGCGGTGGTGAATCGGCCGACGAAATAGAGGGTGCCGTCCGCGGCTTTCGCGCTGGAATAGACGCGGTCGTTGGTCTGGGTGGTGAAGCTGCTGTCGGGCGTGCCGGTGGTGCCGATGGCGGCGAGGTATTTGCGGGCGAGCGCGTCGCTCGGTCCGACATGGGTGAAGGAGCCGCCGATCACGACGCGGCCGTCGGCGAGCGTGGCGATGGCGGTGACGGTGGAGTCGGCGCCGGGATTGTAGGTCTTGTCGAGCGAGCCGTCGGCGTTGAGGCGCGCGAGGTTGCGGCGGTCGGCGTCGTCGTTGGTGAGGCCGTCCTTGTCGTCGTCGTCGCCTTGGCCGTCGTCGAGCTGGAGGGTGGTGAAGGTGCCGCCGAAAAGGATTTTGCCGTCGGACTGGACGGCGATGGCGCGGACGCTGCCGTCGGGGGCGGGATTGACGCCGGAGTCGACCGTGCCGTCGGCGCTCACGCGCGCGAAGGCCGTGCGGGTCGTGCCCCGGATGGCGCTGAACGCGCCGCCAAGGAGGAATTTCCCGTCGGTCTGGCGCGCGATCGCGTAGACGGAGCTGTTGAGGCTCCAGTTCAAGCTCGTGACTTTGCCCGCCGCGTCGATCTCGGCGAGGTAGGCGCGGCTGACGTTGTCGGTGGTGTTGTCGGTCGTCGTGTCGCTGTCGTTCTCGGTATACCACGCGGAGAAGTTGCCGCCGGCGAGGACGCTGCCGTCGCTCTTGAGATAGAGGGCGAACACGGCGCCGTTCGGGCCGGGCGCGTAGGAGGTGTCGAGCGAGCCGTCGACGTTGAGGCGCGCGAGGTAGGTGCGCTTGGTGCTGCCGATCTTGGTGAACGCGCCACCGATGACGATCTTGCCGTCGGACTGGATCACGACGGCGGAAACGCTGCCATCGAGCACGGGGTTGAAGGCCGGATCGATCGTGCCGTCGGCGAGGATGCGGGCGAGGTTCTGGCGCGTGAGGCCGCCGAGCGTGTTGAAAGTGCCGCCCACGATGACACTGCCCGAGGCTTCGACGGCGGCGGCGGAGATGCTGCCGTCCTCGGCGCTCGCGAGCGTGCCGTCGAGGTCGCCGCTGGCGAGGAGGCGCGCGGCGTGGTTGCGCAGGACGCCGTCGGTGACGCCGGCCGGGAAGAAGCGCGTGAACAGGCCGCCGGCGAGGATGCGGCCGTCGGATTGGAGCGCGAGGGAGCGCACGGCGGCGTTCGGCGTCGGCGCGAAGGAAGCGTCGACCGAGCCGTCCGTGGCGAGCCGCGCCAGATAGGTGCGTGAGGTGCTGGTGCCGGAGTTGGCCGGCAGGAAGGAGGCGAAGTCGCCGCCGACGAGGATCTTTCCATCCCGCTGGACGAGGACGGCTGAGACGCTCGCATCGGGTCGCGGTTCGAAGCTGTCGAGCGTGCCGTCGGACTTGAAACGCGCGAGGAAGCTGCGGGTCTGGTCGCTGCTGTCGGCTGAGCCGCGCACCGCGGTGAAATCGCCGCCGGCGAGGATCGCGCCGTCGGATTCGAGTGCGAGGGTGAGCACGCGGTTGTTGGCGAGGACGGCGAAACCGGTGTCGAGCGAGCCGTCGGCGTTGAGCCGGGCGAGGCGCGTCGCCGTCGTGGCGACAGCGCTGCCGTATTGCACGGTCGTGAAGCCGCCGCCGACGAGAATCCGGCCGTCGGGTTGCACCGCGAGGGCGAAGACGAGGCTGTTGAAGCTGGGGGCGAAATCGGCGTCGATCGCGCCGCTGCCGGACAGGCGCGCGAGGCGGCCGCGAGCGACGGTGGCGCCGGTGCCGCCGGGTTGGAGCGTGGTGAAGCTGCCGCCGATCAGGATGTTTCCGTTCGCATCGAGCGCGAGCGCGGCGACCTGCGCGGTGGACGCGCTGCCGCCGGTGGGCCGCGGGTCGAAGCCGCCATCGAGCGTGCCGTCGGCGTTGAGCCGGGCGAGACCGGAGCGGGCGACGGCCGCGCCGCCGCCGGCGCCTTGCGCGGTGGTGAACTTGCCGGCAACGACAATGCCGCCGTCGGACTGCACGACGACCGCGACGACGTCGCCGTCGAACACCGGATCGAACGAGGCGTCGAGCGTGCCGTCGGCGTTGAAGCGCGCGAGGTGCTGCCGCGTCACGGGCGCGGCTTCGCTGGGCGGTTGCACGGCGGTGAAGCCGCCGCCGAGGATGACCTTGCCGTCCGCCTGGACCGCGGTGGCGTAGATGTTGCCGTTGGCGTTCGGGTCGAACGCGTGGAGCAGCGCGGGCACGAGGCTCCCGAGGAGCGCGAAAATGCGGAGGAGTTTCATGCCTTTAGAATTTGAAGCTGAGACCGGAGCGGATCCCGAGGCCCGTGGACAACTTCACGAGCGCGCTGCGGCCGCCGAGCGCGAGGTCGCCTTCGCGATGGGAAATTTCGTAGGAGGCGCTGCCGAAGAAACCGGTGCGCTCGCTCATCCACCACTCGGCGTCGATGCCGCCGAACACGCCGACCTGCGCCTGCGTGGAGGAATTGGACTCGTCGCCCGCCTCGACGGGCGTGGTGAGATTGGGGATATCGAGGGTCTCGGCGTAGCGCAGGCGGAGGCCGACGACGCTCACCGTGCCGCCGAGGGCGAAGCGCATGGAAAAGCGCTCGTTCGGCTGCCAGCGGAGCCACGGGCCGGCGCGCAGGCCGAAATACGCGCCCTTGATCTGCCAAAGGCCGTTCACGGTCGCGCCGTCGGGCGTGACGGTCTCGACGCGGCTCTCCGGCGTGCTGGCGAGGTGGGTGGTGGTGTTGATCGTCTGGCTGGAGGTCGTGCCGTCGGCGTTGGTGACGGTCTGGGTGGTGGTCGACGGCGCGGTGTAGCCGGTGCTGCTCGAGTCGGCGGGGTCGCCACCGGGCGGGGCGGCGCCGAGCAGCGAGTAGGTGTCGGTGATGGTGCGCAGCGTGACGGCGATGGAGCCGGTGGTCTTGGCGTTGAGCGTGTTGAGGCCGGCGCCGACCTCGGCGCCGACGGTCCACACGCGGCGGCCCGGCCCGAGGATGCGGCCGAAGCGCCAGAGTTCGCGCGAGCCCTCGACGTCGATGCCGATAGACGGACTGCTCTTCGCGCTCATCGACGTGCCCTGTCCCTCCGTCTCGTAGCGGTGGAAGTTGATGCCCGAGAGATCGCTGCTGACCTGCGAGGAGGCGGCGTAGCTCCAGAAATTGGTGCGTCCGTCACTCGCGGTGGGCGTGCCGTCGGAGTCGGTCGTGCTCCGCAGGTTGACGAAGCCGTCGTTGTAGGTGCGGTTCGCCTCGGTGGCCGTGTCCTTGAGATCGAGCGAGGAGGAGATGGTGCCGACGTTGCGGAAGGTCGCCTTGAGCTGGCCGCCGAAGCGCAGGGCGAAGGTCATCTGGTTGCGCGGCACGGCGAGCTCGTCGATGGCGTTGAGGTCGCGGATTATCTCGTCCTCGGATTGTTCCTTGGCCGGGGCCGGCGGCAGCGATTGGGCGAGAACGGACGCGGCGGACAACACCAGAGCGCCCGCCAGGAGAACTGGGCGGAAAACCATTTGGCGGGTTTAGACAGCCGAAAAAAATTCCCGCGACCACTTCGGGACCAACCGGCCGCCGACAGGGACGAAACCGCGGCGAAACGATGCGGAGCGGCCGCAGCGGGCGTGCCGTCGCGCGCCGTTGTGTCATTTTTGGCTCCAACGCCTTCCGTTGCGGTCCCACTCCGCACACTTACCTCGCGATGAAATTGAAAGTCCTGATTGCCGACGACGAACCGCTCGCCCTCGACAAGCTCCGGCGCCTGCTCGCCACGGAAAACGATCTCGAAATCGCGGGCGCGGCCACGAACGGCGCCGACGCGCTCCGCCTCGCCCGGGAGCTGCAACCCGACATCCTGGTCCTCGACATCCAGATGCCGCCGCTCGACGGACTCGAGGTGGCCCACACGCTCGACGAAGGCGCGCGCGCGGTGATCTTCACCACCGCTTTCCCGCAGCACGCCGTCGACGCGTTCGCGGCCAACGCGGTCGACTATCTTCTCAAGCCCTACAGCAAGGAGCAGTTCGCCCGGGCGCTCGGCCGCGCGCGATCCCGTCTCGCCGCCACGGCCGACGCGACGCGCACCGGCCGCAGCGACCGGCTGCTGGTGAAATCGCGCGATCGCTACGTCGTCGTGCACGTGAACGACATCGAGTGGATCGAGGCGGCGGCGAACTACGTCGTGCTCCACTCCTCGAGCGGCAACCACGTGCTGCGCGGCACGATGACCGACACGCTCGCGGAGGTCGGCGAGGATCTCTTTTTCCGCACCGGCCGCTCCGCCGCGGTGAATCTCGACCGGGTGAACGAAGTGCTGTTCGACGAGCCCGGCGAACACGTGCTGCTGCTCCGCAGCGGCGCCCGCGTGCGGCTGCAACGCAATTTCCGCGAACTCCAGGAACGCCTCGAGAAACGCACCGCCGCCCACGCGCGGCGCGAAGGGACCGCCGCGTGACGCAGTCGCCGTTCGCCCCGGAAACGGCCACCGAGGCGCCGCCGCTCCTCCCCTTCCGCCAATGGTGGTGGCTCCCCACCGGCTGGATCGCGCTCGGGTTCCTGTTCTCCATCCAACCCTGGCTGAGCGGCTTCATGCCCTTCGGCGACAACGTGCGCTTCGCCGCCATGCGGCTCGCCCCGTGGGCGCTGGTCGCGCCGGCGGCGGTGTGGCTCTGCCTGCGCTTCCCCATCGCCGGACCGCACTGGCCGCGCGCGCTCGTGATCCACGCCTTCGCCACCGCGATCTCCGTGATCTGCCTCGAATCCCCCAGCGGATTCATGGCCGGCCCAGGGCGGCCGACGACGATGCATTTCTCCTTTCACCGCATGGGGCCGGGAGAGGAATCCGAGCGCACGCCGCCGTTTCCGGAATTCAAGCCCAGCCCGCCGGCGCCGAACGGCAAATCCACCGAAGCCGGCGAGCATTTCGACGCACCTCCGCCCCACGAGCGACGCGAAGGGACGCGCGACATCTTTTTCGAGCGCGGCACCGGCAAGGGCTGGGTCCGCCGCGAGAACGGCGACGTCACGCACTTCGGCATCACGCCGCCGCCGTGGTTCCTGCGCGGCCGGCAATCGCTGCCGCTCTACTGGTGCCTCGTCGCGATCGCCCACGTGCTCTATTTCCAGCGCACCGCGCGCCGCGCCGCGCAAATGCAGGCGCAACTCTCCGCCGCCCGGCTCGCCGCGCTCCAGCTGCAACTGCAGCCGCACTTCCTCTTCAACTCGCTCAACGCCATCTCGTCGCTCGTGCGCAGCGACGTCGAGGTCGCCGACGAGATGATCTGCTCGCTCGGAGCGCTGCTGCACACGACGCTGGACAAAAGCGGCCACGCCGAGGTCCGGCTCACCGAGGAGATCGAGATGGCGCGCCACTACCTGCGCATCCAACAGGTGCGTTTCGGCGCGGCGCTGCGGGTCGAGACCCGCGTCGACCCGGCCGCCGCGCTCGCCGCCATTCCCACGCTGTCGATCCAACCGCTGCTCGAAAACGCCGTGATCCACGGCCTCAACGGCCGCGCCGGCGTCATCCACCTGCACGCCTGGCGCAGCGGCGAGCGGCTGGTGGTCGAGGTCACGGACGAGGTCGCCGATCCGCAGGCCCCCGGCGGCACACCAAAGCCCTCGAGCGGCGTCGGCCTCGCGAACATCCGCGCGCGCCTCGCCACGCTGCATGGCACGCATGCGTCGCTGGACCTGATCCGCAATCCCATCGGCGCCACCGCGCGGATGGAGGTGCCCTTCCGCGAGCTGCCCGAGGGTTGAGCGGCGCGCGCCTCAGACCGAGGTCGAGAGATTTTCGCCCACGGCGCCTTCGTAACTTGGCTCGCCATCGGCGCCATAGCCCGTGCGTTCACCGTGACGCGGACCGCGCAGCTGTTGAAAAAGCGTGGTCAGCTCCGCCTGCGTGATGCTGCCGTCGCCATCGCCGTCGATCGCCGCGAAAACCTTTTGAAAATCCGCCTCGGTCGGCGTCGCACCGGACGAGCCGACGGCTTCGGCGCGCTCCTCCGCCTTCTTCTTCAAGGCGGCGAGCAATTCGTCGGCCGAGACCTTGCCGTCCTTGTTCGTGTCCATCGCATCGAACACCTGCTGCGCGTCCTCGCTCGCGGAGGACTCCTCGCTTTCGCCCGGCGGCGGCGGAGGCGGCGGGCCGCCCGCGCCTTGGGGACCGCCGCCACCGTGGCGCGCGGTGCGCAGGGTCTCCATCGCGGTCTTGAACTCGCCGAGGTCGATGCCGCCGTCGCCGTCGGAATCCATTTTCTGGAACACCGACGCAGCGTCCGGGGTGTCGCTCGCCGCGGAGGCGTTCGCGCCGAGGCGCTTTTCCATCGCGGTGACGAACTCGTCCTGCGTGACCTTGCCGTCGCCATCGCCGTCGAGACGTGCGAACATTTTTTGGAGAAACTCGCTCGGATCGGGCCGGGTGGCGCCCGCGAGCGAGGAGGAGGAACTGACAGAGGAGATGCTCATTCGTTGGGTGGTTTGATTCGCACCCGTGAACATCGTCACCGCGCCCCGTCCGGTGGAGCCGCCTCGTCGCGTAATCCCGCGCGCCCATCCCGTTTGCGCCGCCGTCCGGCCCAGCCGGCGTTTTTCAGCGCGGCCCCGCCGGCAAATGCGCGCGCAGCCACGCGGCCAGGCGCGCGTCCCAGTCCGGCAACGACTCCTTCCATTTCAACAAGCCGTGTCCTGCGCCGGGCAGCACGAGCAGATCGCAGGTGTTGCCGGCCGCGTGCAGTTTTTCCTGAAACGCACGCGACATCGCGATCGGCACCGTCTTGTCCGCATCGCCGTGTAGGAGCAGAAACGCCGGCAAGCCGGCGCGCACGTGCTCGCTCGGCGAAACATCCGCGAGGCGCGCGCGGGTCCCGGGCGTGAGCTCCTTCGCAATGTCGAACAGCGCCTGCAACGACGTGCTCGCGCCGCCGCGGTTGACGGTGTCGGTGACGAGATCCGTGACCGGCGCGAAACCGATCACCGCCTGCACGCGCGTCGACGCGTCGCCGAGCACGCCCGCGAGACAGGCGAGGTGGCCGCCCGCCGAGTGGCCGACCAGCACGATGCGCCGCGGGTCGCCGCCGAACTCCGCCGCATGCGCTTTCACCCAGCGAATCGCCGTGAGCGTGTCCTCGTAGCCCGCCGGCCAGCGATGCGCAGGCGCGAGCCGGTAATCGATCGAGAACCACACGCAACCCGCCGCGGTGAACGCGTCGAACCACGGCGTGATGTCGGCGCCGTTGCCGGGTTTGTCGCTGCCGGATTTGCTCCCGCCGCTCCAGCCGCCGCCGTGCACGAGGATCGCGACCGGAAACGGCCCCGCGCCCACCGGCACGCCGACATCGAGTTTCAGCGCGACGCCCGCCGCCTCGCCGTAGACGACATCGCGCACGACGCGCGCCTCCGTCGCGGACGACGCGGCGGCAACGAGGAGAAAAGCGGCGCAGGCGAAGAACGATTTCATGGGAAAACTCTCAACGGCGCAGCGACGGATCGAGTTCCGCGGCGGCGCGCTCGTGCTCCGCGGCCTCGGCCACGCGGCCGAGTTGCCGCAGGGCGCGCGCGAGTTGCAAGTGCGCGGGCGCGTGCTCCGGGTTGAGTTCGAGCGCGCGAGAGAGGTGCGGCACGGCCTCGGCGGGCCGGCGCAGCTCGACGAGGGTTGCGCCGACGAGGAACGCCGCCTGCGCATCCGCCGGATCGAGCTCCGCCGCGCGGGTGAAATGCGTCAGCGCCTCGGCCGGACGACCGCGCGTCATGGCGGCCACGCCGCGATTGCACCACGCGTTCACGAAGCGCGGATCGAGTTGCACCGCCGTCGCAAAATCGCGCTCGGCGCCGGCGACATCGCCGAGAGCGAGGGCGGCGCGGCCGCGGGTGTTGAGCGCGGCGGGGAATTTCGGCAGCAGCGCCAGCGCGCGATCGGCGAGCGGTTTCGCCTCGGCGGCGCGGCCCGCGTCGACGAGCTGGCCGGCGAGATTGTTCAATCCTTCGGGAAAATCCGGGCGCAGGCGCAACGCGGTTTCGAGGTGCGCCACGGCGTCCGCGCGTTCGCCTTCGGCGGCGAGGACGAGCGCGAGGTTGTTGTGCGCGAGCCAGCAGTCGGGATTCCGCGCCAGCGTGGCGCGCCAGAGCGCGGCCTCGTCGCGATAGATGCCCGCCTGACTCCACGTCAGCGCGAAGAGTCCGCCGAGCACGGCGAGGAAGGTGCCGAGCGTCGCGCCGCGCCCAAAGCGAGCGAACGCGAGTGCCGCGCCCGCGCCGGCGAGAGCGAAGAGCGCGAGGTTGGCGAGGTAGGCGAAATGATCGGCGACGAACGAAAACAGAAACGGATAGACGTTCACGAACCCGAGCACCGGGAACAGCGTGCCGCCGCAGAGCAGCGCCGCCGCGAGCCACGCGCGTTCGCCGCGGCGCGCCCGCCATGTCGCGAGGCCGAGGGCGCCGAGCGTCGCGAGCGGGAAGAGCCATTGCCACCACACGAAAGCGTCGACGATCCAGCGCGGATAGATGAAGGTCAGGTCGAGCGGCCAGACGAGCGAGGCGAGGTAGTGCCACGGCACGCGGGCGGCGAGCAACAGGCGCGCGCCGGCACCGAGTTCAAAGGCGCTGCCTTTCGCGCCGATCAGTTCGCTTTCGAAGTGCGCTGTCAGCAGTCCCATCGCCGCGCCGGCGGCGAACCATGGCAGCAGCGGGAGGACATCGTGCCGCCAGTCGAGACGGCCGCGACGCCACCAAGTCACAACGAGCAGCGCGGCGGGGAGCGAGGCGGTGACGGTTTTCGTGAGCAACGCGAGGACGAAGAGCGCACTCGCGAGGACGTAGGAACGCGGACGGCGTTCGTCGTCGAAACGCAGCCACGCCAGCGCGGCGGAGAGATAGAACAGCGCGGAGAGCGTGTTCTTCTGTTCGGAAATCCAAGCGACGGACTCGACGCACGCCGGATGCAGCGCGAAGAGCAGCGCGGCGAACCACGCGCCCGGCACGGCGAGGCGGCGCAGCACGAGCGCGAAGAGGCAGGCGTTCGCGGCGTGTTGGAGAATATTGACGAGATGATAGCCGAGCGGGGCGTCGCCCCAGAGCCGGTGCTCGAACCAGAACGCCGAGTGGAGCACCGGGTAGTATTGCTGCGTCGCACCGATCTCGAACCAGATGCGGAGCAAGCCGCCGAGCGAGCGGAGGTCGGTGCGCGTGACGTGGCCGTCGTCGTCCCAGAGAAACGCGCCGCGCAACGCCGGCAGATAAGCGGCGAAGACCGCGAGCGCAATCAGAGCGCACCACCAGAACGTGGGCGAGCCAAGCGGCGCGGCGGCGGGCGCGAAGGTTGTTCGTGAAGGACGAGACACGGCGCGCGAAAAACGTAGGACGCGCGGCGCGCGGCGCGATAGCAAACACACCCGGGACGAGCATTGCTGTTGCCGGTGGCGACGGTGCCCGGCAATTTTCGGCGCAGCGTGGAACGTTTACCCCAGAAAGTTCGCTCGGGCCTGCTGGCGCTCGGCTGTCTTGCGGTGCTGTTCGTTTTTTTCAGTCCGCCGTTTGCCGCGTGGCGGGCGTGGGCGCGGGCGCCCGAAATCGGTTTTCTGCCGGAGACGCGGCGCGGGGTCGCGGTGCTCGAGCAGGCGAAGGCGCTGGGCGCGCCGGTCGTCGATCCGCTGCACAGCGCGATTCAGTGGCGGCTGCTGTTCCCCGCGGTGGCGCGCGGGCTGGGTTTGCCGGCGTGGGCGCTGTTCGGGTTCGCGCATGTGGGAGCGCTGCTGGCGCTGTGGTTTTTGATCGAACATGCGAAGGCGCGCGGCGCGACGTGGGGCGAGGCGGCGTTCGTCGCGCTGCTGGCTGGAGCGGGCGCGTGGTTTTTTGCGGCGACAGGCTGGCTCGGTTACTACGATTCGTGGGTCGTGCTCGGATTGCTCGCGGTGGCGTTCGCGGCGCGGCGCGAGTGGGGCTGGCTGGCGTGCCTCGCGGTGCCGTGGATCGATGAGCGCTTCGTGCTGGCGGTGCCGCTGGCGCTGCTGTGCCGGCAGCTCGATGGCGACGATGGGCGCCGCGGAAATTGGAAAAGCGAATGTGGCATGCCGCTGGCGCTGTGCGCGGCGTTCGCCGTCGTGCGGCTGGCGGTGTTGCCGGGGAGCGTGGCGAACGCAACCGTCAGCGGCTACCTCGCGTGGCTGGATTTTTCGAAGACGCCGTGGACGCAGTTCGTCTGGGGCGTGTGGGAAGGCTGGCGCGGCGGCTGGGTGCTAATCGCGGTTGCCGTGTGGGCGGTGGCGCAGCGGCGCGGCACGACCATCGCCCTGACGCTCGGTGCCGCGAGCGCGGCGGTGCTGCTCGTCGGTTTGCTGACGGCGCAGGACTTCGGACGCTCGATGATGCTGCTCGCGCCGCTCGTGGGGCTGGGTGCGGGAGCGTGGGGCGGCGTGACGTGGCCGGGCAAGAGGCGCGCGCTGGTCGGCCTCGCGGGCGCGGCGCTGGTGTTGCCGGCGCATCAGGTGATGAGCGATGCGGCGATGCCGGTGATGACGTTGAACCACGAACTCGGCGCGCGGCGCGAGCCGCCGCCGCGGCTGTCGCCGGCGGCCTATGAGTTGAGCGGCGTCGTGGAGATGGAGCGCGGCAATCCGCAGAAGGCGGAGATCGCGCTGACGATCGCGATCAAACTGGACGAGCGACCGACGAGCGCGTGCAAGCACCGCGGCCTGCTCTATGCCAGCGCGCAGCGGTGGAGCGAGGCGCGGCAGGATTTCCGGACTTGGGCGGAGAACGACGAGCGCGATCCGGATGCGTGGCTGCTGGTCGCGCAGGCGGAGGCGGCGCTCGGCAACACGGCGGAGGCGCGGGTGGAGTTGCAGCGCGCGCTCGGGCTGGCATCGAAGGAATGGGCGGCGCGGCCGGACGTGGCGCGGTTTCGGGCGCGGCTGGGGATGTGAGGGGAAGCGGCGGCGGCTCAGGTGGGCGGCGGCGTTGTCCGCGGCGCCACGCTCGCGGCCTCCGTCCAGTCGCCGCCGGGACGTCGGCGGCCACCTGAGCCGGAACAAAAAAATCGCCGCCGGTTGCCCGGCGGCGATGAGGAGCGGGGGCTCTGAAGAAATCAGGCGCTAGAGGTCGAACGTCGCGCTGAGGAAGAATTGCCGTGGATCGACAATGCGGAAGGCATTGGGTGTGCCGTCGGGGAAGGCGCCGATGGGTTGGAGGCGTCCGTCTTCCTGGATGTTGCGGACGTTGAGCTGGAAGGTGGCGCCGACTTTGCCGCCCCAGAGCTTGGTGCGGTAGGAGACGAAGGCGTCGAAGTAGGCGTGCGCCTTGTCGTAGACGGGGTTGTTGGCGTCGAGCTCGGTGATGGGCTGATTGGCGGCGAGGAGGGCTTGGTAGTTCTTGCCGTAGTAGCCGATGGCGCCCTTGTCCTCCCAGCGGATCGCGCCGCCGACCTTGAAGTTCTTGAGGATCTTATTGTCGGTAAGGGCGGCGAGCTGGAAGCTGGAGCTGAGCTTGAACGCGTATTTGCGGACGCTGGGCTTGGATTTGCCTTCCTGCTGCTTGATGACCGAGTAGGGCGCAGTGACGAAGACGGCGTGGTTCGCCTGCGGCGTGTTGGAGCCGTAGGTGGAGGTCCACCAGAGCACGTTGGAGCCGGCCGCGGCGGTTTTGAGGGGATCGACGATGGTGGTCCACACTGGCGTGCGGAGGTCGATGTATTCCTGGATGGCGCTGGAGATGTTCGTGCTGACCGATTCGGTCTCGGTGGCGGAGCCGGCGACGGTCCAGAACTTGGTCGGGTTGTAGTTCAACTCGATCTCGGTGCCCTTGGCCTCGATGTCGTTCGTCGCGGCGAGCGTGCCGGCCTGGAAGGCGGCGGCGAGGGCCTGCGCGGTGGCGGTCGGGATCTTGGTGATCGCCTCGGTCTGCGCGTCGAGGGCGGCGCCGGTGAGGCCGGGATACCAGGTGTCGCGGATGAGCGTCGGGAGGTTCCACGCGTCGAGCGTGCCGCCGCCGTAGAGGATGTCCTTGCGGAGGACGCGCTGGGCGATGGTGTTGGCGTCGCCGTCGCGGGCGTTGTATTGGTTGGTCTTCCACTTGTTGAAGCGGAGGACGAACTTGTCGTTCAACGGGAGCCAGAAGCCATAGTCGGTGCCCTTGCCGGTGACGTTCGGGAGCGGGCGGAGGAACAGGTCGATCGCGGGGGGCTGCGGGATGAAGTTGTCGGACTTGTTGTAGGTGAGCGAGAGGCTGCGGGCGACGTTGGCGACGTAGCCGAGGATGCCGGTGTCGGTGTCGGCGGTGCGGTTGAGCGAGGCGAGGTCGCGCAGCGGGCGGGCGACGACGGAGAGGGTCTTGGTGCGGCCCTTATTGGTGCGGTAGTCGCCGGAGACCCAGCTGTTGTCGCGGGTGAAGTCGTGCTCGGTGTTGTTGTTCACCAAGCCGGGGGCGGTGCCGGCTTTCGAGTAGACGGAGTCTTCGCGGTAGCCGACGACGGTGACGAGTTTGTTGTCGAGGAACTGGCTCTGGAGGACGGCGCCGGGGGTCTTGATGATCTGCTTGAGGTTGTTGGCGCCGCCGGTGCTGTCGGTCGTGGCGATGAGGTCGAGGGTCTGCGGGTCGCGGAAGAACGTGCCGCTGTTCGTGGGAAGGTTGCCCGAAACGGTGTAGCCGCCCCAGGTGAACGGATAGGTGCCGAAGGCGAAGTCGCTCGGAGCGCGGTCGACGACGCCGTTCATGTTACCGCCGACGTAATAGCGGATGTATTGGCGGAGGATGTTCGGGCCGGCCGCGGGGCCGCCGGAGACGGAGGCTTGGTTGGCGCGGCCGTAGTTGGCGGTGGTGACGGCGCCGAGCCAGGAGGGGCTGGAGGTGAGGGCCTCCCGGTAGGAGAAGACGCGGCTGACGCGGTATTTGTATTCGTCGTAGGCGGAGAATTGTTGGACGCCGAGCCACTTGAGCAGGCCGCTCTCGTTGCGGAGGTCGAGGCGGTAGGCCATCTGCGCGCGGTAGGTGTCCCACTTGGAGGGCATCCACTTGGTGAGCGGCTCGGTGGCGGCGAGGTAGGTTTTGCCGAAGAAGGGATTCGGCGTGCCGTCGAGGTTCTTCTCGTTGATGTCGACGAAGAGCTGGCCGCTCTGGCCGGAAGTGCCGGAGTTGCCGAGCGGGGTGCGGGCGTAGCGCTCGTTGTCCTCGCGGAGGGCGCCGAGCTGGACGGCGAGCATCTGGCGCGGGGTGTCGAGGATGATCTGGTCGAGCTGGGCGTTGTAGACCTGGGTGCGGTCCATCAGGCGGTTGACGGAGGAGACGTTGATGTCGGACCAGTCGTAGATGTCCTTGTTGGAAACGGTGGGCGTGGTGGTCCAGAGCGGCTGGTTGGTGTAGCGGCCGGGCGAGGCGGTGGCGGTGCCGAGGTTCACGCTGGTCTGGAGAAGGCGGATCGTCTGGTTGTTCGCCGTGGGCGTGGGGATCGCGACCGCGAGGTTGTTGGTGTTCGGCGCGGTCCAGTAGGCGATGCCGTTCTGGTCGACGTAGAGGTTGGCGCGGGTCTGCATCGTGCCGGCGCGGGAGAGGCCGAGGGTGTTGAAGATGACGTTGTCGGAGGTGTAGGTGCCGACCGTCTGGCCATTGAGGTGAATCTGCTGGAGCACGGGATCCCAGGTGGCCTTGCCGCCGGCAATCCAGTCGCTGACGTAGTCGCGCGGCGGGGTGTAGTTCGGGCGGTTGCCGTTCATGCGGTAGTCGAGATACGCGGCCGTGATGGTCGTGTTCCGGAAGGGCTTGTATTTGATGAATGCGTCGTAGCGGCGGGTGTTCACGCCGGAGGGCTTGCGGACGAAGCCGTCGTGCTGGAAGCCGCCGTTCACGCGGATGGCGAGCTTGTCCTTGATGAGGACGCGGTTGAGGTCGAGGGTCGTGCGGAAGCCGTCCCAGTCGTCGGCGCGGAGTTCGACGCGCGAAATCTGACGCGTGAGGTTGGCGGTGGTCGCGACCTGATTGACGGTGCCGGAGGCGTTGCCGAGGCCGAAGACGCTGGCGTTGGGGCCACGGGTGATCTCGATGCCTTCGATGAGGAGCGGATCGATGGGCATGCGGCCGGACATCTCGTAGTTGTTGTAGGAGATGTTGGCCGAGCTGATGCCGCGCAGGCGGTTGGCTTGCGTGGGGTTCAGCTGGACGTTGTCGGCGAGCTGGCCGTTGCGGTCGACGGTGAAGTCGGTGAACGTGCCCGTGCCTTCGGCGCCGGCGGTGTAGAGGAACACGTCGTTGATATCGAGCATCGCGAAGTCGGACATCTGCTCCTTCGTCATGACGGTGATGGAGGAGCCGAGGTCCTCGAGCTTCGTGTTGAAGCGCGTGCCGGACATCGTGTTCGAGGAATAGTAGCCCTTGGTGTCGGACTTCACCTCGAACGGCGAAAGCGTGACGACCTCCTCGGGCGCCGCGGTGGGCGCGGCGGCGACGGCGGTGTTCGCCGCGGTGAGTTTGGAGCGCGGTTCATCGGCGGGCGCGGGCGTCGTGCCGGCGGCAGTGGGGGCCGATTGTGCGAGCGCCGAGCCGGCGCAGGCGGCGAGAGTCACCAACGCCAGGCAGAGGCGGGGCGACGTGGGCAGTCGATGGCGGATGTTCATGGGGGTGGTTGGGTTTGCTTTCGGGTTGAGAAAAAATGCGCTCACGGCTGGCGCGGCGCGGCGGCGATCGGCTGGCCGTCGACGGTCGCGCCGCTGACGGCGTCGAGGACGAACGGTCCGCCGGTCGCGGGGGAAAGCGCGCAACGGCGAAACACGAGGTCGCGCGCGTGGGTGGCGAGGACGCCGCGCGCGGAGACGATCGCGCAGTCCTCGAAAAGGACGTTCTGCACCGGCGAGTCGGGCAGGCCGGTGATGCGCACGGCGACGGGCACGCCACTCGCGGCGACCTTGCGCACGGTGACGTTGCGGAACAGCGGCGGGCGCTGCTGCGCGACGGCGCTCGGGTCGGCCGAGTAATCCAGGTTCAGAATCGCGACTTCGTATTTCAGGTCGCGCGCGGTGATGTTCTCGACCCAGACGTTCTCCACGATGCCGCCGCGGTCGGGGCGGGACTTGATGCGCAGCACGCGATCGGTGCCGACGAAGTCGCAATCGTGCGCGTAGACGTTGCGCACGTCGCCTGACATCTCGCTGCCGATGACGATGCCGCCGTGGCCGCGCCGGCTGGTGCAATGGCGCATGACGACGTTCTCCGTCGGGCGCGCGACGCGCCAGCCGTCCTCGTTGTAGCCGGACTTCAGCACGACGCAGTCGTCGCCGGTGGAAAAGGTGCAGTATTCGACGAGGACGTTGCGGCAGGAATCGGGGTCGAGGCCGTCGTTGTTCGGGCCGTCGGTGTCGACGTTCACGCGGCGGACGATGACGTTCTCGCAATAAACCGGGTGCAGCGTCCAATTCGGGCCGCTGCCGATGGTGAAGCCCTCGAGGAGCACGTTGCGGCACTCAACGAACGACACGAAGCTCGGCCGGATCGCGGCGGCGCGCGTGCCGAAGACGCGCTGCTCGACCGGCACGCCTTTCGCGGCGAGCGCGGGCAGGCCGCTCTGCTCGGATTTTTTCCACGGCCACCACGCGGCGCCGTTGCCGTCGAGGCGGCCGGGACCGGTGATCGCGATGTTTTCGCAACCGCGCGCGTAGATGAGCGGCGAGTAGTTGAAACACTCGATGCCGCCGACGCGCACGAAGACCGGCGGCAGGTAATCCTCGAACACGTCGCTGAACACCACCACCGCTCCCTCGGCGAGATGCAGGTCGATATTGCTGCGCAGATGGATCGGTCCGGTCAGCCAGCGCCCGGCGGGAATCACGACGCGACCGCCGCCGGCCTGCGCGACGGCCTCGATGGCACGCGCGATCGCGGCGGTGTTCTTCGTCGTGCCGCCCTCAACTGCGCCGTGCTCGACGATGCTCACGCTGCGCACGGGGAAAATCGGCCGCTGCAGCTGCGGCATCGGAAACGGCGCGCGGATCGGCGCGATCGGCTCCGCCGAATCGTCAGCGGCCCGCGCGGCACCGGCGGCGCACGCGATCACGCTCGCCAGAAAAAATCGGCGGAAGGCGCGCGGCGCAGTGCGTCCGATGGGGCGGAAAGCGGGGAACAACCCGGAGGGTTGCATACGGTTCGAACAACCGGCTCGGCGTGATCGCTGCGGAGCATCGACCGGAACGCCGATCGGGAGGGGAAGTAGCGGGGTGGTGGTTGGTAGACGAAGCCCGTCGGGGTCGCGTGCTGTCGCAGCGCTTTTCCGACGTGCGGAAATTTTGCGCCGCACGAATTCCGCGAGCAACGGGCGGCCCGTTCGCATCGTTGAACACCGCACGCGTCCGCGCCCGCCGCGAATCAACGATGCGCACTTGTGTCGGATTGCGGACGACGCGCGCGGCGTGGTTCGCTCCCGGAAGATTGCTCGACGCGACTCGTGCGCGCCGCCGCCCCTCTCCCACCCCATCTCGCGCGTCTCGCCATGAGCACCGCTTCCCTTTCCCCGGCGCCGTCCCGCGGCCAAGTCGGCCAGTTTCGCTGGGCGATCTGCGGCCTGCTCTTCTGCTCGGTCGCGATCAATTACGTCGACCGCAACATCATCGGCATCCTGAAAGGGCCCTTGAGCAAGGAGCTCGGCTGGAGCGAGACCGACTACGCGCACATCGCGTCCGCCTTCCAGTTCGCCTACGCGTTCGGCTACCTGCTCGGCGGACGTCTCATGGACAAGATCGGCATCCGCCGCGGCTTGCCGCTGGCGGTGGCGGTCTGGAGCGTCGCGGCCGCGGCGCACGGTCTCTGCGCGCTGTTGCCGCTCGGTGAATCGTTCACGCTCAGCCTGCCGTGGAAGAGCGCGGGCGTCGCGGCCTCGCTCGTGCTGCCGTTCACGGTGCTGGGCTTCATGAGCGCGCGCGTCGTGCTCGGCCTCGCAGAGGGCGGCAACTTCCCTGGCGCCATCAAGACCGTCGCCGAGTGGTTCCCGCAACGCGAGCGGGCGCTGGCCACGGGGCTCTTCAACGCCGGCTCGAACGTCGGCGCGATCATCTGCCCGTTCGCCGTGCCGCGCATGTATGCGGCGTGGGGCTGGCCGATCACGTTCTACGTCACCGGCGCGCTGGGCCTCTTCTGGCTCCTGGCTTGGTGGTGGCTCTACGAAAACCCCGAGACGCACCCGCGCCTCTCCGAGTCGGAGCGCGCCTACATCCGCGAAGGCCAGCCGGCCGATCCGGCCCCGGCCGCCAGCACGCCTGCGAAGGTCGGCTGGATCGCCTTGCTCGGCCATCGCGCCACCTGGGCCTACATCGCGATGAGCATCCTCGCCGGGCCGGTGTGGACCATCTACATGTTCTTCCTGCCGGACTTCCTGCAAAAGCGCTATCAGCTGTCGCTGGTCTCGGTCGGCAACTGGACGGCCGTGTTCTACTTCGTGGCTTCGTTCGGCGGCATCGCCGGCGGCTGGCTGGCGGGCCATTTCCTCGGCCGCGGCTGGACCGTGAACGCCGCGCGCAAGGTCGCGATGCTGCTCTGTGCCGTGGCTGTGTTGCCCATCTATCTCGCGCCGTATGTGTCGAGCGTGTGGCTGACCGTGCTGATCGTCGGGCTCGCCGGCTCGGCGCATCAAGGCTGGTCGGCCAACCAATTCAGTTTCGCGTCCGACACGATGCCCAAGGCGGCCGTCAGCTCGCTTGTCGGCCTCGGCGGGTTCATCGCGTATTTCACCGGCGGCTTCACCGCCGAGATCATCGGCGTCGTGCTGAAACACACCGGCAGCTACGCGTCGATCTTCGCCGTCGCCTCGGTGATGTATGTGTCCGCGCTGCTCGTGATGCACTTGCTCGTGCCGCGCATCGGACAAAAGTGACGGCCGTGCTCTACGCGCTCGTCGTCCCGCTCCTCATGACGCTCACTCCGGCCCCTTCCTCGTCCGCTCCGGCCGCCGCACCCGCACCGTGGTCCGCCGACCGCGGCGACGGCACTTACCAGAATCCCGTGCTCTACGCGGATTACTCGGACCCGGACGCCATTCGCGTGGGCGACGATTATTGGATGACGTCGTCGAGCTTCGGCCACGTGCCCGGCCTGCCGATCCTGCACTCGCGCGATCTGGTCAACTGGACACTCGTGAACCACGCGTTGCCCGCGCTCGTGCCGCGCGAACACTTCGCCTCACCGCGCCACGGCGCCGGCGTGTGGGCGCCTTCGCTGCGCTATCACGACGGGAAATTCTGGATCTTTTATCCCGATCCGGATTTCGGCCTCTACGTCATCACGGCCAAAGATCCGCGCGGCGCGTGGTCCGAACCGCTCCTCGTCAAAGCCGGCCAAGGCCTCATCGATCCGTGCCCGCTCTGGGACGACGATGGCCAGGCCTACCTGATCCACGGCTGGGCGAAGAGCCGCGCCGGCATCAACAACCAGCTCACGCTCCACCGCCTCGCGCCCGACGGCACGCGCGTGCTCGACGACGGCCAGGTCATCATCGACGCCAACCAACTCCCCGGCTGGCGCACGCTCGAAGGCCCGAAACTCTACAAGCGCGACGGCTACTACTACGTCTTCGCGCCCGCGGGCGGCGTGACCGAGGGATACCAAGCCGTCTTCCGCGCGAAGAACATCTGGGGTCCCTACGAAAACCGCATTGTGCTCGAGCAGGGCGCGACGCCCGTCAACGGCCCGCACCAAGGCGCGTGGGTCGACACGCCACAGGGCGAGCACTGGTTTTTCCATTTCCAGGAGCTGCCCGCCTACGGCCGCGTCGTGCATCTCCAGCCGATGCGCTGGCGGAGCGACGGCTGGCCCGTGATGGGCGAAGCGGCCGACCGCGATGGTGCGAAAAGCCAACCCGTGCTCCGCCACGCCAAACCCGCGCTCCCACCGCAACCGCGCGCCGTGCCCGCGACCTCGGACGAATTCGACGCGCCCACGCTCAGCCTCCAATGGCAATGGCAGGCGAACCCGCGCGCCGAATGGTTCTCGCTCACGAAAAAAACCGGCGCGCTCTCGCTGCGCTTCGTCGCCACGCCATCCGCCGACTCGCATTGGTCGACACCGCAGCTGCTGCTCCAGAAATTCCCCGCGCCCGATTTCACCGCGACAACCACGCTCACGGTCGACGGCGGCGCGGAAGGCGACCGCACAGGCCTGATGGTTTTCGGCTACGACTACGCCTGGCTCGGCTGGACGAAGCGCGATGGACGCGACCTCCTCGTGCTGCGCAGCTGCCGCAGTGCCCAAAAGGGCGGCCGCGAACACGATCTCATCGCGCTCGACGCCCCGCCGGGGCCGCTGCATCTGCGCGTCACGGTCAGCGCGGGCGGCCTCTGCCGCTTCGCCTACAGCACCGACGGCCGGGACTTCACGCCGATCGGCGGCGAGTTTCAGGCCTCCTCCAGCCAATGGGTCGGCGCGAAGCTCGGCGTGTTCGCCGCCGCACGCCCGGAGGCAACGAGCGCCGGACGCGCGCATTTCGCGTCATTCGTCGTTCGTCGCTGAGCCCGGCGCCCTTCCGTCCCCCTCTCGACCGCGCCGCGGCGCCGGATTTGCGGGCTTGAGTGCACGCGGGCGCAGCGCGAAGTTTCGCCGCGTTTTCGCACCAGCGGAAAACACCTGCGTTCCCCATGCCTCCGGAAGCCACCTTGGAAGACGTCGCCCAACGCGCGGGAGTCCACCGCTCGACGGTCTCGCTCGCGCTGCGCAACAGCCCGCGCATCCGACCCGAGGTCCGCGAACGCATCCAGGCCATCGCGAAGGAAATCGGCTACCGCGTGAACCCGCTCGTCGCGACGCTCATGCGCTCGCGCCGCTCCGGCCACGCGATCAAGCACGTCTGCCTCGCCTACGTGACGAATTATCCCACGCGCTACGGCTGGCGTCCGGAGCATCACGATCGCCCGGATTTTTTTCCCGGCGCCCAACAGCGCGCCGAGGAACTCGGCTACAAGCTCGAGCACTTCTGGCTCGCCGAACCCGGCATGACGCCCGCGCGCATGAGCGACATCCTCAGCCGCCGCGCCATCACCGGCGTGCTGCTCGGCCGCCTGCCGCCCGGTCAGTCGGCGCTCGAGCTGTGTTGGGACCGTTTCTCCGCCGTGGCGCTCGGCTACACGCTGCGCGCGCCGGAGCTGCACCACGTGGCCGAGGACCCGTTTTCCGGCATCACGCAGATCGTCGAGCAATGCCTCGCCCGCGGTTACCAGCGGCTCGGCTTCGCCGTGGTCGATGTCGACGACAGCCCGAGCTGGGGCGACCGTCTCGTCGGCGCGTTCCTGCGCGCCCAATCCCGGCTGCCGCGCGCGAATCACATTCCACCGTGCGACTTCGATCCGGGCCCGGCATTTCGCGAGAAATTCCTCGCATGGGTGAGAAAATGGAAACCCGACGCCATCGTGAGCACGCGCGGCCAGCCGACGTTCAACTGGCTGCGCGAGGCCGGCTACTCCGTGCCGCGCGACGTCGGCCTCGCAACGATGATCAACAACCATCCCGAGCACGGCATTTCCGGCATCTACAACGACCCGCGCAGCCTCGGCGCGCTCGCGACCGAGATGGTGGTCGGCATGCTGCACCGCGGTGAAACCGGTCTGCCCGCCGAGCCCCACTTCGTGCTGGCGCCCGGCCGCTGGCTCGACGCCGGCACACTGCGCGCGCCGGTGAAGTGAGCGCGAGCCGCATCCGGAAACGGCGAACCGATTTGACCGCCGCATCGCGTTCGCGGCGTAGCGTGGACCGCGCCCGGTATTCTCAGGGATTGACCGTGACGCGCAGCGGGGCGGCGGCGCGGCCCTTGTCGTCCTTCGCGTTGATGCGGAATTCGTAGGTGCGGCCGCGCGGCAGCGTGACCTCGATCGACCACTGCTGCTCGGTGTCGCGATGGACCAGCGCGGCGATTTCCTGCGTCGGCGCGTCGGGCGAGTCGTAGCGGCAGATCGCCTCGAGCGATTCGATGACGGCGTTGTCGGCGAGCGCGGCGACTTCGAGGACGATGCGATAGCGCCATTGGCCGTAAGGCTCGGCGCGGCTCGCGAGGTGGCGCAGCACCGGCGCACCCTCGGGCAGGTCCGAGCGCGGTCCTTCGATCTTCGTCACCGTCGTGCTCGCCTGCGCGACCGCGCGCTCCTTCAGCGGCGCGGGCACGTGCACGCCGTCGGGGCGCAGCGGCGTGGCGTTGTAGACGAGGTTGTAGCCGGTGGCGAAGACCGGCGTGTAGCCGAGCAAATCGGCGGCGCCGTCGCCGTCGAAATCGCCGGCGAGGAACACGCGTTGCTCGGGGAAATCGTTGCCCGTGGCGAGGCGCGGCCAGACGGGATTGCGGCTGAAGCGGCGGTAATCCGCGCCGAGATACACGCGCAGGCCGTTGCGGCCGCCGATGCCGATGTCGAGGCGTCCGTCGTGGTTGAAATCCGCCACGACAACCGACGCCGTGCCGAGCCCGAGGCCGAATTCACTCGCGACGAGCTCCCACGGGTCTTCCCAGCCCGCGCGGCCCGAGGCGCCGAAGACCACGCGGATGCGTTCGCCGCGCTCGACGTCGTTGTCGGTCAGGATCAGGTCATCGCGGCCGTCGCGATCGAGGTCGGCGACGACGACGTCGCGCGCGAAGTCGTCGCGTCCGCCGACGGGCCAGAGGAACGGCTTGGTCGCGCCGTGTTGGTTGAAGAACATCCACGCACCGGTGCAGCGGCCCTTGTCCTCGGTCGTCACCGCGATGTCGGCGAAGCCGTCGCCGTCGAAATCGCCCGCAGCGAGCCGCGTGATGCGATCGAATTTCACCGTGTAAGGATCGCCCATCGGCGTGACGCCGCTTTGCGCGACTTGCAGGAGGCGGAAGCGATCGTAGCCCTCGACGACGGCGACGCCCCAGCCGAGCGCGCCGGTGAAGAAGCGGCCGGTCGCGGCGGCGCGCAGCGGCTCCGTCGAGCGATAGGGTTTGAGGGTCGGCACGAAAACGCCGTCCGCCGAACCGAAGAACACCTGGAGAAGCGGGCCGGCGGCGACGACGAGGTCGGTCTCGCCATCGTGATTAAGATCGCCGGCGACGAGCACTTCGGGCGTGAAGCCGCCGAGGCTGGAGAGGTCGAGCGTGCCGGTGGATTTGAAGCCCTTCACGTTGTCGCGGCCGTAGAGCACGATGCCGTTCTCGATCGCGGCGAAACCGCGGATGCGATTGCCGGAATACAGCAGCACCGCGTGCACGGGCGGTTGCGCGGTGGCGATGCCCGCCGTGGGGCCGAAGGCGAATTGCGGCACGGGCAGCGTCGCGGTGTTGAAACGCACGGGCGCGTCCGGCGCGGTGCGGGGCATTTGCTCGAGCCACGCCGTGGCGACGACGGCGTCGCGCGCCGGCCGCGGCAGCTCGAGCGCGCGCGGCAACGGCTCCGGCACAGGCGTCGCGGCGGACTCGGCCGTTTCCGGCGCGTTTTTCTCCGCCTCGTTTTTCGGCGGCTCGACGCGCGGGCGGGCGCTGCGGATGCGATCGTTTTCCACCCACTCGTCGAACGCCTCGTCGGCGCCCTCGTAGGCCACGAACGCCCGCGACGGCTCGGCGCGCAACACGACGGCGCGGTGCCCGGCGCCGGCCTTGTCGACGATGACGCGCGCCCCGGCCTGCCAGAGCGCCTCAGCGGCGACGACGACGGAGGGGGCGAGAAGAGCGGAAACCGCGGCGAGAAGCAGGCGCGACGTGGGGGCGCGGGAAATCATCGCGGCGGACTTTGTGGTCTGGCCCAGCGCGGGGCGACGAAAAACTGAGGTGAAACCCCTGTTTTTACCCGGGACCAATGCCGCCATTACGCCGTGGACCTCAGGGTCAGTGCGCAGCGAAGGCGAACTTGCCTTGCGATGAATTGCGATCAGCCGCGCCGGGGAACATCAGTTTTCGAAGCTGGCGAAGACGATCGGATCGCCCGCGCCGTTTTTGTGGCGAGCGATGTCGCCAGCCACGCCCACAGAAGAGCATTCGAGATAAAAGCCGTGTAGTAAGCAGCTCCGGCGAGGGGGCTCCCTGTCGCCCAAGGCATGTGCCGCACCGCAGACAGGAAGGGCAACTCGAGCACTTCCTTTACGCCTAGAATCCATGCGCCCCAGTAGTTGTAGTCGCAGGCTCCGAGCATCGCGCTGTATGCGAGACTCAGGAGTATAAACAACCAGACACGCGCCCTCATTGGCGAAAGCTTCACGCGCCGGTCAGCTCGTCGTAGATCGTGCCGAGATTGCCGGGGAGGCGGCTGTTTTGCGCGGCGTGGTAGTCGGGGAAGGCGTCGAGGTTTTGCTGCGTGACGATCTCGGCCTTCGATTTGCCGGCTTTGATTCCGGCGGCGACGTGCGCGATCAGCGCGTCGAGGAAGCCGGCCATCGCGAGCACGTCGGCCTTCGTGCCGGTGACGCCGAACTTCGGGTTGCCGTGCCCGAAGATGTAGATCGCGTCGGCCGGATAGTGCGCGGCGAGCTGCGGCAACACGTCGCGCCAATGCTGCATCTTGCATCCGTCGACCTTCGGCGTGACGGGGTAGAGGCGGTTGAAGACGAGGTCGCCGGTGTGCACGACGTTGGCCTTCTCGAAATGCACCGCGATGTCGCCGCCCGTGTGCGACGGACCGAAGAACTTCGCGCTGACGACCTCGTCGCCCACGTCCATGCGCCAGGTGTCGCTGAAAAGCGTGTCGGGAATCGTCGGCTCGCCCAGCTGCGGGCTGCGCGCCGCGGCGGCTTTTTGCAGCGCCGGCACGGCCTCGTGCGCGACGAGTTTCTTCGCGGCCGGGCGCAGCGTGGCGTTGCCGCCGGTGTGATCCCAGTGGTGATGCGTATCGATGACGGCGTCGAGCATGCGGCCGTCGCGGCCGGGCAAGCCGGCGAGGAATTGGGCCGCGGTGTCCGCGAACTGCGTGTCGACCGCGACGAGCGCGTCTTTATTGGAGAGCCAGCCGATCGTGCCGCCGCGACCGGTGAAGAGGCCGACGCCGCGCCGCAGATCCTTGAATTCCACCTTCACCGGCGGCGGCGTGGGGGCGGCGGGAGCCGGCGCGGGCGCCGAAGCCGCCGGGGTGGCATTCTGTCCAAACAGCGAGCCTCTCGCGAGAAAGCTGAGCGAGAAGGCCGCGGAGGTCGTGACGAGGAAGTCGCGGCGATTCATGGGGCGGGAACTTAGGCGTCCTTTGCGCGCGCGCCAGTTCGTTCTCCCCCCGGCCCATCGCGGAATTTCCCCGCCCGCCGGTGCCGCTTCTCCCCGCCGCCAGTCGCTGAGTTCGTTACGTATTACGTAATGTTCGCGAGCGGCGGAAAGCCCCCCTGCGCCCAAAAATTCGCCGCAGGAGCGGCAGCCCTTCCCGCGCCGACCGTCCACCGATAATTTTTCCGTAATACGCAATACTGCCGATTCCGCGGGGATGCGCGGTTCACCGCTCCAAGTTCCTTGCGCCGCGCTCCCAGCACCCCGCTCCAGAACTTTCCTGTAACCTCCCGCCGCCGGCGCGGTATTCCCCGCTGCACACCCGCCATGCCTACGCCACCCGATGCTCGCTCCCGCCACAGCCGCCGAAATCCAGGTTCCCTCCACCGCGACAGTCGTTAGTTTCGCCGCCCACGTGGAAGCTACCGATCACGAACTCATGATTGCCGTTCGCGCCGGCGACGTCGCGCAGCTCGGCCAGCTCTTTGAACGCTACCAACAGCGGCTCTACGCCTTCTTCCTGCGCATGACGAACCAGCCGGCCGTCAGCGAGGACCTCGTGCAGGTCGTCTTCTACCGCATCCTGAAATACCGCCACACCTACCGCGACGAAGGCAAATTCACCGCCTGGATCTACCACCTCGCGCGCAAGGTCGCCGCCGATCATTTCCGCAAACACGCCAAAGCCGCCACCGCGACCGACCCCGTCGATCTCCACGAGCATCCCGACGACGCCACCGTCTCGCCCGACCACTCCGCCACCACGAGCGACGACCTCGCCATCCTCCGCACCGCCCTCGCCCGCCTGCCGCTCGAACACCGCGAAGTCCTCGTCCTCTCCCGCCTCCAAAACGTCGAGCACAAGGAAATCGCCCGCCTCTGCGACTGCTCCGTCGGCGCCGTGAAGGTCCGCGTCCACCGCGCGCTCAAGGAACTGCGCGACGTCTACTTCAAGCTTCGCCGCGACCAAGCCGCCTGACCTCGTCCAACCGGCCGCCCTCCCGGCTCCAGACTCTCCGCTCTCAACTTTCCGCCCGCCATGAACTGCTCCCGCGTCACCGAACTCTTCATCGATTACCAGGACGGCACCCTGCCGCCCGATGAAGCGGCGCAGATGCGCGCCCACCTCGCCTCCTGCCCGACTTGCCAGCGCGAATGGTCCGCCCTTCAGGAAATCACCCGCAAGCTCGACTCGCTCCCGCCACCCGAGCCCTCCACCCGCCTCCGCGAAAACTTCTACGCGATGCTCGAGACGCACCAGCGCGACGCCGACGCACCCAGCCCGTTCGCCCTCGCGAAGAGCCGCCTCGACCGCTTCTTCGAAGCCATCCTCCCCGCGCAACCCGCGCTCCAATTCGCCTTCGCCCTCGCACTCCTCGCCACCGGCATCTTCGCCGGCGCCCGCTTCCTGCAAAAACCCGCCGTCGTCGCCCCCGCCACCGACGAAGCTGCGAAACGCGAAATCGCCGATCTCCGCAAGCAGGTCGACGGCATGGGCAAGCTCGTCGCCGCCTCGCTCCTCCAGCAAAAATCCACCAGCGACCGCCTCCAGACTGTCCTCGCGACGATGGACCTGAAATCGCCCGACCGCAAAGTCCTCACCGACCTCGTCGGCGCGCTCGCGTTCGACCCCTCCGTCAACGTCCGTCTCTCCGCCGTCGAGGCCCTCGCGCCGCACGCCGAGGAAGACGTCGTCCGCGCCGGCCTCCTCGCCGCCCTCCCGCGCGAGAACGCCCCGCTCGTCCAGCTCGCGATGATCGAACTCCTCGCCAACGTCCGCGAACCCGAGGCCGCACCGCTCTTCGACCGCCTCTCGCGCGACGAAACCACCGACAAGAACGTGCGCGACGCCGCCAAGCGCGCCCTCGCCACCCTGCGCACGCCCGCCACTCCCGCTGACAATAAACCCAACGCTCAAACCTCCTCGCCCGCCCAGAAAACCGTCTGAACGGCGCGCCTCAGCCAACCCTCACAAAATGAAGAACCCACTCCACCTCCTCCGCTTCGGCGCCGCCTGCGCCGCGCTGGCCCTCTCGGCCGCCGCACTGCACGCCGCCGAGGATAGCACCGACCAGAACACCGTCCGCTCCAAATTCAGCGACGCATCCAAACCCGGCACCCTCAAGGTCGCCCTGCCCTGGGCCGAGGTCCGCGTCTCCGGCACCGACGGCAACGAGATCGTCGTCACCTCCTCGCTCGAGCAAAAGGGCAAGAAAGAGGTCGACCAGGACGGCTTCCGCCGCCTCGACGAAGACGTCACCTTCGAGATCACCGAGAAGAACAACGTCGCGACCATCGTCATGACCGGCGACAACCCTTGGGCCGCCCAAGGCGCCGAGTTTAACGTCCAAGTCCCGCACAACACCAACCTCGTCCTCCGCACCGAGGCCGGCGGCGACATCAAGGTCGAGAACATCGACGGCGACATCGACATCAACTCGATGAACGGCGAAGTCGCCCTCCTCGACATCGGCGCCTCCGCCGTCGTCAACACCATGAACGGCGAAGTCACCGCCACCTTTAAGAAGGCCCCCGCCAAACCCGTTTCCATCACCTCGATGAACGGCGAAGTCGACGTCCGCCTGCCCAGCGACACCAAGGCCAATCTCCGGATGCGCACGCACAACGGCACCATCCGGACGAATTTCGCCGACAACATTCTCCAGACCAAAACCGAAAAGGTCAGCGGCAAAGGATTTTCCTACGGCTACGGCATGACGCACGACCAAGCCCGCGAACTCGCCCGCCATGCCGAACGCATGGCCCGCGACGCCGCCCGCCAAGCCCGCGCCCACGCCGCCATGATCCGCGGCGACAAGGACGCCAACGACGACAAGGACGACGACCAGACTCCCGAACCGCCCGAGCCGGCCGCCGCCCCCGAAGCTCCCGCCACCGTCACCACGGCCGTCACCGCCTCCACCCCGGACACCACCAACGTATCCGTCGGCAAGCTCACGGCAGCCCCGCGCGCTCCCCTCCCCCCGCTCCCCGGCGGCCCGGTCGGCAAATCCATCGTCGGCACCCTCAACGGCGGCGGCGTCGACATCCAACTCTCCACCATGAACGGCACCATCACGCTCCGGCAGACCAAGTGAGCGACTGACATAGGGCTTTTACCTACATAAAAACCGGGGACGTCCGCGTCCCCGGTTTTTTGTTTTGGTTGGTCGCACCGCGCGTCGCCTCGCATCCTCGCCACGCGTCAGACGGGCCACCGACGCCAGCTCCCATCCACGAGAATCCGGGAGCAATACCCCGATGCACCTGACTCTCGAACGCAAGATCGCGGCCGCCTTTGTCGTCGCGCTGGCATTGTTGTCGGCCGTCGGGATCGCGACGTGGCGCAGCCTGGTCCGCTTCGAACGCGCCTTCGGCATGGTGGAGCATACGCACGTCGTGCTCAACCGGCTCGAACAAATCCAGGCTCAAGCCCTCGAGGTGCAGACCGGCTCCCGCGGCTTCGCCCTGAGCGGCGAGCCCACCTTCCTCGCCCCGATCGACGAGGCGGTGGCCAAAATCAGCGAAAACCTCGCCGCCATCCGCACGCTCACCCGCGACAACCCCGCCCAACAAGGCCGCGTCGAACGTCTCCGGGCGCTCGTCGATCGCGAGATCGCCGTGATGTCGCGACGCGACGAGGCGCGCCGCACGCAAGGCCCCGTCGCCGCGCTCGACCCCGCCGCGCTGCGCGAAGGCAAGCTCGTCATGGACGAGTTGCGCGCGCTCATCCGCGAGATGGAGGAAACCGAGAACGCGCTCCTCGCCGACCGCGCCCTCGCGGCGCGCGACAGCGCCGCGCACACCCGCACGACCCTGCTCCTCGCGGTCGCCCTGCTCTTCGTGTCCGCCGCCGCCGCCGGTGCGCGCATCCAGCGGGACTTCGCCGACCGCAAACACACCGACGATGCGCTCCGCCGCTCGCGCACGCTGTTCGAGACGTTTTTCGAACAGTCGACGGACGCCATCGTCGTCGTCGGCGCCACCGGCGTCATCCGCCGCATCAACCGCCGCAGCGAAGCCCTCTTCGGCTACCCGCGCGCCGAGCTCATTGGCCAACCGCTCGAGGTGCTCATGCCCGACCGTTTCCAGGAGCGCCACCACACGCACGTGCAAGGCTTCCACGCCGCGCCCAAATTCCGCGCGATGGGCGCCGGCCTCGAACTCTTTGCCCGCCGCAAGGACGGCACCGAGTTCCCCGTCGACATCATGCTCAGCCCGCTCGAGACCGACGACGGCCGCGTGGTCCTCGCCGCCATCCGCGACATCACCGAGCGCAAGGCCGCCGCCGCCGCACTCGCCCGCTCCACCGAGCGCATCCGCGACCTCTACAACCGCGCCCCCTGCGGCTACCACTCGCTCGATCCCGACGGCATCGTCGTCGAAATCAACGACACCGAACTCGAGTGGCTTGGCTACACCCGCGACGAAATCATCGGCCGGAAACGCTTCGCCGATCTCCTCGTCCCCGACGACGTCGCGAAGTTCGCGGAATATTTTCCCCGCTTCAAATCCACCGGCACCGCCCAGGACAACGAGCTCAGGCTCCGCCGCAAGGACGGCTCCGACTTCCATGTCTCCATCAGCGCCACCGCCCTCTACGACCCCGAAGGCAACTACCGCTCCAGCCGCAGCATCGTCCACAACATCGACGCCCGCCGCGCCGCCGAACAACGCCTCGCCGCGCTCCACCGCGAGCTCCGGGAACACAGCGCCCGCGTGGAGGACGCCAATCGCGAGCTCGAAGCGTTCTCCTATTCCGTCTCGCACGACCTGCGCGCGCCACTGCGGCACCTCTCCGGCTTCTCCACGCTCCTGCTGGAGCGCGAGAGCAGCCGGCTCGACCCCGAAAGCCGCCGCTACCTCGAAACCATCGTCGCCTCGGCCCGGCGCATGGGCGAGCTGATCGACGCCCTGCTCGACTTCGCCCGCCTCGTCCGCCTGCCCGTGCGCCGCCTGCGCGTCGACTCCCACGCCCTCGTCGGCGAAGTGCTCGCCGAGAAAAACTTCGAGTCCGCCCCCGACACCGATTGGCACCTCGATCCGCTCCCCGCGGTCGACGCCGATCCCGCGCTCCTGCGCCAAGTGTGGATCAACCTCCTCGGCAACGCCGCGAAATACTCCGCCGGCCGCCGCCCGCCCCGCATCCACGTCTCCGCGGCACTCACACCCGACGGCCGCGAGGTCACGTTCACCGTGCGCGACAACGGCGTCGGCTTCGACCCGCGCTACGCCGACAAGCTCTTCAAGGTCTTCAGCCGCCTGCACAGCGACCGCGAGTTCAGCGGCACCGGCATCGGACTCGCCCTCGTCCAACGCATCGTCGCCCGCCACGGCGGCCGCGTCTGGGCCGAAGGCACGCCCGGGGCCGGCGCCGCGTTTTTCTTCACCCTGCCGACCGCCTCCACCCCATGAAAATCCTGCACCTCGACGACGACCCTCTCGATCACGAGCTCGTGAAAGTGCTGCTCCAAACCGAGTGTCCCGAGTGCGAGATCGTCACGGCGGCCAACCGCGCCGAATTCCTCGCCCTGCTCGCGCCGGAGAAATTCGACGTCATCCTCGCCGACTACACGCTGCCGGGCTTCGACGGACTCGAGGCGCTCGCGCTCGCCCAGGAACACATCCCGGACACGCCCTTCGTCTTTTTCTCCGGCAGCATCGGCGAAGACCAGGCCATCGCCGCCGTCCGCGCCGGCGCCGTCGACTACGTGATCAAGGACCGCTACCAACGCCTGCCCACGGCGCTGCGCCGCGCCGTCCTCGACAGCCGCGAGCGACGCCACCTCCGCGAGACGGAGCGCTCGCTGCACACGGCGCGGGAGCGACACCAACGCTTCATCGAGGACGCGCGCGACGCCATCTTCTCCCTCTCCGCCGACGGCGTGATCACCTCGCTCAACCCCGCCTTCGAAACCATCACCGGCTGGAAGCGCCGCGAGTGGATCGGCCAGCACTTCATCCGCCTGATCGACCCGCTCGACAACGAGCGCGCGCGGCTGCGCTTCTCCGAGCTGATGGCCGGCGATCAACCCGGCCTGTTCGAGCTCCGCCTGCGCAAACCCGAAGGCATCGCCAGCGTCGAGTTCACCGTCAATCGCGTCGCCACGCCCGACGGCGGCTTCGAACTCATGGGCATCGGCCGCGACGTCACCGAGAAAAACCGCCTGCAGGAGCAGTTCCTCCGCGCCCAGCGCATGGAAAACCTCGGCCTGCTCGCCGCCGGCATCGCGCACGACCTCAACAACATTCTCACCCCGATGCTGATGGTCTCGCAGCTCCTCCGCGTCCAATCGTCGCCCCAGAACCGGCGCCTGCTCGACACTCTCGAGCAAAGTGCCGCCCGCGGCGCCGGACTCGTGAAGCAAATCCTCTCCTTCGTCCAAGGCGGCAGCGACGAGTTGCGCGTCGTGCAGCTCAAACACGTCGCACGCGACGTCGCCGCGATGATCGAGGAGACCTTCCCCCGCCACCTGCGCTTCGAGCACTCCATCCCCAGCGATCTCTGGCCGGTGCGCGCCCACCCGTCGCAGATGCACCAGATCATTCTCAACCTGTGCGTCAACGCGCGCGACGCCATGCCCAACGGCGGCACGCTCTCGCTCCGTCTCGCGAACCGCCAGCTCGATGCCGACGCCGCCCAAGCCCTGCCCGGAGCGCGCCCCGGCGCCTTCCTCGTCATCGAGGTCGGCGACACCGGCACCGGCATCTCGCCCGCGATCCTCCCGCGCATCTGGGAACCGTTCTTCACCACCAAGGATCCCGGCCGCGGCACCGGCCTCGGCCTCTCCACCGTGCGCGGCATCATCGCGACGCACCAGGGCTTCTGCACCGTGGACAGCACACCCGGCCGCGGCACCACGTTCCGCATCTTCATCCCCGCGGAAATCGCCCCCGCGAACGACGAGCGCGAGATCGATCCCGCGAGCATCCCGCGCGGCCACGGTGAAGCCATCCTCGTCATCGAGGACGAGGGCGACGTGCGGCAAGTCGTTGCGGCGGTGCTCACGCAATACGGCTATCGCGTCACGGTCGCGACCGATGGCGCCGAAGCCGTGGCCCTCCTCTCCGGAAACGCCGCGCCCGCCAACCTGCGCCTGGTCGTCACCGACCTGATGATGCCGCGCCTCGGCGGCCGTGAACTCGTGGAATTCATCCGGCGCGCCCATCCCCACGTGCGCGTGCTGGTCATGAGCGGACTCGCCAGCGGCGACCCCACCGGCGCCGAGTCCGGCGACGCGTTTCTGCTCAAGCCGTTTCGACCCGAGACGTTGTTGCTGGAAGTGCACGCCCTGTTGACGCGCGCGCCGCGCTGAGCGTGCACTTTCGTCGCGTCGGCCTTGCTTAAACGCAACCCGCCGCCTAACTCTTCCTCCGATTCCATGGCCGACATCCTGATAATCGACGACGACGACGTCTTCCGCGACGTCCTCGCCAGTGCGCTCGAACACTCGGGCCACGTCGTCCGTCAGGCGACCAACGGCGTGGAAGGCCTGCAAAAATTCCACGCGCAACCCGCGGAACTCGTCATCACCGACATCGTGATGCCCGAGAAGGAAGGCCTCGACACCATCCGCGATCTCCGCCGCGAATTCCCGAAGGCGCGCATCATCGCCATGTCCGGCGGCCTCGCGCACGATCCGAAACTCTACCTGCACATGGCGGAGAAGTTCGGCGCCACCGCCGTCCTCGCCAAGCCGTTCGCCCTCGCCGACCTCAAGAAGGTCGTCGACACCGCGCTCGCCCGCTGAGTCCACCAACGCGCCGCCTCAGGCGCGGAACATCGCGATGAGTTGCAGGCGGCGCTTCAGGCCGAGCTTGCGATAGACCGCGGTCAGCTGGTTCTTCACCGTCAGGTCGGATTTCCGCAGCACGCGCGCGATTTCCTTGTTCGTCAACCCGCGCACCACGTGCGACACCACCGCCGCCTCGGCCGGCGTGAGTTTGACCACGCCCTCGCTGTCATGATGCGGATGGCGCATGGTCACCGCAGCGCCGCGATCAGCCGCGCACGCGTCGGCTGGCCGAGTTTGTGCAGAATGGACGCGACCTGGTTTTTCACCGTCGGCTCCGCCTTGCCGAGCCGGGCCGCGATCTCCTTGTTGCTGTAACCGGCGCCGAGCAACTCCAGCACGCGACCTTCGGCCTCCGTGAGCAACAGCGCCGGCTCCGCCGGAAAGAGGTGCCGGCGGTTCGTCACCGGTTCCGGCAGCAGGCAATAGCGTTCGGCAACCATGGTTCAGGAGGCAAAAAACATCTTGAGCAGAACCGCGAATGGACACGGATGCGCACGAGTGAAAAGCCGGCGCACGGAACCGCGCAGCGTCTTGTTCGGATATTCGTGTTCATTCGTGTCCATTCGCGCTTTTGTTTCGGTCGTTACCGCTCAGAGCCCGAGCAGGCGCTTGACCTCGGCTTCGAGTTTTTCGCCGCGCGCCTCGGTCGCCGCGATCTTGCCGTTCTTATCGAGGAGGAACATCGCCGGGATCGCGCGAATGCCGAACTTTTCGGCGTAGTCGTTCTTCCACCACTTGCCGTCGAAATACTGCGGCCACGGCATCTCGTTCTTCGCGGTGAAATCGAGCATCTTCTTCTTCGCGGCCGCGAGCTTGGCGTCGGTCTGCGCCGGCGTGTCGCTCGGACGTGCGTTGGGATTTTCGAGCGTGATGCCGACGACTTCGAAACCCTTGTCGTGATACGCCGCGTAAACCTTCTTCACGTTCGGCAGCTCGGCGATGCACGGACCGCACCACGTCGCCCAGAAGTCCACCAGCACGACCTTGCCCTTGAGTTTCGCAATGTCGACTTCGCGACCGTCGGCCGCGGTGAACTTGATGGAGCCGATCTCCGCCGCCGCGACCTTCAAGGCGGCGTCGGCCTTTGCGGCTTCGGCTTTGCGCGCGGCGTCCGCCTTCGCGAGCGCGGCGGCGATCACGGGATTGCCCGCCAGACTCGCTTCGAATTCAGCGGCGACGGCGGGGAAGTTGTAGCGGAGCCGGCCGGTATACATCTCGATGATCGGGACGACGCGCTCGTCGGGAAACTTCGCCACCAAGCGTTCCACGAGCGGGCGGAACGAGGTGACGTCGAACTTCTCGCCCTTCAGGCGTGCGACGGTGCCGGCGTCCGTCAGGAGCGCGTTGAACGCTCCGGCGCGTTGTCGCGGCGTGGCGTCCTCGGCCTCGACGACCTGTTGGAGCAGACGGACCTGCTCGCTCCGAAACGCGAGCACCTTGGCCTCATCGACGATCAGGTTGGACCAATTCGGCTTCTCCGCGAACTCCGGCTTGAAATCCACGATGAACGACGGACCCGTGTAGCTCGACTGCACCCAGCCTTCGTAGCGGCGCGGGTCGGCCGGGTGTTTCTCGCCGAACGCACGCACGGCGGCGGCGAATTCCTGGAATTTTTTGTCCTGCCAGCGGAAGAACTCCTGCGACGGATGTTCGACACCGGCGGGCGCCTCGGCGCGATAGGAAGCCCACGCCGCTTCGTAGTCGCGGTCGGCGGGAGATTTTTCCGGCGCGGTCGCCGCAACCTCGGCCGCCTGCGCCCGCGCCAGCGGCGCGAGCGAGGCACAACCAAGAACAACACCAAAGCCAAGGGAACGCAGTTTCATGGGAGCAGAGCGGAAAAGGGAAAACGTCTCCGGGCAATTTGCCGTAATACGGCAAATTGCCCGGCTCTCGGTCAGAATTTTTTGGCGAAACTCAGGATGTAGCGGCGCAGGCGGGGATCGCCGGCGAAGCGGAAGTTCGCGGCATCGCTGAGCGTGGGCTCCTCGTTCAACGCGTTGATCACGGTGACGGTGAGCTTGCTGCCGGCGAGCCAGCGGCCCCACCACGTCGGCGCATCGGCGCCGAAGCGCGCATCGCGGCCGAAATTGTAGGAAACCTGCGGGTTCCACTCGAGGTAGGACGGATACGACGAGGCGAAGTTGGTGACGCCGCCGATGAAATAACGTGACTGGTAGTTCACCGAAACGCCGGCATCCCACGGGCCCCGCGCCCAGAAAACCGAGCCGCTGAACTTGTTGGGCTGGTGGCCGAATCGCGAATCCGGCGCGGCCGCGGGCGTGGATTGCGTGACGATCAGTTCGGGACGCGTGTAGGCGGCAGTGACGAGGATTTCGCCGAAATCGAACGCGTGCGAATACGAGGCACGGTAGTCCCAGCCCTTCGTCGTCACGGTGGAGAGGTTGATGTTGCTCGCGTCCCACGCGAGCTGGCCCGTGTTGGACATCGGCAGCGCGCCGCCGGTGTAGCCGAGCGCCTGGTCGGCGGGAGTGAGGGGCAGGCGGAACACGCGTTCGGGAAAGTAATTCAGCAGCACCTGCAGGCCGGTCGAACCGGAGCGGTTGTTGTAGTCGATCTCGTAGTAGTCCGCCGAGAACGAAAGACCCTTGAGCAATTTGCCGGGGACGTCGAGGACGACGCCGGCGTTGCGCGAGACGGATTCCTCGGGATTGAGCGCGGGGTTGCCGCCGGAACGATAGAGATACGCGCCCGCAGGCACACGCTGCCCGCCGCGCAACGGATCGGTGGTGGTCGTCGTGGCGCTGATGTTCGAGGTGAACTGGGTGATCGGCGCCTGCAGATCGTAGAGACGCACGGGCTTGTAGCCTTCGGCGCGCGACGCGCGGAAGGTCAGCCACTTCACGGGCTGGAAAAGGGCGCGATAAGTCGGCGTCGTGACGGAGCCGACGTCCGAATAGTCGGTCGCCCGGACGGCGCCGCCGATTTCGACGCGATACACGAGGGGAATTTTCTGACGCTCGGACAGGAGCGGGATGCCGATTTCCGCGAACGCGGCGGTGTGTTTGCGCGCGAAGGGCTTCGTCAGCACGTAGGTCGGTGTCGCCGGCGAAGGCTCGCGCCAGAACTTCACCTTCTCCTCGCCCGCCTCCGCGCCGACCGCCGTGCGGATGTCGCCGGCCCAGCCGGACCAGATCGTGCCGTCGGCCGTCACGAGGTATTGGGTGACGTCGGTCGTGTCCTTGTGATCCGCGGCGGGCATGAGCGCTTCGAGGACGCCGGCGCCGTTCGGGTTTTTACCGTTCAAGCTATCGTAGGCGAGGAGCGGCGCATTGGGACCGGCGAGTGCGGCGCTGAGCAACCCGAAGTTGAAACCGGAACCGGTGAGCGCGTCGTCGGCGACGATGTTGCGGGTCCACGCGGCGCTGACGTCGTAGCGCCAGTCGGCGAGCAGGTCGCCGCGCGCGCCGAGGGTCGCGCCCATGTTCTGCTGCGTCGAGATCGAGTGCGGACGCGGCAGGTCGTAAAAGACCTTGCTCAGGTAGACGGGAACGCCGAATGGATTGCCGGGCGCGCTGGCGGGCAGCTGCGTGATCAGCGAGACGGGGGCACCGGTGTAGTCGTTTTCGAACTCACTCCAACGCGCATCGCCGTAGAGTTCGATCTTGGGCGCGATCTGGTAGGCCGCACGGAAGAGATAGCTCTGTCGCTTCGCCGGATCGACGCTCATCGCGTAGGCGGCGCTGTCGTAGAGCGGGATATTCGCCATCGCCACCGGAGCCGAGCCGGCGTTGGTCGCGGTGGTGCCGTTCGAGCCGGTCGGAATGAGCACCACGTGCGTGCTCAGGCCGGGCAGGTTTGCCCCGGCGGCATTGGCCGGATAAAACGCGGTCGAGAATGAGCCGGCGCCGGCGGTCGCGTTGAACGTGAAGCTGTTGCTCGTGCTGCCGAAGGCGCGAGCGTCACCAGTGGCCGTCCACCAGCGGTCGCGAGACGCCAGGCCGTTCTGGTTTTCCCACGAGGCGGAGAGGAAAGCGCTGAGCTTGCCGGAGCGATAACCGCTCGTGAGGGTGACGGTCGTCTGCCCGACGTCGGTTTTGAAGGTGTTGTCGTAGGTCACCCGCAGTTCGGTGCCCGTGTAGTTTTTCTTCAGCACGATGTTCACGACGCCGGCGATCGCCTCGGAGCCGTAGATCGCGCCCGCGCCCTGCGGGAGGATGTCGATGCGTTCGATCGCGGAGACCGGAATGCCGTCGACGGAAAAATCCTCGCGCCCGCCCGCGCCGCCCGGGGCTTCCTGGCCGGTGTGCGGGATGCGGCGACCGTCCACGAGCACCAGCGTCGAATTGCCGCCGAGCCCGCGCATGTTGAAGGACGTGCCGACCTGCTGCGCGCGCGAAGTGCCGCCGTTGGTGAGGTTGTCGTTGAAACCGACCGTGCCGCCGAGCTGCGGGATGGCCCAGCGGACATCCGCGAGACGACTGACGCCGCGGCGTTCGAGCTCGACTTGCGGAATCGAAAACACCGGGACTGCGGCCGCCTCATCACCGAGCGTGCGGAGGCGCGTGCCGGTGACTTCAAATTGGTCGAGTTTCACGGCATCGGGCGCAGCGTCGGATGGCTTGGCCTCTTCGATGGGAATTTTTTTCGCGTCTTTCGGATCCGCGTTCGTGGTGGGCGCCGCTTGGGCGAAAGCAAACACGGGCAGCGCGAGCCAAAGCAGCGCCCGGATGATACGAGAGGTGTGTAGGTTCATAGTGTGTTCGGCGGGGTGCGCGGACCTTTCAGCCGCGCGCGGGCGCGCACAAACTAACTTAGGTTAATAAACGCCCGCCGCTCGTCATACGGCGGGATTGAGACTCGCCGCGCTGGCCCGCCGCGTGCTCCGCTGCGCGCGTTGAGTCACGCCTCCTCCAGTCAGAATCTCGGGCTGCTTCCTGCCGGCGCCGGCCAGGGCGCGCTGCTGAATCTGCACCGCGCGCTCGAATTCGACGAGTTGTGGAGCGCCCTGCAGGGACTGCTCGAGGAGCTCGTCCCGCACGACACGCTCGTGATGTCGGTCAACTACCTCGACTGGAAGAAGGAGACCTCGACCAAGCGCTTCTCCTCCGCGCGCTCGCGCTTCCCGCACGACGAACACGCCAACCAGCTCGTCGCCGCGGAGGGACGCGCCTTCTTCCAGCCGTTTCTCGATCTCAACCACGGCATCGCGGCCTACCAGCACAGCCAGCTCGTCGCCGATCCGCGGAAGATCGATCGCACGCCTTACTACCGGCGCTACATGTCGCACTACGACTGGCGCTACTCGGCGCACCTGCTCTTCTGGCACGGCCGCGGCGTCGAGACCTCGTTCGCGCTGCGCCGGCGCGCCGCGCAGGGCGATTTCACGCCGGGCGAGATGGCGACGCTGCAAGCGATCCACCCGCACATCAAAGTGGCGTTCGATCGCATGAAGACGTTCGAGCAGGAGCGCCAGCGCCGCCGCCTGCTCGAGGGCTTCTACCGCGCCAAGCCCGACGCCGTGCTCTTCCTCGATTGGAATCTCGAGCCGATCTACGTGTCGCAGGACGCCCTCGCCCTCTGCGCCGTCTGGAATCTCGGCCACGAGCGCGCACGCAACTACACGCCGCAAGCCGTGTTCGCGATCCCCGAGGAAATCTCCGCCGCCTGTGACGAGCTGCGACGCGAATGGCAGACGCGCCCGGGCGAATCGCTGCCCGTCGAAGGCAACGCTCCGAGCCGCCACGTCCTCTCGCATCAGCCCGGCCACGAGGCGCTGATCGCCCTGCGCCCGGAGAAAAACGGCACGCTCACCAAACCCGTTTTCGTCGTGCGCCTGCGGATGAGCGAAGCGGTCGCCGCCACCGCGGTCCTGCCGACGACGTCCTCCGCTCGATTGCTCCACCAGCTTTCCCCCAGCGAACGCGAACTCGCCCAGCTCGTCTGCGCCGGCCTGACCAACAAGGAGATCGCCGCGCAGCTCCGGAAGACCGAGGGCAGCGTGAAGGTGCAGCTCAGCGGCGTGTTCCAAAAGCTGCGCGTCAACAGCCGCGCCAAGCTCATCATCGCGCTGCGCAGCTGAGCGCCACACGCACCCGCTGCGGAGTTGCGCCGCCACGGACCGTTTGCTCCACTCCGGCCGTGCCCCTCGACCCGACCCTGCCGGACGACGCTCCACTCGCCGACGCCGTGACTGCCGACCAACTCGCCGCGCATGCCACCGCGCCGCACGGCCACGCCCACGGGCCGATCCACACGCATTGCGAGAACTGCGGCACCGAGCTGAAAGGCCCGTTCTGCCACGCCTGCGGCCAGCACGACTTCGAATTTCACCGCTCGTTCTGGCATGTGTTCCTCGAGGCGCTGGAGAATTTCTTCCACTTCGACGCGAAATTCTTCCGCAACATCGTCACGTTGCTCTTCCGCCCCGGCCAGCTCACCGCCGACTTCAACGCCGGCAAGCGCGCGTCGCAAATGCCGCCGTTCCGGCTCTACGTGTTCACCGCCTTCGTCTTTTTCCTCCTGCTCTTCGCCACCACGGGCAAGGAATTCGACGGCATCAACATCGTCCCGGACAACGGACACCCCGCCGCGGTCCTCGTCAACGGCCAGCCGGCGACGATCGAGCAGGCGCTCGACGCCGTCGCCACCGCCCAAGCCGCACCCGCGCCCGAAAAGCGCAACGTCGACAAGCTCCGCGACCTCGCGCAAGGCGTCGAACGCGACGCCCGTGCTCGCAGGGAAAAGGAGGCCAGACAACCCAACCGCCCGCACGTCAGCGTTGCGAAGAGCGACAAGCCCGCGAAGGACAAGTCGGACTTCGATCGCTTCATCGAGCACCAGGGCGAGCGCTCGCTCGACCCGGAATTCCGCCGGGAGCTGGGCCACGCCTTCCTCGCCGCGCTGCCGAAACTGCTCCTCGTCTGCCTGCCGCTGTTCGCACTCTACACGCGCCTGCTGTTCCGCAAATCCGGGCAAGTCTACCTCCAGCACCTCGTCGTCGCGATCCACTTCCACACCTTCATCTACCTCTGGGTGATGTTCCGCGACGGCTGGACCTTCCTCGGCCGCTTCGCCCACCTCGGCGGCCTCATCGCCTTCGCCGCGAACCTCTGGCTCTTTCTCTACCCGTTCTTCATGCTGCGGCGTCTCTACGGCAATTCGTGGCTGCTCACCATCTTCAAGACCGGCGTGCTCTCCGCAATTTACTCGCTCACGCTCGCCGCCGGCTTCTTCGCCACCGCCATCCTGCTGTTCCTGTTGCTGTGATCGCCCGGCCATGCGTCAGCTTCGCGTCGCGCACCACGGCGTTCCCGACGGCGCTCGCTGCACCATCCTGTTCCCTTGCCCCGCGCCGACCGCGCGCGATGCTCCGCCCGCCGCCATGAAAGCCCTCCGTCTCGTCGCTCCGCACCGCCCGGTCGAACTCCACGACGTCCCCACGCCGACACCCGGCCCCGACGACGTGCTCATCCGCGTCCACGCCTCCGGCATCTGCCATTCCGACGCGCACTACCGGAACGGCATCGCCAACTTCGACGGCCTGCTCCCACTCACCCTCGGCCACGAAGTCGCCGGCACGGTCGCCGCACTCGGCGCCCGCGTCCGCACACTCGCGCGCGGCCAGCGCGTCTGCGTGCACTACCTCGCCACCTGCGGCACCTGCGCGTGGTGCGCGGGCGGACACGAGCAATTCTGCGGCACCGGCCAAATGATCGGCCGCCACCGCGACGGCGGCATGGCCGAGTTCATCGTCATGCCCGCCGCGAGCGTGTTTCCGCTGCCCGACGAAATCTCCTTCGCGCACGGCGCCGTGATGATGTGCTCGTCCGCCACCGCGCTCCACGCGCTGCGCAAGGCCCGGCTCGCCCCTGGCGAGACCGTGGCCGTCTTCGGCATCGGCGGACTCGGCGCCTCCGCCGTGCAACTCGCCCGCGCGCTCGGCGCCAGCCGCGTCTTCGCCGTCGACCTCAACGCCGACAAACTCACCCTCGCCGAACGCTTCGGCGCCACCCCCGTCAACGCCCGCACGTCCGATCCCGTCGCGGAAATCCGCCGCGCCACCGCCGGTCGCGGCGTCGACGTCGCCCTCGAACTCGTCGGCCTGCCGCAAACCATGCAGCAGTCCGTCCGCGTGCTGAACAAGCTGGGCCGCGCCGCCCTCGCCGGCCTCACGCGCTCGCCGCTCGCGGTCGATCCCTACCACGAAGTCATCAACCAGGAAGCCGAGATCATCGGCGTCTCCGATCACCTCGCGAGCGAGCTCCCCGAACTGCTCCGCTTCGCCGCCGACGGCCGCCTGCAACTCGACCCGATTGTCACGCGCCGCGTCCCGCTCGAAGCCGCCGCCATTAACACCGTTCTCGACGACCTCGACCGCTTCGGCAGCGCCGCCCGCACCGTCATCGAGATCACCTGACTCGTAGGCATCGTGTTTGTGCCCGGCCCTCGGGCGTGAGTCGCGTCCGCTGTCGCGGAGTGCGCCCGCGACGCGTGCTGCCTGCACCGACGCACAGTTTGACCACCGCGCGCGACGTATTACCGTCGCACTCCCTTCACTTTCCTCCGCGTGAAAAAATCCTCCGCCCGCACCGCCACGAAATCCGCTCCGCCCGCCGCGACCCCCGCCGGCAACGCCACCGCGCCGCTCCCCCTCTTCCACTGGCTGCGCTCGCGCGGCGCCGGTGTGCTCCTGCACCCGACCGCGCTCCCCGGCAACCAAGGCGTCGGCGTGTTCGACGCCCACGCGCTGCGCTTTCTCGATTTTCTCCAGCAGGCCGGCGTGAAATACTGGCAGCTCTGCCCGCTCGGCCCGACCGGCTACGGCGACTCGCCCTACGCCTGCTTCTCCGCCTTCGCCGGCAACCCGCACCTCATCGACCTCGCCGCGCTCATTCCGCACGACCTGCTCGACGAATCCGACCTCGCACCGCTGCGCGCGCTGCCGACCGACCGCGTCGACTTCGGCGCGCTGCACGAGAAGAAGCGCCCGCTGCTCGCGCGCGCCTACCGGAATTTCATGGAGCGCGAGGTCGCCGCACCCTACGGCGAATTCGAAGCCTTCAAACACCGCCACGCCGCCTGGCTCATGCCCTTCGCCTACTTCACCGCGCTGAAGGACCACTTCAACGGCGCGTCGTGGACCGAGTGGCCGGTTGAATTGCGCGACTACGCCTCGGCGCAAAAATCCGATCTCCGCGCACTGCTCGAGGAGCCGATCGAGCGCTGCTGCTTTGCCCAATACCTCTTCTTCGGCCAATGGCATCTCATCCACACCGAGGCGCGCGCGCGCGGCATCGAGATCGTCGGCGACCTGCCGATTTTTGTCGCGCTCGACTCTTCCGACGCGTGGTCGAATCCCGGGCTCTTTGAACTCGATCCGTCCACCAAACGCCCGATCGCCGTCGCCGGCGTGCCGCCGGATTATTTTTCCGCCGACGGACAACTCTGGGGCAATCCGCTCTACCGCTGGGAAGCGCACCGCGCCGAGAACTATCGCTGGTGGATCGAACGCATGCGCGCCGCGTTCGAGCTCTACGACATCGTGCGCATCGATCACTTCCGCGGCTTCGACACCTACTGGCGCATCCCGCTGCCGGCGGCGAACGCCCGCGTCGGCGAGTGGCGCCAGGGCCCCGGCCTCGAACTCTTCCGCGCGTTCCAGCAGGAATTTCCCGACGCGCGCATCATCGCCGAGGATCTCGGCGACCTCACGCCGAGCGTGCGCGAGCTCCTCGCGCAGACCGGCCTGCCTGGCATGCTCGTGCTCCAGTTCGCCTTCGGCGGCGACGCGACCAACAGCTACCTGCCGCACAACGCGACGCCCAACAGCGTCATCTACCCCGGCACGCACGACAACGACACCACGCTCGGCTGGTATCGCACCGCGACCGAACACGAGCGCGACTACGTGCGCCGCTACTTCCGCGTCTCCGGTCAGGAAGTCGCGTGGGATTTTCTCCGCGCCGCCTACGCGAGCGCCTCGCGCCTCGCCGTGATCCCGCTGCCGGACGTGCTCTCGCTCGACAGCGCGGCGCGCTTCAACACGCCCGGCCAGCCCGAGGGCAACTGGCAGTGGCGCTACCGCGCGAGCGAACTCGAAAAACTTTTCGGCAGCACCGCGAACTATCTCCGCGATCTCGCGCAACTCTACGGACGGTAGCGCGCGGACTCCGCTTCGCGCCGTCGCGCGCCGCGCACGCATTCGCGCGGAGGAAATTTTTCCGCAGGCGGGAATTTTTCGCACCCATAGTATCGCGCGTCACACGAAATATTTTCCGTGCATCTTGCGCGGACGCTCGTTAGGAATTTTTCATGGCAAAGAAAAAAGCGGCCAAAAAGGCCACCAAGAAAGCCGGCAAGAAGAAGAAGTAACGCCCGTCGTTGCCTCTTGCTACCCCAAGCCGCCGGCTCTTCGGAGCCGGCGTTTTGTTTTTCTCAGAGGAGAATTCGCGGCATCTCGTTTTTCATTCCGAGTCCGCACCGCGGGTCGCGCATTCGCACCGCCCCGATTTTTTTCGGCCACACGCTCAATCGCGCGCAGCAGCGCATCGTCCATTGGCGTGCTGGCTCACGCTTACTTGATCTGCTCCGGCCGGAATTTCCGCCAGTAGCGGGCGAGGCCGCCGACGCTCATCGCGGCGGGATCCGCCTGCTCGTAGGTGTCGAGCATCTCGTCGCTCAACCCCGCCATCTTCAACTCGGCGCGCACGCGCTGCTCGAACAGCGGAATGATTTTCTCCTCCGGCATCCCGATCTTCAACTCCTCGGCGATCCACTCCGCCCAGTCGAGCAGACGCTCGACGAGCTCGTTGAGACGCTTCGCGGGATCGTCGATCTCGCCGAAGTGGGTGAAGAACACGCGCGCCGGCTGCAGCTTCATGATGCGCTGCAACGAGCCGAGCCATTGTTCGATGTTGATGTCCGGCGGCGGACACGGCGGCAGGCACGGGCCGCCGTCGATCACCACGCCCATGACGTCGCCGGAGAACAGTGTGCGCTCGCGCTCGAGCCACCACGCGTGGTGGTGCTGCGCGTGCCCTGGCGTGTCGAGCGCCGTGAACACTGTGCCGCCCGCTTCGACGATCTCGTTGTCCTGGACGACGCGGAGCCTGTCGCCGCGCACGGGGCGCATGTCGCCCCAGAGGTAGCTCATCTGGTCGCCGAAAATCTTCGTGGCGCTCGCCAGCAGCTTCGCCGGATCGGCGAGATGCGGTGCGCCCTTCGGGTGCACGCAGACGGTCGCGCCGTATTCCTCCGCCCAGCGCCACGCCGCGCCGGCGTGGTCGAAATGGATGTGCGTCACGAACACATGCGTGACGTTCTCCGGCCGCAACCCCGTGTGCAGCAGGCCCGCGACCGTGTTGTCGAAAATCGACTCCGGCCCGCAGTCGACGAGTGCGAGCTTCTCATCGCCCACCACGCCGGTGCCGATGACTTTCGGCCGCCCGAGATGCAGGCCGTCGATGAAACGGATCGCGCTCATCCGAGTGGCGCAGGCTTCGCGCCTGCAAGGTAGCCGGCGGCCTCCGGGCGCCGGTGTTGCGCACTCGCATTGCCAACCCGCGCCCGGAAGTCGCGGGCCACCCGATGCGGCGCGGCCGTCACTTCACCGCCGCCCACACGCGCTGCACGTCGTCGTGGTCCTCGAGTTCCTGGAGAAACTCGCCGACCTCGGCGCGCTGCGCGTCGTTCAACTCGGGAAACTGTTTCGCGACGTAGCCGATTTCGGCGGTGATCACGCTCCAGCCATTGCTCTTCAACCAAGTCGCGACGGTGTGCACCGCGGTGCGGTCGCAGAGGAAACGCGCGCCCGAGGTGCCTTCGGGAATGTCGTCGTTCTCCGCATGCGTGAGCGGCGCGAAGTCGTTCGCGCCCGCCTCGATGCCGGCGGCCTCGAGGTCCGCGCCCGCCGCGGCGGTGTGCGCCTCGACGATGCCGGTGTGGTCGAAGAGAAATTTGTTCGAGCCGGCCAAGCCGAGCACGCCCTTCTTGAAGAGCACGCGGATTTCCGGCGCGGTGCGCTGGACGTTGTCGGTCATGCACTCGACGATCACCGGCACCTTGTGCGGCGCGTAGCCCTCGAAGGCGACGTGGTCGAGGCTGGCCTTCTCGCCGCCCGTGCCGGCGCCCTTGGCGATGGCGCGCTCGATCACGTCGCGCGTCACGCTCGCCTTCTTGGCCTTTTCCACCGCGGCGAAGAGCCGGGCGTTGGCGGTGAGGTCGCCACCACCGAGTTTCGCGGCGACGGTGATTTCCTTCACCAGTTTGCCGACGACCTGTCCCTTCTTGAGGTTAACGATCGCGCGTTTCGCGTGCAGCCATTGACGTCCCATAAGGCGGACAAAGTAGGCGGTCCGCCGCGCCCGCCGCAAGTGCCGAAACCTCGGGAGTTGCGAACCTCCGGCGGAAGTGCCTGTCTGCGGGCGTCCATGAAGATTCTGGCCTGGCTTCTCCTCGGTTTCGCGGCACTCGCCGCCGGTTGCAGCTCGCTCACCACCGAGGGGCGGGTCGATCTCGGCAAGCGACGCCACATCTGGGTCGAGCAACGGCTGAACGACAACCTCGGGGTTGGCCGCATGATCGTGGGCGAGCTGCAGGCGCTCGGTTACGCGGCCGAGGTCGGTCCGCTCACGATGATGCCGGACGCCACCGACCTGATCGTCACCTACGATGCGCGCGAGGAATGGGATTTTCGCGCCTATCTCATCGAGCTGAACGTCGCGGTCCGCCCGATCAAGGACTACAACGTCATCCTCTCCACCGCACGCTACTTTCACCCCGGCGTGACAAAGAAATCGTCGGACAAGATGATCCACGAGCTGATGACGAAGCTCTTCCCGCGCTGCCACGCGGCGTGAGCGGTCGAGCGCTGCCGCGCGCCCGCGCATCCTTCAAGGGCGCGTCTTCAAAATACCTTGTCATCGCGAGGCCCACAGAGCGGGCCATGGCGATCCAGCTGGATTGCTTCGTCGGCTCGCTCGGCGGGACTCTCGCGACGCCAATTTGAAGAAATTCCCATGTAGCGGAATTTGTGAGAATTTCGCCGCCCACCTCGCTCTAGCCTCCCCGCCCGGTAGCCCGCGACTTCCGGGCGCGGGTTCTCCCTCAGCGATGCGCGCTCACCCCAGCAACACGTTCATGATCGCGTTGCCGATGCCGACCAGCGCGGAGCCCGAAATCAGGCCCGCGCAGATCGATTCGTAGCCCTCGACCCAGAAATCGTGGCCCTTCGTGCCCGGCGTCGGGTTCTGGCGTCCTTTCCACCAGAAGATCATCGCGCCGATCCACATCATGAAGCACGACGCCGGCGGCAGCACCACGCCGAGGCCGACGGAAACGGCCGAGATCGGGAAACGTCCCTTGGTTTTGATGCGCAGAATCTCGAACGTCGCCGCCGCCACCGCCGCGACGATCATCGAGATGATCGCGGAGGGCGGCAGGCTGTGCACGCCTTTCGCGATGATGTCCGCGACGCCTTTCCACTGCATCGCGGCCGGCATCGGAAACTGTTCGGAAATGATCGTCGTCGTCGAGCGCACGCCCTCCTTGTTGGCCGGCGCAAAGAGCAGGAAGAACAGCGGCGTCACCGCCAGCGCGCCCGAAAAAATGCCGATCATGTGCCCGATCGCCTGCTGCCGCGGCTTCGCGCCGAGCATGTAGCCCGGCTTGATGTCGGAGAGCAGACTCGCGGCGTTGGAGGAGATTTCCGCGGTCATGCCGGCGGGCAGGATGTTGCTCGCGGGATTCGAGCGGTCGATCGCGCCCATGGTGAACTGCGTGATCTTCGCCAGCGAGCCGGTCGGCATCCACGACGTGAGCGCCATGGAGTTCGTGCAAATCACCGCCAGCACGACGATCAGCGGCAGCGACAGGAACGACAGCAGCCACGGCACGCCGAAGAACGCGTGATTCACCCACGCGCCGAGCACACCGAGAATCGGCACGCCCACGAACGACAGCCACAGCGGCAGCTCGATGTCGCGCAACACATCCTGTTCCGGCGCCGTGCCGGCCGCAGGCGCGGCCTTCTTGCGGAAGAGCGTCGCGAACGCGCGCGTGAACAGTTCCGGCTTGCTGAACAGGCCGACCATCGCGCCGACCACCATCATCACCACGCCCCACCAGAGGGCCCACTGGTTCACGATCTCGCCGCGCGAGATGTTCACCAATACCCCGCTCGGCGCGAGGTAGCTCTTGATCTCGCCACGCTGGATCATGATCGGCGCCAGCACCGCGTAGCTGAGGACCGCGCCGAGCAGGCAGCTCGTCGCCACGCGGATGCCCATGAGACCGCCGACACCGAGCATCGCCGCATCGAGCGTCAGCCGCAGGCCAAGGTGCTTGAAATCGGTGCCGAGGATCTTCGGGACCCACCAGGAATACTTCGCCGCCGCCGCGTAGTAGTAGTTGTCGATCGTCTCCTCGAAATACCACGGCTCCTTCATCCCCGCCCACTGGTGCATCCGCAGCACCGTGAATTGCAGGAAGCGCATCCAGCCGTCGCTGATGAGAAATTGCCAGACGCCCGTCACGAGCGTCGTCACCGCGAGCAGCTTCGCCTTGAACAAGCCCGCCGCCTCCTGCCCCGTGTAGAGCGCATCGAGCACGACGCCCGCCGCGCGCCCTTCGGGGAACGGCAGCTGATCCTCGTTCACGAAACGCCGCTTCATCGGAAACGCCACCAGCACGCCGAGCGTGGCCACGACCGCCATCCACACGATCATCTGCCACCACTCGAGGATGTGGCCGGTGATCACCATGTAGGCCGCGAGGCTCGTCGTCAGCGGCGTCACCATGTAACCCGCCGCCGAGGCGATCGATTGCGTGGCGTTGTTCTCGAGGATGGTGAAATCCTGCGCGATGCCCGCCTTCGCCATCATCCGGAACATCGCGAAGGCCACGATCACGGACGTGAGGTTCACGCCGATCGAGATGCCGGTCTTCGCTGCGATGTAGAGCGCCGTCGCCGCGAGCACGAAGCCGAGCACGAAGCCCGTGATGCCGGAACGCAGCGTCAGCTGGGGCATCTCGCCGCGATAGATATTCTCGAACCACCACCGATCCTTCTGCGCGCGGGTCCACGTCCGCGTCTGCTCGTCCGTCAATTGCTGGAGGGCCATAGTGAGGTAACGCCGGCGAAACCTGCACACCCCCGCCGCGATGGCGAGAGCACAGTTGCCCTCAACGTTCGGACTGAGACGGACACACCAGCCGCTTCCCCACGGCCCGCCCAACGCCAGTCGATAATTGCCCCTCCGCGAATTTGCCGTATTACGGCAAATATGAACTACGCCGGAGGTGCTCGCCTCAACAACCTTCTTCGGTTGGCGGAGCTGTTGGAACTGCCCGCTACCGCGCTCGTTCAAGAATTGCGCCGGCGCATTCGGCACCCTGCGCGCCGGCGCGGCGGCACGCTGCGGCCTGGTCCCGAAACACCGTTGTGGTCCGCGTTGGCCGCCGCAATTCAGCCTCATCTGCGACCGCGGGGTGAGAAGTCGAAACTCGCTCGCGTTCTCGGATTGAGCCCCGGCCGCATGCACGAGTTCTTTAACGCCAATTCCGCCATGCCGGATGCCGAGCGCGCGTTGTTTCTCCTGCTCTGGCTCGCCGAGAAGCAGAGTGGTCGCGAAAAAGGTCAGTGAGCGCGCCCGGTCGCTCCGAGCCAATTTGCCGTATTACGGCAAATTGCCTTGGTGCGACACGGAACACGATCCAAAGGCCGCGCTTCGCTGCTGACATAACGCTGTCGCGCCGCTGCGCTATCGTCGCGCCGATGAAAAACCGCTGCCCCTGGGCCGAAGCCGAGGTCCACCACCATTACCACGACACCGAGTGGGGCGTGCCCGCGCACGACGACCGCCACCTGTTCGAAATGCTCATCCTCGAAGGCGCGCAGGCCGGCCTGAGTTGGACGACCATTCTCCAGAAACGCGAAAACTACCGGCGCGCCTTCGCCGGCTTCGACCCGGAGAAAGTCGCGCGCTTCGACGCCAGGAAACAAGCCGCGCTCCTCGCCGACCCCGGCATCGTCCGCAATCGCCTCAAGGTCCAATCCGCCCCGCTCAACGCCCGCGCCTTTCTCGCCGTGCAGGAGGAGTTCGGCACCTTCGACCGCTACATCTGGACCTTCGTCGGTGGCGCGCCGCTGCAGCCGAAACTGAAAACCCGCGACCAAATCCCGGCCACCACGCCCGTCTCCGACGCCATGAGTCGCGACCTGCTCAAACGCGGCTTCAAGTTCGTCGGCTCGACCATCTGCTACGCCTTCATGCAGGCCACCGGGATGACCAACGACCATCTCGTCACCTGCCCCTGCCACCGCGAGTGCGCGCGGTTGGCGTGATCGCACACGGCGCGCCACCGCGAAGACGAGCCACGGACCACGCCTTCGCCGTTCCGCCTTCTCACCGCGTCAGCCGGTAGATCAGCACTGCCGTGCGCTTCACCATCTCGGGCATGCTCGCGAGGTCCATGTATTCGCCCGGCGCGTGCGCGCCGCGGCCGCTCGCGCCCATGCCGTCGAGCGTCGGCAGCGGCGGCGACACGAACGACGCGTCACCCGCGCCGCGCGACTTCGGATCGTAGGCCTGCACTTCACCGTAGCCGAGGTCGCGACTCACGGCGTCGAGCCGTGCGAGCAAAGCGCGGTTGGCTGGCGTCGCCTCCATCGCCGGGTAACTGTCGCCCAGAAAACGCAACTCCGCCGAGGTGCGCGGCAAATGCTTCGCCACGATCGCGCGCATCTTCGCCTGCGCCTCCTCCTTCTGCGCACGGCTCAGGAAACGCAGGTCGCCGTTCACCAGCGCGCGCTGCGCGATGATGTTGCCCTTGCCCGCCGCCCGACCGCCAGTGCGCTCGAGCGCTACATCCGTGCCGCCGACGACGAGCGCCGGGTTGCAAGCGATGCCGTCCATCTTCCGCAACTCCGTGTGGAACTCCGCCAGGATGCGCGCCATCTCGAACACCGCACCGCTGCCCACGTGGTCCGCGAAGATCCCCGACGAGTGCCCGGTCGCGCCCTGCACCTCGAGCTCCCAGCTGACGATGCCGCGGCGCGCGATCGTCGCCGTGTGGCCGACGGCGCCCTCGAACGCCAGCGCCACGTCGCTGCGCGCGGCGGCGTCCCACAGATCCTTGCGACTGAGCGCCAACGGCTGCCCGGGCGCCTCCTCGTCGCCGGTCATCACCACGACGAGCTGCGTGTGCTCGAGCGCGCCGGCGGCATGCAGCGCCTTCAACGCATAAATCATCACGAGGTCGCCGCCCTTGATGTCGCTCGATCCGGCGCCGTAGGCCTTGTCGCCCTCGAGGCGGAATGCCCCGCCCGGCAACACGCTGTCGAGATGGCCGATGAGCAGCACCCGCTTGCCCTGCGAGCCCTTGCGCTCGGCGACGAGATGCCCGGCGCGCTTCGTCTCGGCGGGCAATGGCACGAACTGCGCGGCGAAACCGAGCTCGCTCAGCTGCGCGCCGAAGAAATCGCTCATCGCGCGCACGCCGGCGATATTCTCCGTCGCACTGTCGATCTGCACCGCCGTCGCGAGGTCGCGCACGAAATTCTCCCGTTGCCCGTCGACGTAGGCGGCGATCTTCGCCTCCTCCGGCGAGAGCTCCGCCCGCAACACGAGCGACGCAACCAACCCGACGACGACGGCCGATCCCAGACGGAAACGCGAAGACATGCCGCGTTGCTACACATTCCCGCGCGCGGGTCCAGTCGCGGCACACGCCGCGTTCGTCGCTGCGCGGTTGCGGCCAGGCGGGACGGGAGATTCTCTCGCGCCATGGCGTTCACCTTCCCGAGCCTCTTCGACTTCGGCCTCGAACCCGCGGCGCAAGTCCTCGCGCGCGGCTTTTCCGACTACTTCGTCCCGATCCCCGCCACGCCGGCGATGCTGCTCGGCATGGTGCGCGGCGACAGCGTCGATCTCACCGTCAGCCGCGTCGCCGTGCGCGACGGGCAACCGGTCGGCGCGGCCCTCATCGCGCGGCGCGGTTGGACGTCCCGGCTCGCCGGCATGGCCATCGTGCCGGAAGCGCGACGCACCGGCGTCGGCCGCGCTCTCATGGACCAATTGCTCGCCGAAGCTCGCGCCCGCGGTGAGCGCGCGATGGTCCTCGAAGTCATCGAGCAGAACGCGCCCGCCGTGCAGCTCTACGAGGCGTGCAGTTTCAAAAAAATCCGCCGCCTCACCGGCCACGCCGGCCGGCCCGAAACGCCGCAAACCGACGCGGCAGCCACGGCTGCGCTCGAGGAAATCGATCCCCGCGCCCTTGCGTCGCTCGTCGCCGAACACGGTTTGCCCGACCTGCCCTGGCAAATCTCCGCCGAGACCATCGCGCAAGCCACGTCGCCCGCGCTCGCGTTCCGCCTCGGACCGTCGGCGTTGTTACTCTCGTCGCCCGCCGCCGAAACCGTCGCCCTCCGCGCCATCGTCACCGAGCGCGCGCACCGTGGTCGCGGTCATTCGCTCGCGCTGTTGCGTGCAGTAATGACCAAATTCCCCGGCAAGGAGTGGCGCGCCTCCGCGATTTTCCCCGAGGAAATGGGCGAAACCTTCACCGCCGCCGGGCTGACGCGCACGCCGCTCTCGCAGTGGCAGATGACGCGACCGCTCGCCTGAACGGTTTCGCGGTTGCAATCCGGGCGCGCTGAGTAGCTTGGAGCCGCATGTTGACCGGCCTTGCGCAATGGCTCGCCCGCCGCCCCGCCACGAGCGGCGCGTATGCGGATGCCTTCGTGCAAGGCGTCGCGGTCGAGGAGCCTCGCGCGGCGCGCGATCCGCGGCTCATGCGCTTCATTCTGATTTGCTGGCTGCTGATCGCCGTGAAGCACGTCGCCATCATCTGGGCGGTGCACCACTACCACATGCCGTTCCACCAGCTCATCGTGAATTTTCCGACGTGGCTCATCGGCACCGTGGCGACGACGCTCTACCTGCAGCGCACGCGCTGAATCCGGCCGCCGGTCGTGGCGCTCACGCGTGAGCGCGCGCCGGTGAGTTTCCGGCTGGCGTCGCCGAGCGGCGTGCGGAATCCTCGCGCCGCTTCACGGCCATGACTTCCCCTCTCGTCAAGCGGCTCCAGATTCTCCTGTCGGTGCTCAGCGTGCTGGTCGTCCTCGCGCTCGCGGCATTCGGCTGGGGCTACTATCAGTTGCGCGGCAGCTTGCCGCAGCTCGACGGCGCGCAACGCCTCGCGGGCCTCGCGGCGCCAGTGAAGATCGAGCGCGATGCACAGGGCGTGCCGCGAATCACGGGAGCGACACGCGCCGATGTCTCGCGCGCGCTCGGCTTCCTGCACGCGCAGGATCGCTTCTTCCAAATGGATCTGCTGCGCCGCCGCGCCGCGGGAGAGCTCGCGGAGATTTTCGGGCCGGCCGCTCTGCCGATCGACCGGCGCGCGCGCCTGCATGGCTTCCGCGCCACCGCAGCCAAGGTCGTCGCCGCCTTGCCGGCGGAAGACCGCGCGATACTCGATGCCTACGTCGCGGGCGCCAACGCCGGCCTCGCCGCGCTCGGCAAGACACCGTGGGAATACCAGGTGCTCCGCGTCGCGCCGCGCGCGTGGACCGCGGAGGACTCCATCCTCGCCGTCTACGTCATGTGGTTCGACTTGCAGGACAGCACGGGCCACGAGGACCTGACCCGCCGCGCGCTGCAAACCGCCTACGGCGCGAGCGGGCTGGCGTTCTTCGATCCACGCGGCAGCTCGGCCGACGCCGCGCTCGACGGCACGACGTTTCCTGCGCCCGATTTGCCGGCCCTGCGCCTCAAGGCGCCCGAGGAAAAACCCACCGCGGCGCTCGCGCCGGATTTCTACGAGCCCGCGCTTCTGCCCGGCAGCAACAGCTTCGCCGTCGACGGCGCGCACACGACCACCGGTGCCGCGCTGCTCGCGAACGACATGCATCTCGGCCTCAACGTCCCGCATGTGTGGTATCGCGCCGAGCTGAACTGGACCGACGCCGCCGGCACCGCGCGCCGCGTGGTCGGCGTCACGTTCCCCGGCACGCCCACGATGGCCGCGGGCAGCAACGGCGCCATCGCGTGGGGCTTCACCAATTCCTACATCGACACCACCGACGTCGTCGTGATCGACCCCTACGCCGACCTGCAATACCGCGCGCCCGGCGGCTGGAAGGACATCGAGGACCGCACCGAGATCATCAAGGTCAAGGGCGAGCCCGACGTGTCGCTCACCGTGCGCTGGACCGAGTGGGGCCCGATCATCGGCCCCGCCGACGAAGGCCGCTACTACGTCGTGCATTGGACGGCGCACTCGCCCGAAGCGATGAACCTCGACCTCACGCACCTCGAGACCGCCGCCACCGTCGAGGAAGGCATCGCGATCGCCCACCACGTCGGCATGCCGAATCAAAACATTCTCCTCGCCGACCGCGTCGGCCGCATCGCCTGGACGCTCACCGGAAAAATCCCGAAACGCGCCGGCTTCGACGGCCGTGTGCCCGTGAATTGGGGCTACGGCGACCGCCGCTGGGACGGCTGGCTGCCCGAGAACGAGGTGCCCGTCGTTTCCACCGCGCCGCTCGGCCTGCCCGGCGAGATCGTCGTCCACGAAGGCGCGCTCTGGACTGCGAACAACCGCATCGTCGGCGGCGGCGCCCTCGCGAAAATCGGCGACGGCGGCTACGACAACGGCCACCGCGCCGCGGCGATTCGCGACGACCTGCGCGAACTCGTGGCCAAGAAGAAGGCCGCGCCGCTCGACCTCCTCGCCATCCAACTCGACGACCGCGGCCGTTACCTCGAGCGCTGGCAGAAACTTTTCCTCGATGTCGTCACCGACGAAGCCGTCGCGCAGAAAAAGGCCCGCGGCGAGATGCGCGACCTCGTGCGCGCGTGGAACGGCCGCGCCTCCACCGACTCCGCCGCCTACCGCATCCTGCGCACCTTCCGCGCCAAGGTCAGCGAGCGCACCCTCGCGCCCTTCCTCGACAAGCCGCAGCGCAGCTACGAGGCCTTCCGCTGGGGCACCATGACCGAGGATGCCGTGTGGCGCCTCATCAGCGAGAAACCCGCGCGCCTGCTCAACCCCGAGCACCGCTCGTGGGAATCGCTGCTCCTCGCCGCGGCGGACGACGTCCTCGCCGACGCCGACCAAGCCGGCGGCACGCTCGCGAAATACACTTGGGGCGCGCGCAACACGCTCAAGATGCAGCATCCGCTCGCCCGCGTGATGCCCGCGTGGCTCGCGCGTTTCGTGAGCATGCCCGCCGAGCCACTGCCCGGCGACAGCAACATGCCGCGCGTCCAAGGCATCAGCTTCGGCGCGTCCGAGCGCCTCGTCGTCTCGCCCGGCCACGAGGACGAGGCGATCTTCGAAATGCCCGGCGGCGAGAGCGGCCATCCGCTCTCGCCGTTCTTCCGCGCCGGCCACGACGACTGGGCGCAAGGTCGCGCCGCGCCACTCCTGCCCGGCAAAGCCGCGCACACCCTCACGCTCACGCCGTAATCGACCACGACCGCCGCAAGGTAGCCCGCGACCTCCGGGCGTGGGTTCTCCGGACTCCATGTCCAGCCTCCGCCCCAAACTTCATCATCGAAGCCCGCCGTGGGTCGCGAGCGGCGCAACCTACTTTCTCACCCTCTGCGCGACCGACCGAATCGACGCTCGTCTAACTCGCGCCGAGATCACGTCTGTGTTGCTGGACGCTGCCCAAACCTACCACCCGCAACGCTGGTGGTGCCACCTCTGGTTGGTGATGCCGGACCACGTTCACGGTCTCATTGCTCTGTCCTCCAGCGAATCGCTCGCAAAGGTGGTCGGCGACTGGAAACGTTTCACTCACCGCCGAACCGGCGCGGCATGGCAGCCGAATTTCTTCGACCACCGGATTCGGAGCCATGAGTCGCTCGACGAGAAACTCGCGTATGTGCGCGCCAATCCGGTGCGAGCCGGGCTCGCCGCGGCAAACATCAGTTGGCCGTGGCAGTGGGAACCGAGTCCGACCGCGCGACCGATAACTTAATCGACCCGTGCCCGGAGGTCACGGGCTACCCCGATGCCCACCTTCCGACTGGCCACCCGCGCGGGTTTCTCGAATTCTCCGCCTCGTTCGTCCGCCAATCGAAAATCGAGACTCCAAAATCGAAAATCCCGATGCCGCTCCACGTCCTCGCCCATCCGCTCGCGCAACACGTCCTGACGCACCTGCGCGACAAGACCACCAAGCCCGTGCTCTTCCGCACGCTGAGCTACCAGATTTCGCTCCTGCTTGCGCTCGAAGCCACGCGCGATCTCGCCACGACCGACAAGGAAATCGAGACGCCGCTCGAGAAGATGACCGCCAAGGTCCTCGCCAAGCCGCTCGTCGTCGTGCCGATCCTGCGCGCCGGTCTCGGCATGCTGCAGCCGTTCCATGACATCTTCCCCGACGTGTCCGTCGGCTACGTCGGCCTCGAGCGCGACCACGAGACCGCGATCGCGCGCAGCTATTACTGCAAACTCCCGCCGCTCGCCAGCGCGCGCGTGCTCGTGGTCGACCCGATGCTCGCCACCGGCGGCAGCGCCGCGCAGGCGCTCTCGCTCGTGAAGGCGCAGGGCGCGACCGACATCGGCTTCGTGTGCATCGTCGCCGCGCCCGAGGGCGTGGAAACCGTGCAGAAGGCGCACCCGGAAATCCCGATCCACGCCGGCGCGCTCGACCGCCAGCTGAACTCCCGCAAATACATCCTGCCCGGCCTCGGCGACTTCGGCGACCGGCTCTACGGGACGTGAACTCACCCGCCGAGCCGCCGCAAATTCCGCCGCCGCTGCCCGAGGCGCGCCCGCGGTTCGCATGGGTCGCGTTGCTCGTGGGGTTCGCGATCGGCGCCGTTGGCTGGGAAATCGCGTGCCGCCTCAGCGGTCGGCGCGAGGCCTGGGATTCGGCGAGCTATTGGAGCGTCGCCTATCCGGCGTTTGGTCTCGCCGCGCTGGTGCTCGCTTTCATTTGGCCGCGCTCGGGTTGGTTCACTTGGATCGCTATCGCCGTCGGCCAGGCGCTCGCGATGTTCGCGAAAAATCCCGGCGGCACGCTCCTGCCGCTCGGCGTGCTGGTGATGCTCGTGATGTCCGCCCCGCTGCTCATCGCCGGCCGCCTCGGCGCGCGGCTGCGCTCGTGGCAGCGCACACCGTGAAGTTCCTCCTGAAAAAACGCGGCAGCGGCGAGGCGATCGTCACCTTCGTGCGCGACGACGGCACCAGCACCAGCGGACAGCTCGGGCAGGCCGGTTTCGGCGCGGTGCACGACCTCACGCACTACGTCGTCGAGACCATGCTGCGCACGCGCGCGGGTTTCTTCGGGTTGCTCGCGGGCGGCTGGGACATCGCCGATTTCGAACGCCGGGGCGCCGCGCGGCAAATCCCCGACGACGCCATCGCGATCGAATGCGTCGTGGGCCAGCTCACCAACTGCGCCTTCAACGGCACGGAGCCCACCGCCGCGGAATTCAACTGGCTCGTGACCGAGGCACTGCGCGGCGTCCGGCCGCACGGCACCGCGCCGACGGTCGACGAAGCCATCTTGGGCGAAATGGTCGCGCAACTGACCGCCCTCACGCGCCGTTGGCGGGAGCTGTCGCCCGGCGGGACGATGGAGCTGCCGGTCGAGCTGGCTTGAGCCGGAGTCGCGCCGTTGGGTGGGCGTCGGTTTCCACACCGACGCCAGTCGCCACCTCCCTTTGAGGGCTAAACTGAACCTAGAAAACGCCGTTGGAGCCACGGATTTCACGGATGGCACGGATACTCCATTCGTCGGCCAGGCCTTGCCGTTCGCCCAGCAGGTGAACGAATCAGGCGGAACGAGCTTCGCGTAATCTCATTCATCCGGGTGATCGGTGTAATCCGTGGTGGGGTGGTTCGGCGTAATTTAGGATCAAGTGCCTGAGTCCGGCTGAGGGTTGCGTCGCGCGCGCCGCCCGCGTGGAGTGCGTGCATGGAATTCGCCCAGCTCTCCGACCGCGCCATGCAGATCCGCGAATGTTTCGCCCGCTATGAACAGCGCCGCGTCGGCCGCACGTGGTCGCGCGAGGAGATCGCGCAGGGCTTCGTCGGCGACGTCGGCGATTTGATGAAGCTCGTCATGGCCAAGGCGGGTGCGCGTCGCGTCGAGGGCGACGTCGACGCCAAGCTCGCGCACGAGTTGAGCGACTGCCTCTGGAGCGTGCTCGTGCTGGCGAAGCTCTACGGTTGCGACTTGGAAAAGGAGTTCATGCGGACGATGGACGAGCTCGAGCGCGGCACCGCCGCGAAGTCCGAGCAGGATTACTGAGCGGCGCTCGCCCCGGCCTCCGCCAGCCAGCCGCCCGTCGCCTGCAACGGCGTCTGCGCGCCACGCGGCGCGACCCACACCGCGAGCGCCCGCCGTGTGACGCCGCTGGCATCGACCTTGGCAAGCGGCACGGTCGCGCGTCCCTCGCGCAGCGGCGCCTCGGTCGCTCCCAGCACGACGAACTCGTGCCGCAGCGTGCGACCGCCGTTTTCGCCGGCGCGGACCGGCGAGACGATCCCGCCGCCGAGCACCGCCACCGTCACGACGCAGTCGCGCGCCGCGGCGGACGTGAAGCTCACCTCCACTTTCCCGTCGTCGCGCAGCGTGGCGGCCAGGATTCCGGCCGATTCGGCGGTGACGCGCGACATCTCGGCCCCCAGCCGGGCGCCGGCGTCCTGCCCGTCGAACACGAAGCACGGCGTGTAGACGTTTCCGCTGCCCCAGTCGGACGCGTAGCGATATTGGCGCTCGGTGTAGACGCGGCTCGCGAAGCGGTCGCGCCAGCCGAGCTTGTCCCAATACGTGACGTGCCAGGAAACCGGCACGAAATCCCGCCAGAGCCCCGGCGCGTCGCGCAATCCCCCGACCGCCGCCTCCGCCGGCGGGCAGCTGCTGCAACCCTCGGACGAAAACAGCTCGAGCAGGTGGGTGCGGTGCGAACCGCTCGTGAAGGTCTGCGGTGCCGCGTGCACCGTGGAAGCGATGAGTAAACCCAGCCAGATTGACCGCATGTTGGTCGGAGGCCGGCCCCCGCCGGCTTATTCCCCGCCGGCACGCGGGATTTTTTCGTGTTCAACCGGTGCGTTCGCCGCCCATTCTCCCCGCGATGCAAATCGACCGCCCGGGCCTCATCGTCGCCGACCAGTGGAAGGACTACCAGCTCCTCGACTGTGGCGACGGCATGAAGCAAGAGCGCTGGGGCGCCTACACGCTCGTCCGCCCCGACCCGCAGATCATCTGGCCGAAGACCGGCGACCGCGCGTGGAAGGGCTGGGACGGTTTTTATCACCGCAGCGAGAGCGGCGGCGGCAAGTGGGAGTTCCGCACCAAGCTGCCCGACCAGTGGACGATCAATTACGGCGCGCTCACCTTCCGCATCCACCCGACGAGCTTCAAGCACACCGGCCTCTTCCCCGAGCAGGCGGTCAACTGGGATTGGTTTTCGAAAAAGATCCGCGACGCGCGCGCCACCGGCCGCGAGGTGAGCGTGTTGAATCTCTTCGGCTACACCGGCGCCGCCTCCGTCGCCGCGGCCGCGGCGGGCGCGAGTGTCTGCCACGTCGACGCCGCCGAGGGCATGGTGAAATGGTGCCGCGAAAACGCCGCCCTCTCCGGCCTGGCCGACGCGCCCGTGCGCTACATCGTCGACGACTGCCTGAAATTCGTGCGCCGCGAGATCAAGCGCGGCCGCAAATACGACGCGATCATCATGGACCCGCCGACCTACGGCCGCGGCAGCACCGGCGAGATGTGGCGGCTCGAGGACCACCTCTGGGAATTGCTCAGCGAGTGCAAACAGGTGCTGAGCGATCGGCCCGTGTTCTTCCTCATCAACGCCTACACCGCGCGCCTCTCGCCCTCGGTCGTCATCAATCTCCTCGACGGCCTGCTGCACGACGCCGGCGGCCGCATCCACGGCGGCGAAGTCGGCCTGCCGATCCAGCGCGACGGCAAAATCCTCCCCTGCGGCATCTACGGCCGGTGGGAGTGCGCGTGAGCGGCGGCGCGGTTGTCACCTGTTGGGTGACAAAACCCGCCGCGCGCACTCACGGCGCCTTCAAGTGCTGCGCGAGGAAGCGCTCGATGGTCTGGTAGAATTTCACGCCCTTGTCGTGGCTGGGAATCCAGTGGCCGACTTCGTTCAGGTAGAGCGTCTGCGGCGGCCGGCCGACTTTGGTCAGCGCCGCGGCCATCGCCTCCGAATGTTCGAACGGCACGGTGCTGTCGGCCTTGCCGTGGATGAGCAGGAGCGGCGCCGTCATCCGGTCGGCCATGTTTACCGGTGAGACGGCGGCGAGTCGTTGCTGGACGGCGGGGTCGTCCATGTCGCCGATGCGCTTGCTCCAGTAATAATAGGATTCCTTGGCCGCATCGTCGGCGCGGCCCCTCCACAGGAGCGGCCAGTCCGCAACGCCGGCGTAGGAAATGCCGCAACGATACATCGCGGGCGTGTGCGCGAGCGCGAAGAGCGTGCTGTAGCCGCCGTAGCTGCCGCCCATGATCGCGAGGCGGCGCGGATCGGCGATGCCCTGCTTCACGACCCATTCGGTCATGTCGGTGATGTCGTCCTGAATCTTGCCGCCGATTTCCTTCGCGCCTTGGTCGAGGAAATCCGCGCCGTAGCCGGAGGAGCCGCGATAGTTGACCTGCAACACGGCGTAGCCGCGGTTGGCGAGGAATTGCACGATCGGATCGAAACCCCAGACGTCGCGCACCCACGGGCCGCCATGCACCAGCGTCACCATCGGCAGATCGCGCTGCGGCCGGCCGGTGGGCACAGTGAGGTAGCCGTGCAGCGCCAGCCCGTCGCGCGCGGCGCAGGCGATCGGGTAGGTGTCGGCCATGTTCTCGGGCTTGATCCACGGACAGCGGCGCGCGAGCACGCGGACCTTGCCGGTCTCGAGATCCACGAGGGTGTAGAAGCCGGGCTCGCGTGCGGAGTAGGACAGCACGAGCAGGCGCTTCACCGCGTCGTCCATGCTGACGATCAGGTTCACATGGTCCGGGTGCATCTGCTGGATCTGCTTCTGGATATTTTCCAGATCGGGATTGAACCAGTATTCGTGCGGCCCATCGGTGACGTAGCGCACGCCGAGGAGGCGCTGGTAACCTTCCGAAAAAATCGGCTTGGCCAGTTCCTCGCCCGCGAACTCCGGCGTCCACTCCGGCGGCGTGAGATCGTAATCGCCCGCGCGGAACAGCGGCGCCTCGGCCACCGTCCCCGTTTTCAAGTCGAGTTCGGCCAGTTCCCAGCGCCGCGTCGGTCCCTCGCGCGAGAGGTAAAGCGTGCCGCCGTCGGCGCTGATGCCGGAGAGCCAGAAATGCCGCGCGCGTTCGCCCAGCTCGCGTTGGCGCCACGGTTGGCCGGGGTCGTCGCGCTGGATCAGTTGGTAGGGGTCTTCGACTTTCTCGCCCTTCACGACGCCGAACCGCACTTCGCCGTCCCACCCTTGCAGCCACTGCGCGACACGGCCGGGATTCAGGATGTAGGTGCGGAACATCGCGCTCGCCGCGTCCATCTCCAGCACGTTCGGGAACCACTCGGCTTTCTTGCCCCAGCCCTTGTGGTCGAAATCGTTGAGCAGAATCCGCTGCTTGTCGGGCCCGCGGTGGCCGAGCACCTCGTCGGTCCAGAGATAATTGGCATCGCCGCGCTGGGTCTCGTGGCGAATCCAGCCGGTGAGGCCGGTCATCATGCTGAAGTTGCGGTTGATCGCCGCCAGTCCGCCTTCCCAGATCAACAAGCGCTCGGAGGTCAGCCAATCGAAGCCGGCCACCGGCCAGTAGCCGTAGCTGAACGACCGCGCGCGCTCCGTCTCCAGCGGCATCACGCCCAACTCGAACCGCTTCTCGCGCGCGAAGCGGTAACCGAGCTGCTTGCCGTCAGGCGAGAGTTTGGCGGCCGTGATGTCGGGCGGCCGCGCGAAGTCCTCGACGGGCAGGAGCGGCGGCACCGCCGACGCACCGGTTGATTTCTCCGCGTCCGTCCGCGCTTCCGCGCACGCCAGCAACGCGAGCCCCGCCAGCCCGCACAGGGTGGCCCTCCCGAAGTGCCGATTCATGCCCGATGTTCTGCCGCCGCGCTGACGCCCTCGCAAACGAAAAGCCGCGCCGCGCGAGCGCGCGTGTTCCCTCACAAGCGAGCACACGGAGGCACGCCGATCATTTCGCCGCCGCCGCGGCGGGCGGACGCGGACGGAGGTTCGAGGCGAGGAATCGCGCGATATCCGTGAGGAACTCCTCGCCGGGATCGCCGCGAAGATAGCCGTGCCCCACCAAGTCGAAGGTTTTCAGTTCAACTGCCTTTCGCTCGCGCTTCAGGGCGGCTTTCATCGCCTGCGCCTGCGCCACGGGGACCACCTGATCGGTCTCGCTGTGCATGAGCAGTATCGGTCCCTGGATTTCCTTCGCCCGGGCGACGGGCGAATTGTCGATGAGGGACCGCGCCGACGCCGAGCCTTCCGCGAGGTCGAGCGCCTGCATCCAGAAAGCATACATCCGGGCATACTCCGGCGAATCCTTGCGCCGGGCCAGATCCTGCCAGTCGCACAACGCACCGACGCCCACCCCGCAACGATAGAGTTCCGGGCTCCGACCCATTGCGCTCAACGCCGCATAGCCGCCCAGACCGAGCCCCATGATCGCGATGCGCTGCGGATCGGCGATCCGCCGCTGCACCACCCAGCGCGTCGCGTCCACCACGTCGTCGACGATCGCGCCGAAATTTCCATCGCGCCCGGATCGCCGGAAACGCTCCCCGTAGCCGGGCGAGCCCCGGTAGTTCACCTGCAACACGGCGTAACCGCGATTCGCGATGAATTGCACGGTGGCGTCGTAACCCCACACATCACGGACACCCGGGCCGTCGTGAACCATCACCACCAGCGGAAGCCTCGTCTGGCCCGCGCCCGGCGGCAATGTCAGGTAACCGTGCAGCGGCAGTCCGTCGCGCGCTTTCAGGGCGATGGGAAACATTTCCGCCGCCTCCTGCGGATTCACCCAACGCCGCACCGACGCGACCGGTTTCATTTTCCACGTCTCCTGGTTGAGAAGGAAGAATGCGCCGGGACTTTTCGCCGAACTGGAAAAAACGAGCAGGTTCCGCCCGGCCGCGTCGGTGTCGACCACGATGCTCACCTGGTCGGGGAATACGGCATCCAGTTTCTGCTGAATCTCCGCCATGCCCGCATCGAACCAGTGCTGCTTCGGGCCGTCGGCGACGTAGCGGACCCCGAGCAACCGACCGGTGCCGTGCTCGAAGAACAGCGCAGGGAGCCGCTGTCCGCCGATTCTCAGCGTCGCGGCGGACGCCACGTCGTATTCCGGGTCGGCGAAAACCAAGCGGGCTTGCGTCGGCTGCGCGCTCAAATCGTAAGCGTAGAGCGCCCAACGCCCGTCCTCGCCCAGCTGCGAGAAATAAAGCTGCTGCGCCCGCACCGCCAGCACCTGCGTCTCTCCAGGCCGCAACTTCACGTCAGGCCGCTCGCGCCACGCGCCGCCCTGGAGCTCGCGATCTCGCACTTGCAGCAAACCATTCTCCGCCACCAACGCGACGCGCAGCATGCCTTTTTCGTCGGCCAACCAGAAGTTCACGTCGCCGGGATTCTTTTCCACCTGCCGGTATTCGCCCGTGCGAATGTCCATTTCCACCACGTTGGGATGCAGCCACTCCTTGTCGGACGGCGCTTGTTGCATCAGCGCGGTCCGCGAGTCGAAGACGTGCAGCACCACATCCTGGATCAGGTTGTCGGCCGATCCGGAAAACTGCTGGCGCCTGCGGCTGTCGCCGGAGAGACCGATCCAGTTTTCCGCACGCTTGTCCGCCGAGCTCACTCCTCCGGTGCTGTCGGTGGCCGGCACGCCCGAATAGATGATCACCCGCTCGTCCCCTGCCCAGTCGAAGTCGTCGACCTGCTTGAAATACCAATAATCCAGTTTCGAGCTCGCGACATTGCCCAGGCGCACGGACTGCGCCTTGCCGGATGCCAGCTCGAGCAGCGTCACCATGCGCCGATCCTCGCCAAAAGTCACCATCCCCAGCATCTCGCCGTCCGGAGACAGTTTGGCGCCGAGCACCTCGTCCATGCGCGCGAAATCCTTCACCGGTATGAGCCGCGGCACGCTGCCGCCGGCGGCTTTTTCCTCGGCGCACGCGACCGCCGCGAGCGCTGCCAGCCCGCACAGGGTGGCCCTCCCGAAGTGCCGATTCATGCCCGATGTTTTGCCGCCGCGCTGACGCCCTCGCAAACGAAAAGCCGCGCCCGACGCGCGGTCCTTCGCGCGCCGCGCTCGCGTCTCACGGCGCGAGGTTCTTCGCGAGGAAGGCTTCGAGCTTCGTCAGGAATTCGGCGCCTTTCTTGTCGGACGGCCACCAATGACCCACCTGATCGAGGAACATCGTCTCCGGCGGATGGCCGGCCTTTTTCAGCGCCGACACCATCGCGCGGGCCTGGCGGATCGGCACGCGACTGTCATCCTCGCCGTGCATGATGAAGAGCGGAGCGGTGATCTTCGCAGCGAGATTCACCGGTGACACGTCGGCGAGTCGATGCTTCTCCTCGGGATTGTCGATGCCGCCGATCTGCGTGCGCCACCAGTTGATGGCTTCAATCAGGTGCTCCTCGATCAAATCGTCGGAAAGGCTGACCCAATTCGTCACCGCCATGCAGGCGACACCGCAACGGAACAAGTCCGGCGTGCGGGCGAGCGCCATCAGGGTGCTGTAGCCGCCGTAACTCGCGCCCATGATCGCGACGCGGCGCGGATCGGCGAAGTCCTGCTTCACCGCCCAACGCGTCATGTCCTCGATGTCGTCCTCGATCTTGGCGCCGATTTCGTGGCGCCCCTTCAGGTAGAATTCGTCGCCGTAGCCGCCCGAGCCGCGGTAGTTCACCTGCAGCACGGCGTAGCCGCGATTGGCGAGGAACTGCACGAGCGGATCGAAACCCCATTCGTCGCGCACGCCGTAGGGACCGCCGTGCACGAAGACGACCATGGGGTGATTCTTTTGGCCGCGCCCGACGGGGATCGTGAGGTAGCCATTGATCTCCAGTCCATCGCGCGCCTTGCAGGCGACGGGGAACATGTCCGCCATTTCCGAAGCCTTGATCCAGGGCCGCACGGCGGCGAGCGGCTTGCTTTGGCCGCTTTCGAGATCGAGGAGCGTGAAATACCCCGCCTCGCGCGCCGAGAACGAGTAGACGAGCATCCGGTGCAACTCGCGATCCATATTGACGATCAGGTTCACGAGTCCCGGATGCGCCGCATCGATCTGCTTCTGCAACGTGGCGAGCGCGGGCTCGAACCAGAATTGGCGCGGGCCTTCCGTGACGTAGCGCACGCCGAGCAATCGCTGGTGTTTCGGGGAGAATATCGCCGACTGCACGTCGTATTTGTCGTGTTGGAAGAGCGGTCCGCTCACCTCGCCGGTCGCGAGGTTGTGCGCGTAGAGCGCCTTGCGGCCCTTCGCGTTGGGTTTGAAGACATACAGTGTCTCGCCGTCGCCGGCGATGCCCGCGAAGCCGTGGCCGATCGTGTCCTGGCCGAACGGGATCGGCTGGCTCCACGCGTCGTCGGGTTTGCGGCGGAAGATCAGGCTCGCGTTCACGCCGTCGCTCACGAGGCCGAAACGCACCGCGCCATTCCAGTCCGCGAGCCACGCGCTGACGTTGCCCGGGTTTTTCATCACGGAATTGAACGCGCCATTCTCGGTGTTGAGCCGGAAAACGTCGGGGTGCACGCGGTCCGCGCCGACCTCGGTGGGTGCCACGCTCACCAGCAGCCGCTTGGCATCATACAGTTTCTCGTGAATGATCGCGTCCGGGAGAAAAAGCTCCGGCGCGCCGAGCGAATACTGGCCCGGATGCTCATCGGCCCAGCGACCGAAACCCGTCAGATAACGCAGGTGCTCGCGATTCGCATCCACGGCCACCCAGCCCATCGAGGTCATCATCACGATGCGGCGATCGCCGACCCACTCGAAGCCGTAGACGTCGTTCTTGAATTGGAAGGCCTTGTCCCGCCTCGCCCAGAGAAACTCGGCCTTCCCCGTCGCGACATCGAGGAAACCGACGCCCGAATTCTCTTCCTTCTGCACGATGTAGCCGACGTAGGCCCCATCCGGCGAAAGCGCAGGCGAGAAAAACTGCGGCGCGCGCGCGAAATCCTCCACCGGTATGAGCCGCGGCACGCTGCCGCCGGCGGGCTTCTTCTCGTCGGCGCACGCGATCGCCGCGAGCGCTGCCAGCCCGCACAGGGTGGCCCTCCCGAAGTGCCGATTCATGCCGCCTCTTCTGCCGGCCGCCCCGCGACGCCGCAACCGCATTTGCGCCCGCGCGGCCGCCGCCGCGACCGTGGTTCGAAATCTTTCTCGTTCTCCTTCCCGTTCCGCGTTCTCCTTCCGGCATCCTCATGAAAATCGTCTCCACCCCCCACGCCCCCGCGGCCATCGGGCCCTATTCCCAAGCGATCGACACCGGCGCCTACGTCTTCTGCTCCGGCCAGATTCCGATCGACCCCGCCACCGGCAAGCTCTGCTCCGACGACTTCGAGGCGCAGACCAAGCAGGTCCTCGCCAACGTCGCCGCCGTCCTCGCCGCCGCCGGCCTCACCACACAGCACGTCGTGAAATCCACCGTATTCCTCAAGGACATGGCGGACTTCCCGAAACTGAATCCGCTCTACGAAGCCGCCTTCGCCCCGCACAAGCCCGCACGCTCCACCGTCCAGGTCGCCAAGCTCCCGCTCGACTCGCGCGTCGAGATCGAGGTCATCGCGTTCCGCGGTTGAGCCCTCGCCTCACGCTTCTCGCGGCGCTGAGCCTCGCGCTCGGCGCCACGGCCCGCGGCAACGACGACCCGATCTGGCACGACCTCTCGGTGCGGCGCGGCTCGTTCACGGTCCTCACGGAGAACGACAAATACTTCGCCGGCACCGACCGGCACTACACCAACGGCTTCAAGTTCCTTTGGCTCGGCGAGACGACCCTCGACCGGTCGCAACAGCTCCTGAAGAAGGTCTCGGAATTCATCCCCACGCTGCGCGGTATCGAGGCCCAGCAACGCTACAAGGTCGGCCTCGCCCTCGGGCAGGACATCTACACGCCCACCGACACCGCGACCACCACCCGCATCCCCGACGACCGCCCCTACGCCGGCTGGCTCTACGCCTCGATGCTCGCGCAGGCGCAGGAGAAGGACGGCAGCATGCTCCGTATCGTCGAGCTCTCCCTCGGCGTCGTCGGCCCCTCCGCCCTCGGACAGGAAGCGCAGAACGGCTGGCACGACGTCATCCACGTCCCGCACGCCCAAGGCTGGGCCAACCAGCTCCACGACGAACCCGCGCTCATGCTCTCGTGGGAACGCCGCTACCGGAACTACACCTTCATCGCCGACGGCCACCGGCTCTTCGACTTCATCAGCCGCGCCCGCATCACCCTCGGCAACGTCTACACGCACCTCGCCGCCGGCGCGCGCGTGCGCCTCGGCTGGAATCTCCCGCCCGATTTCGGCGCCGACCTCATCCGCCCCGCCGGCGGCAGCATGGCCAACGCCCGCGCCAAGGCCGGTTTCTCCACCCACCTCTTCCTCAGCGCCGAAGCCCGCGCCGTCGCCCGCAACATCTTCCTCGACGGCAACACCTGGCGCGACAGCCACTCGGTCGACAAACGCCCGTTCATGGGCGACTTCGCCGGCGGCCTCGTCGTCGCGCTCCCGCGCTTCCAGGTCACCTACACGCAGAACATGCGCACGAAGGAATTCCGCGGCCAGCCGCGCAACGACGTCTTCGGCTCCATCGCGCTGACCTGGTTCTACTGAGCAATCCGTAGCGGCGAGCACCAGCGAGCCGACCGCACGACCGCTCGCTCCCTGCCGCCACGAATCCACTCATGTAGGAGCCTGCTCGCAGGCGACCAAAGACACTCGCCCGCGTGAGTCGTTTCCGATTCCGGAGAAATCCCCTGCAAGCCGGCTCCTACAGCCGAGTGGCCGCCGCGCCCTCGCCCATCGGCCCACGTCACGCCGCGGATTTTGGTTCGTCGCGCTTCCCTTTCCCGGCTTTCGTTTCCGCGTGGCGAACCCCTCTTACCGCATCGGCGTCGACGGCGGCGGCACCAAGACCGAACTCCTCCTCGTGGACTCCGCGGGCAACATCGTCGCGCGGCACGTCGGTCCCGGCTGCAACCCCAGCCACCTCGGCGCCGACCAGGCGCGCACGGTCCTCCTCGCCGCGCTCGAAGCCCTGCTCACCGAATCGAAGATCGAAAATCCGAAATCGAAAATTTCCGCCACCCGCCTCTACGTCGCCGGCAGTGCCGTCACCTGGCGTGAGATCGTCGCGCAGCTCCACGACTACGGCACCGTGACGCACGGGCCCGACTCGCTCCCCGTGCTCGAACTCGCCACCGGCGGCGCGCCCGGCCTCGTGTTGCACGCCGGCACCGGCTCGTTCGTCGCCGCGCGCGCGCCCGACGGCTCCGTGCACTTCGCGGGCGGGCTCGGCTGGCGTTTCGGCGATCCCGGCAGCGGCTACGAACTCGGCCGCCGCGCCATCGCCGCCGCGCTGATGGAACTCTCCGGCTGGTCGCCCGCCACCGGCCTCGGCGCTGCGCTCCAAACGCACCTCGGCCTCGCCGATGCCACCGCGATCAAGGGCGCGCTCTACGCCGATCCCGAGGTGAACGCCCGGACCGCCGCCTTCGCCCCGCGCGTGATCGAGCTCGCGCAAAACGGCTGCCGCCCCGCGCAAATCGCCCTCGCCAGCTCGGTCGGCGAACTCGTTGCGCAAGGCCGCCTCGTCACCGAAAAGCTTTTCCCCGGCGGCCAGGAAATCACCTGCGGCGTCAGCGGCGCCGTGCTCAACAATCCCGCCGCGCACGCCGCGCTCCAAGCCTTCGTCGCATCGAACGCCTGGCCGGTGAAGCTGCATTTCATCACCGACCCGCCGAGCGCAGGCGTCCGCCGCCTCCTACTCCGCGACTGAACCTATTTCGATCCCCGCAGAAAACCACAGATGGACACAGATACCGAACCGGTTCGTCGGCCGTTTCCTATCTGTGTCCATCTGTGTTCATCTGTGGTTAAATTGCTCCGCTTCGCCTGACCCCCGATGCCCGAGACCGCCTCACGTTCCGATCCCGCGCCCTCCGCCGCCGCCGGCGAGGGCGCGTTCGGCTCCACGCAGTGGACCGTCGTCCTCGATTCGCGTCGCGACTCCGCGCGCCGCCGCGAAGCGCTCGAGCAGCTTTGCCGCACCTACTGGCTCCCGATCTACGGCTACCTCCGCCGGCGCGGCTACGCCGCGGCCGATGCCGAGGACCTCACCCAGGGCTTCTTCGCCTACATCATCGAAGGCGATTTCCTCGACCGGCCCGATCCCGAGAAGGGTCGCTTCCGCGGCTACCTCATCGGCGCGCTGAAACACTTCGTCGCCCGCCACCACGAACGCGAGAACACCCAGAAGCGCGGCGGCGGCGCCCGCGTGCTCGACTGGACCGCGCTCGACGCCGAGCGCGAGTTCGCCGTCATCGACCAGCCCCAGCTCGATCCCGGTGCCACCTACGAACGCGGCTGGGCGCTGGCGCTCTTCGCGCAGGCGCTCCGCCGCCTCGAGGCCGAGCAGACCGAGGCGGGCCACGCCGCCGAATTCGCCGCGTTGCGCCCGTTCCTCAGTTCCAGCCCGTCGCAAAACGAATACGCCATCATCGCGGAAAAACTCGGTGTCGCCCGCGCCACGGTCGCGGTGCGGATCTTTCGCCTGAATCGCCGCTACGCCGAAATCGTGCGCCTGGAGATCGCCGCCAGCGTCCGCGATCCGGGCGAGATCGAACAGGAAATGCGACACTTGCTCGCGATCCTGCGCGGCTGATTCACGGCATGAAATTTCCGCGGCCAAATCCGGCAATCCGCTGCTGAAGATGTCTTCGCCCGCGCCCATTCAACTCTGCCCGCATTGCCACCGCTCCACGGCCACGCCGTTCGGGATCGGCGGGCTCTGCCTGCTGTGCGCCGGACAGCGCGCGCTCGCTCTCGATCTCGCGGAGGGCGACCCGCTCCCGTCGCCGGCCGCCACCGCCACCTCGCGCTCGCCGTTCGGCGGGCAACTGCCGGAACGCATCGGACCCTACGACATCATCGACGAGATCGGACGCGGCGGCATGGGCCGCGTCTACGCCGCGCGTCAACCGCGCCTCGACCGGGTCGTCGCGTTGAAGGTCCTCGCCGAGACCGCCGGCACGCTCGACCTCGCGCAACGTTTCCTGCGCGAGGCGCAAACCGTCGCGCGCCTCCGCCACCCGCACATCGTCACGCTCCACGATTCCGGCCGCGCGGACGGCTTCGCCTACTTCGCGATGGACTACCTCGAGGGCGGCGATCTCGGCCAGCGCCTGCGCCGCGGCCCGCTCGCCCCTCGCGCCGCCGCCGCCCTCGCACAAAAGATCGCCTCGGCCCTTACCTATGCGCACGGCGCGGACGTGCTGCACCGCGACATCAAGCCCTCGAACATCCTCCTCGACGGCGAGGAGCCGCTCCTCGCGGATTTCGGCCTCGCGGCGCAACTCGAGCCCGGCGGCGACCTGACCGCCGCCTCTCTCGTGCTCGGCACGCCGCACTACCTCGCCCCCGAGGCGGTGCAGCGCGGCAGCACCGCGCTCGGCATCCCCAGCGATGTCTACGCCCTCGGCGTCGTCCTCTACGAGATGCTGGCCGGCCGCACTCCGTTTGCCGGCGCCACGGCCGCGGAGTTGCCCGCGCTGCTCGATCAGAGCGAGATCCCGCCACTGCGCCTGCTCGCACCCGCGACGCCGCGCGACCTCGTCGTCATCTGTCTGAAGTGCCTCGAGCGCGATCCCGCCCGCCGCTACGCCGACGCGGCGGCACTGGCGGAGGATTTGCGGCGTTTTCTCGCCGGCGAACCGATCCTCGCCCGCGCACCCGGTGCGGGCACGCAGTTCCGGCGCTTCGCCCGCCGCCATCGCACGATGCTCGCCGTCGCGGCCGGCACCGGCGCGGCGCTGACCATCGGCATCGTCGCCAGCACGGTGCTTGCGGTGCGTGCCCGCCGGGCCGAGCGCCAGGCGGCCACCGAGGCCGCCACCGCCCGCGCGCTGGTGGAGTTTTTCCAGAAGGACATCCTGCTCCCATCGAAACCCGGCGCGCAGGCCGACCGCGACATGAAGCTCCGCACCGCGCTCGACGCCGCCGCGGCCCGCATCGGCGGACGTTTCGCCAAGGAACCGGCCGTCGAATCCGCCCTGCGCGCGACGCTCGGCGAAGCGCTGCACTCACTCGGAGAATACGCCAAAGCCGCCGAACAATTCGCCGCCGCCGTCCGGCTCCGCCGGCAGCAGGGACTCGACGATGCCGCCACGTGGCGGCTCGTCACTGCTCAATGTGCTTCGCTCGCGGCTTCCGCGCAATTCTCCGAGGCTGAGCGCCTGCTGCCGCCCAACATCGCCGCGCTGCGGCGCACGCTGGGCGCGGACAGCGGGGCCACACTCGCCGCGGAGCAAACGCTCGCCCGAATCTGGATCGGCGAGGACAAGCTCGCCCAAGCCCTCCAACTCCGTCGCGACCTGCTGGCGCGCCGCACCCGCCTGCAAGGACCGGAGCACGCCGACACGCTCACCGCCGCCAACGAGGTGGCCACGGCGCTGCTCGACCAAGGGCAATTCATCGAAGCGCGTGAAATCCTCACGCGCACGGCCGAGACGCGCAAACGCGTGCTCGGTCCCGAAGCGCCCGACACGATCGAGTCGCTCAACGATCTCGCCGGCGCGAACTGGGCGCTCGGCCGGCTGGCCGAAGCCGAGGCACGTTTCCGCGAAGTCGTCCCGATCGCTCGCCGCGTGCTCGGGCCGGATCACCCGGACACCTTGCTCACTCTCGGCAATCTCGGCCATGTCTTGAGCGCGCAGGCGCGGTGGGACGAGGCAGCCGGCGTCTTCGAGGAAGTCTACGCGCAAACCCGGGCCGTCCACGGCGAAGGGCATCAGAACGTGCTCCGCATGGGCGGGGCACTCGCCGCTGTCTACTCCGAGGAGGGCCATCTGGAGAAAGCCGAAGCGATGTGCCGCGAAGTCATCGAGCCATCGGCGCGCCGCCTCGGCGCGATGCACCCGGAAGTGCTCGCGTTGCGCACGCAGCTCGGCGGCATTCTCGTGGCGGAAGAGAAATTCGCGGAGGCCGAGATCGAGCTGCGCACCTCGCTCGCCGCACATCGCGCGGTGGACGAACGGCAGCCGCTGCCTTTCATCGCGCAATCCCACCTCGGCGCCGCGTTGGTCGGTCTCGGTCGCAGAACCGAAGCCGAGGAAAACCTGCTCGCCGCCGACCGAGGGTTTGAATCGCTCGCCGGGCAGCTCACGCCGCGACAGACGCGCGTGCGACAGCTGACCCTCACACGACTCGCTGCACTGTATCGCGCAACCGACCGGCCGGACCAAGCCGAGGCCGCGGAACGCCGGCTCAAGCAACTCGCGCCCGCACGATGAGCGGCGCGCTCAAGGCTGGATCACGTAGACGAACTTGTCGCTGATGCGCCGCAGCGCGCCGGTGGTGAGGTCGCCGTCGTCGAAGGTGCGATCGATCGCGCGGAGCTCCGCGTCGGTGGCCGTGTATTGGAAGACGGAGATCGACGCAGTGAAGCCGTTCTCGCCGTAGTCCCAATCCCAGACGCCGCCGATGGGGGTCGTGACATTGAAGAGTTTTTCCGGCACGTAGCCGTGCAACGCGGGGTGGAGCGCGGCGATGCCGTTCGGCGGAAAGTCGCCGTGCTCGAGCGCGTAGCGCTCCGCGCCGTCGCGGATCTGGCGCGCGTCGTTGAAGTAGCGGCGCGCGACCGCCGCGCGTTTCACTCGCTGGAATCCCGGCAACGCGATCGCCGCGAGCAGCCCGATGAGGACCACCACGAGCATGATCTCGACGAGGGTGAACCCACGTCGCCGCGGCCGGCCCGCGCTCACGGCATACGGCCGACGGCGATTTCCCATTGGGGAACTCGCTTGAGGCGGCTCGTGAGGCCCTGGAGCCAGCCGTTGGGTTGCGTCTGGTAATTCGAAGTCGGGAGGCTCCACGTCGTGGCGACGATCTCGAGCGTCGTGCGGTCCACGAGCACGCCGATCGTGGCGGTGCCGACACCGGCGATGAAGGTCGGCGTGCCGTTCACGTTCACGAGACGCGAGTCGGCGGTGTGGATGTTCTCGGTGCTGTCGATGATCTCGACTTCGTAGTAGGTCGTGTTGGCGAGTGTGGGGTCGGAGGCGGCGAGGTTCGTCGGGTAGTTCTTCGCGCTGGCCCAGTTCACGGCCGAAATGATCATCGCGTGGTCGTTGAGATCGGAGCCGGGTTTCCACCAGAAGAGCAGGTCGCCGGCCTGCCACTGGTCGAGGCGCGTGAGGCGCGCGGCGAAGCCTTTGCCCTGCTTGAGGAGCGCGATGTATTGGTAGGGCGCGGGGCTGGCGACGGACTGCGTCGTGAGCGTGAGCGGATCGAGGAAGGAGTAGTTTTTCCAATTCCAGTTGTAGCACGCCTGCAGCAGGCGCGAGACGAGCGGGGAGCACTTGGTGAGATTGCCGGGCCAGTGGCCGTGCTCGAGATCGGCGAAGCGGATGTAGGATTGCTCGGCGCTGGTCCAGTTGCCGCCGTAGCGGTTGAGCGGTCGGCCGAGTTCGTCGTTGAACACGCCGGCGTCCTGCGCGGCGGTGATTTCGTCCACGAGTTGGACGGCCTTGGTGTAGTGGAGCGGTTGCGCGAGCGCGGTGGCGGTCGCGAGAGCGAGCGTGGCGGTGGCGAGGAGGTGGCGGGCGAGCATGGCGATGCGAAAGGTGGTGTGGTGAAGAAAGAAGCCCGCGATCCGGGAGCGGATCGCGGGCGACGTTGAAAAAACTCAGGAGCCAGGCGCGACTTCGAGGGCGCCGAGATCGGGCGCGGCGCCTTGCGTGGTGCGTGGCTGGCCGTCGGCCTCGGGGAGGTATTCGAACTCGACCGGCAGTGCGCCCGCGGGGAGCGGTTGCGCGGCGTCGAGGAGCGGCGAGCCGGCGGCGGGGTGGAGGTCGCCGGTGGCGAGATTCACGAAGCCGGGACTCGCGCCCTTGAGGACGAGCGCGGTGCCACCCACGGCGTTGCCGCCGACGGTGACGTTGCTCGTCGTCCAGTTGCGGCCGAGGACGATGTTGCGACCGGAGTTGATGAGATCGAACGGACCGGCGCCGGACTTCACGCGATGGACGACGTTGTTGTTCGCGACCACTTGCGCGGCGGCGAGCGTGAGGTTGAACAGCGACGTGGACCAGCGCTGCGAATCCATGACCACGGTGTTGTGGTGGAAGTGCAGCGTGCCCGCGCGGAAGTTGGCGGCGCTGCTCCAGTCGCCGCCGTAGCGGATGAGCGTGCTGCCGTCGGTGCCGTAGTCGCCGCCGCCGTTGCGGAGGATGTTGCCGTAAACGTGCGTGGTGGCGAACGACGGATCGGCGACGATGAGCGCGGGCGCGCTGACCGGCTCGATGAACGAGAGCAGATTCGCGCCGCCTTCGATGCGGTTGTAGCGGACGACGACGCCGGCGGAGCGGTCGAGGACGTTGGGCGTGTTGCTGCCGTTGAGGCCGCGGTCGAGGCGCGAGAATTGCACGGTGACGCGGATCGCCTCGGTGACGAGGTTGGAGCCGTTGTAGCTGCCGCCCTTGCCGGCGTGGTAGAGCCAGCAGTGCTCGACGGTGAGGTCGCGCGTGAGCGCGGCTTCGGAGGAGCCGGAGGCAGCGACGATGCCGTTGGGCGTGTCATGGATGTCGCAATCGCGGACGGTGACGTGCTCGGCGCCGTAGAGGAAGATCGCGCCGGCGCTCGTGTAGTAAGTGCCCGCGGAGCCGTCGGGTTTCACGTAGGTCGGCATCGGGTTTTGCGCGCCGCTCATCGTGAGTTCGAGGTTCGAGATGACCAGGTAGCCGGGCTTGTAGGCGGACGGCTGCGTGGCGTTGCGCGCGACGGCGATGATCGAGCGCTCCATGACGTCGCCGAACCACGGCGCGTAGCCGATGTTGGCGGCGGCGGTGGCGCCGGTGCCGTCGATCACGGGGAGTTCGCCGGCAGGACCGGCAACGCCTTCGATCTTGATCGGCTTTTCGGCGGTGCCGCGCGCGGAGAGAAGGAGCTTTTCCTTGTAGGCTTCGGCGCGCCAGTGGATGCGCACGATGTTGCCAGGCGCGAGCGTCGTCCACGGCACCTCGGCGAGGCTGGCGAACTGCTGGTTCGGGCCGACGTGGTAAACGACCTCGTCGTCGAGGATCGTGATGGTGGCGGTGGAGCCGGCGCCGAGCGTCGCGCCGCCGGCGGGCGAATCGAGCGTGAGCTGGAAACTCTTGGTCGGCTCCTCCTCGGCGTCGTCCACGAGCGGGATGTCGATGGTCTGCGCCTGGCTCTCACCGGCGGCCCAGTGGAGCGTGCCGAAGGTGTAGCCGTATTCGGTGCCGGAGTGCGCGGAGCCGGCGAGCGTGTAGTAGTTCACGCTGACGGCGCCGTCGGTGCCGCCGACGCGATTGACGGTGAGCGTGGCGAAGCCGGCGCCTTCGTTGACGGAGAGCGCGGTCGAGGCGAAGGAGAACGAGCCGGGGTTGGCGGGATTGGCGGGCGGGACGACGATCACGCCGCCGCCGTTGTTGTTATTGCCGCCACCGTCGGGCGGGGGCGTGCCGCCGTCGTCGTCGGTGATGGTGACGGTGGACTCGACGAGCGCGCCGAGCACGCCGCCGTTGCCGGCGCCTTGAAGCGCGACCTTGAAGTAGCGCGAGGCCTGCGGCGTGGCGTTGTCGTAAACCGGGATCGAGATGATTTTGTCGGTCTCGCCGTCGGCGAACGTCACGGTGCCGCCACCCGCCTGGTAGTCGGTGCCGCCGATGGCGGAGTAGGCGAGCGTGTAGTAGCTGACGCTCACGACGCCGACGCTGCTCAAAGTGCGGGAGACGTGGAGCTGCGCGGTGCCGGCGGCTTCGCTGACGGTGTAGTCGGCTGCGGCGAATTGCAGCGTGCCTTCGCCCGGCGTGAGCGGGACGACGGGAGTGCCGCCGCCGTTGTTGTTATTGTTGCCGCCGCCGAAGTCGGTGCCGCCGGGCGTCTCGTCGTCGCCGATGGTGAGCGTGGCGAGGGCGGGCGCGCCGATGGCGCCGGCGATGGAAGGCGCGGTGAGCGTGACGGCGATGTTGCGCGCGCCGTTCGGCACGGCGTTGTCGATGATCGGAATGTCGATCGTCTTCGCGGCGCTCTCGTTCTCGGTCCAGACGAGGTCGCCGCTGACGGTGGTGTAATCGGTGCCGGCGACGGCGGTGCCGCCGGTGATCGAGTAGTGGACGGTGAGCGCGGTCTCGAAGCCGCCGGTGCGCGTGACCGTGAGCGTGCCGTGACCGGAGGCGGTGTTTTCGGCGACGTTGAAATTCGTCGCGGAGAACTGGACGTGGCCGGAGGCGGGCAAGGTTTCGAGGAGCGCGACGGTGGCGGTCTCGGCGGCGGCGTCCACATGATAGCCGGCGCCGGGCGCGAGTTTGACGACGAGAGCTTCGCTGCCTTCGGTGACGCCGTCGTTGACCGGCGTGACGTCGAAGGAGGCGCTGCCGCTGCCGGCGGGGATGGTGATCTGCGACGGCAGGCCGGTGACGTCGGCGGCACTCGCGGCCGAGATGACCGGATCGAGACCGAGCGAAACGGTGAGCGGCGCGCTCACGTCGCCGGAGCGCGAGACGGTGAACGTGACCGGCGTGCCGGCGGCTTCCGCGACGGAGGCGGCGGAAGCTTTCAGCGCGACGGTCGGGAGCGCGGCGACGCCGAGCGTGAGCACGCCGCCGTTGTCGGCGTGGAGCGTGGCAGCGGCGTCGGCGGTGAGCGTGACGCTCGTGCCGCCGGCGACGGCGAGTTGCGTGACGCTGTAGCCGGCGAGCGGCGCGAGGCCGGTGATGTAGTGCTCGGTGACGCCGACCGGCGTGACGTAGGTGAGCGTGGCGACGGTGTCGCCGAGGTTCTTCTTGAAGAGCACGACGCGCGCGCCGACGGCGGCGCCTTCGAAGGCGGTGCCGGCGGTGCTTTGGAGCAGTTGCGTGGACTCGGGCGTGGCGACGCCGGCGTCGGTGCCTTGGAGCACGTGGAGGAATCGCGCGTCCTGCGGAGCGCCTGGCGCCTCGGTGAACATGCGGGCCTTCTCCTTGTCTTCGCCGTCGCCGGGGTCACCGCTTTCCTGATCGGTGATTTGCGGCGTGGCGCCGACAGGCAGGAGCGCGGAGACGAAGAGCTCGGCCTTGGCGACGCCGCCGTCCTTGGCGGTGGCGTGCACGAGATTGCCGACGACGCTGGGCGCGCCGCCGTATTTCGCGGTGTTTTCCGGGAGGTTCAGGAAAAAGCGTTTGTAGTAGCCGGCGGATTTCGAGCTGGCGCGGTCGTAAACGACGACGTGGTTGGGCTTGAGCCAGACGATGGAGCGCGAGGCGTGCGTGATCTCCTGGAGATTCGCGTAGTGGTAGTGGTTGTAGAGTTCGGTGGCGTCGGCGGTGAAGTAGGCGAGCTCACTGCGGAGGCTGCGCGCGGTGATGGCGGGGTCGCCGTGCGGGCTGTAGAACCACTGGCTGCCGTGCTCGGCGGCGACGACTTCGTTGGTCTGGTTTTGCGTGCTCGGGTCGGGCACGCCGTTCTGGAGACTGAGGGCGTTGCGGTAGTCGGAGGCGCCCTGGAGACCGCCGTAGCCGGTCATGACCTTGGTGAGCCAGAGGCCGTTTTTCCAGAGACCGAAAGAGAGCGAGTCGCCGCGCTGGTGATTGATCTGGTTCCAGTCCGTGCGGAAGTGGAAGTAGGTGTCGCTCGCGGTCTGGCCGGTGCGGCCGAAGTAGGTGCCCATCTCTTTGCCGGCGACGGTGTGCGCGGCGTAGAAATCGAGCGGCTGCATCGCGGGACGCGGATCGGCGGCGGCCGGCGTGTCGGGCGACGGATCGAAGAGGAGGAAATAGTAGATCGAGTCGCGCAGGCGTTTTTCCGAGCGGGTGCCGGCGATGCGCTCGGCGAGTTTGGTGGGGCCGCCCTTCGCGAGGTTTTGCTGGATGTAGCGGACGGCTTGCACGGTGTCGGAAGCGGTGCCGTTGATGCGCGCGTCGGTGAGCGCGAGCGGCGCGAGGAACTTGATGAACTGGTCGTTGACCAGCGTGAACGTCTCCAGGTCGCCATACATCGGCGGCTGGTAGATCGAGCCGAGGTAGTTGTAGGCGCCGTTGGGCGTGCGCGGCGCGGGCGTGAGCATCGAGAGGTAGGCGGACACGGCGCGCGACCACTGCGGGTGGTTTTTCAACGAGACCTGCGGACCCCACACGGCGGTGTCGTCCTGACCGGCGGTGTGCAGCGCGCTCATGAACACGCCGACGGGACCGAGGCCGTTCGAGGCGTATTCGATGCCTTCGACGGAGAGGCCGCCCGCGCCGTCGTGGCGGTAGGCGTAGTCGGTGAGGTAAAGCCAGACGCCCGTCGCGTCGCGGAGCGCTCCGTAATTGAGCGGCGTCCAGGAGCCGTCGGCGGGATTAAACTGTTGCGACGTGATGGAGCCGGGGACCGCGGTGTCGGAGACGGCAGCGAAGGCGGAGGGCACGTCGTCCTGCGGGTCGAGCGCGAGGCCGTAGAGGCCCATCTGGCGAAGGTGGTTGCCCCAGTGGTTGTTCAGGGCGAGGCGGATTTCGTTGTGGCGCTCGGCCTGCTCGGGTTCATTGAGGCGGAGCAGCTCGGGCGAGTTGAAGGGCAGGTGCTGGCCGTTCACGCGGTAGGGCGCGAAGTAGTAGTGGGCGTTGGCCTGCTCGGTCCATTCGAGGAAGGCTTTGCGGATCTTCGCTTTTTCGAGCGGTGTGAGGTCCTCGTAGATGAGGTCCACGGTGATGGGGAAGGCTTCCTGCGAGAAACTGCGGTCGTTGGTGGCGAAACCGGTCTGGCGCCACGGGAGGGTGTTGCTCGGATCGGTGCCTTGGGAGGCGGGATCGATGACGGTGAAGAGCGAGACCTTGGCCATGTTGAGGAACATCGCGCGGTCGGCTTGGTGCTCGATTTTGCCGTCGTCGAGGAGGCGGGCCATGAGGGCGTAGATCATCGCGTATTGCTCGGTCATGAGGCGGACGTTGCCGCTGTCCTGGCCGACGTCGTCTTCGGGCACGGCGGGGTGCGCGTCGTTGTTGCCCCAGTTGCCGTCGGCGGCGCCTTGCGGGACGGTCATCCAGTCGGCGTCGCCCTCCTTGTGGAGCACGCCGTTGTGATCGGTGAAGGAGGTGCGGACCCAGTCCATGTATTCGTCGCCGGAGTTCGGGATGCCGTCGTGGTCAACGAGGCGATACACGGTGGTGCTGCTGGAGTTGAAGGCGATGACGGCCTTCTCGACGATCTCCTTGTTGAAGGCGGCCCAGACGGGATTCTTGTCGGGGTCCATCCGCTGGCGCAGGGCGGGCAGATCCTCCGCGCGGAAAAGGATGCGCGGGTGCGTGGTGACCGGGGCCGCGGTCGCCGCGGCGCAGAAGCTGGCGAGGGCGGTGAGCGCAAGGCACAGCCGGAGCCAGAGGGTGCGGATGTTCGTAGGCATGGTGCTCTCAATTTGCGGATTTCCGGTCGCGGATTTCCGTTTCGGCCCTCTTTCGTCCGGGCCGAACGGCTAAGGGGCCCCGGGCCGCATCGCCGGGGCGCCCTTCCCTGCGGCCCGACCCGCGGGGCTTGGCCGGAGGCTCGCGTCGCCCCGCATCGCGCGCACAATCGCCGGCATGTGGTGGATCTACGCTCTCCTCTCCGCGGTGTTCGCCGCGCTCACGGCGATCCTCGCCAAAGTCGGCGTGCGCGGCGTCGACTCCAACGTCGCCACCGCCGTGCGCACCGTCGTCGTGCTCGTGTTCGCGTGGGGCCTCGTTGCGCTACAGGGCAATCTCGGAGCCGTCGCCGTGCTTTCGCGGCACACGCTGATGTTCCTCGCGTTCTCCGGCGTGGCGACGGGCGTGTCGTGGCTGTTCTATTTCAAGGCGCTGCAACTCGGACCGGCCTCGCTCGTGAGCGCGGTCGATAAATCCAGCCTGGCGCTGACGCTCGTGCTCGCGGCGCTGTTTCTCGGCGAAACGCTCACGCTGCGCACGGCGCTCGGTTGCGGGTTGATTCTCGCGGGCACCGCGCTTGTCGTGTGGCCGAAGTGAACTCCCTCGCATCCGCGCCGCTGCAACTCGCCGAGTCCGACTGGCTCGAGCGGCGTCGCGCGCACGAGGCGCGCGTGCGCGGGTGGACCGATCCGCATCAGGCGCGGCAGGCGCGCGGCGAGAAGCATCCGGTCGAAGATTTTCTCTGGGAATACTACGCCTATCGCCCGAGCTGGCTGCGCCGCTGGCATCCAGGTCCGGATGTCGTCCTGCTCGGCGACGCCGCGCGCGAATACCTGCGCTGGCCGGAATACATCGCGGTCGACGGCGGCGTGCGCGTGAACTGCGGCGCGTTCGAGCCGAAGCGGCGCGAGTCGCTCGCGTGGCTCCTCGGACTCCTGCGCGCGACCGCGGAGCGCCCGCCGGCGTTCGCCTGCTTCGGGCTGCACGAGTGGGCGATGGTCTACCGGCTCACGCCGGAGGAAATCCGCCACGCGCAACTGCCGCTGCGCTACCCGCCCGAGGAGATCGCGCGCATCACCGAGTCGCTCCCGATCCGCTGCTCGCATTTCGACGCGTTCCGTTTCTTCACCGCCGCCGCGCGGCCGCTCAACCGCCTGCAGCCCGAGCGCGCGACGACGACGCAGCTCGAGCAGCGCGGCTGCCTGCACGCGAACATGGATCTCTACAAGTGGGCGTTCAAACTCGCGCCGTTCACACCGAGCGAGCTGATGGCCGACTGCTTCGCGCTGGCGCGCGAGATCCGCGAGGTCGACATGCGCGCGAGCCCCTACGACTGCCGCGTGCTCGGCCTCGCGCCGATCGCGATCGAGACGCCGGAGGGGCGCGCCGATTACGAGCGTCTCCAACGCGGTTTCGCCGAGCGCAGCCAACCGCTGCGGGCGCGGTTGATTGCGTTGTGCGAGCGGCTGCTGGGCGGCTGAAATATCGGTCGAGCGTGCGGGGCGTGATTCCCAAAGCGAACGCCGACGCGTGACTGCGGGGACGATGCGGCCCGGCCGCAAGGGCCGGGCCGGCAGCTGACCCGTTCACCGAACGGCGTTGAATGTCTCGTGCAGAGCTTTCGCTCGCATCGCGTGACTGCGGTTCAGCGCAGCTCCGTTAGGCGGCAGGGTTTCACCCGGGAAACTCGAGGTAGCCCGGCCTCTCCGAGGACGGGTCCCGGGCACCCGCGCCCGGAGGTCGCGGGCTACCCGGCAAGCGCGCTCAATCAACGGAGTAGCGCTAGAACGCGAAGGTGTTGGTGATCGTCCACTGCTGCGGTTGAGGAATGCGGAACGAGGCGGTGGTGCCGTTCGGTTGCGCAGTGACGGCGATGAGGTCGTCGCTGCCGAAGAGGTCGCGCACGTTGAGCTGGATGGTCCAGCGGACTTTGTCGCGGGCGAGGCGGCGGGTGTATTTCAGCCAGAGGTCCACGTCGAGTTCGTCGCTGCCGTAGTAGGGCTGGTTGACGTCGGAGACCCACTGGCCGGCTTCGTTCTTCTTCACGCCGTAGCCGATGGCGACGCGGTCCTGCCAGCGCGTGGCGCCGCCGATGGAGAAGCCCTTGAACGGGCCGCTGACGAACTCGTAGTTGCTGACGAAGTTGAAGCGCCATTTGCGCAGCTCCTGGACGGCGGCGTTGTTGGCGGCGAGGGCGTTCAGGTAGGGCACATACATGTTGTTGATCGCCATCACGCCGAGGCGGGAGCCGGTGACGCTGTTGAAATACGGGATGTCCTCGAAGCCGTTCTGGTCGCGGATGCTGGCGGCGATGACGCCGTCGCCGTCGGTCCAGAGCGGGAGGTTACGCGCGATGAATTCCTCGAAGTCCTTGCCGTAGTTCGTGCGCACGGCCTCCTGGCGGACGGCGTTGAGGGTCATGCGCCAGTTCGGGAGCGGGTTGTAGGTGAGTTCGATTTCGGTGCCGCGCGACTCGGTGTCGGCGATGTTGCCGACGTTGGGCGGGCGCGTGGCGGACCAGGTGCCGCTGGCGTTTTGGGTGAAGGCCCAGGTCTGCGCGAGCAGCGGATCGACGGGGCGCAGCCACTCGGCGGCGGTGCGACGGGCGAACCAGGCGTCGCGTGCGGTGCGCTCGGCGGTGGTGAGGCCGGGGTTGGCGCTGGTGCCGCTGGTGAGGCCGGCGCGGAGCGGGAGGTAATCGACGTCGCCGGGCTTGAAGCCGAACCAGCGGTTGATGAGCACTTCGGAGGTGTTGGTGCCGCGGAGGCCGTTCATGGCGCGGACGACGTCGTTGCCAGGCCAGAAGGTGTTGTAGAACGTGCTGACGTCGTTCGCCTGAAGCGTCTCGTAGCGGATGGCGCGGAGGACGAGTTTGTTGTCGGCGAACGAGAGCGTGACGCCGTAGTCGCGCGTGGAGCCGCGGGGCGGCGAGAACGGGCGGCCGTAGACGTCGGCGACGGTGGAGGACGGGCGGAAGTTTTCCGAGCGGTTGTAGGAGAGGCTGACGTCCATGCCGTGCGGGAGGCGGCGCTTGATGAAGTCGGGCGTGTGGCCGACGACGCTCCAGCTGACGGTCGAGTCCTTGGCGTGGATGGTGGCGTCGTTCGGATAAACCCACGAGGAGGCGAAGGGATCGACCTGGCCGGTGGGGCTGACGGTCGGCGGCGTGCCGGCGTCGAAGAGTTCGTAGTCGTCCTGGCGCCAGCCGACGAGGCCGACGAGTTTGCGATTCAGGAGGTAGCTTTGCCAGATGGCGGAGTAGCTCTCGGTGCGGTTGAAGGAGCGCGAGGCGTTGGAGTAGAGTTTATCGAGATCCTTCTCGGGAGTGATGACGGAGACGGGCGCGTAGACCCACTTGTCGATGCGGTTGTCGAAGAGCAGGGCGGTGCCGGTGGCGGCCGGTTCGTGCAGCGCGGTGAGGCCCTGGATGTTGGCGCCGGCGGCGGAGGTGCGGTTGGCGATCGAGTCGCCGAGGTAGTGGATGGCGGCGTAGCCCGGATAAGACAGCGCGGTGGCGCTGTCGGCGTAGACGTTTTGGTCGAGCGTGTAGGCGTAGCCTTGGTAGGTGCGGGAGAGGCGTTCGCTCTTCTGCTTGCTGTAGACGCCGGTGAAGACGTGGCGGCCGAGGTGGCGCAGCCAGGAGGTTTTCGTGGTGAAGTCGGCGGTGCCGTAGGCGGTGGCGCGCCAGGCTTCGCGGTCGGTGTCGACCATGTAGTTGCCGATGGAGTCGGAGGCGAAGTAGGGGCGGCCGAAGTTCGGGTTGGGCGTGCCGTCGACGAGCTTGGACTGCATGTCGACGTGGATCATCGCGGCGTCGAAGCCGATGAGGCTGCGGTTGCGGCGCGAGTGTTCCTGCTTGTCGTAGGCGAGCTCGACGCCGACGGCGTCGCGGAAGAAGGTCTGACGGACGACGGCGTTGAGGGCGTTGAAGTCGGCGCGCTCGGATTTGTTCGGGCCGTCGAGGAGATGATCGTAGAAGTTGAAGATGGATGGGTCGCTGATCTCCTGGGCGCGCCAGAGGCCGGCGTAGGCCTGGCCGGCGGGGGCGTAGAGTTTGTTGAGGAAGAAGTTCGGGTTGTTGCCGGCGGAGGTGTAGTTGTAGACGCCATACCACTGGGTGTAGGTGGGCGTGCCGCCGCGGCTCATCATGTAGGCGGGGACGCCGTTGCCGCCTTGCGCGTTGGAGGTGGGATCGGTGAACACGGCGCCGACCTGGCCGAACCAGCGGCCGGCGGAGCCGAGGTGCGCGGCGAGCGTGGGGTTGTTGAGGACGGTGCTGGTGTTGGTCGGATCGAGCGCGACCTTGTTGAGCACATCGAACCAGACGGTGAGGCCGTCGGCGGGCGGGTTGAGGCGCGGGCGGTTGGACTTGATGGTGCCGTCCTCGTAGCTGACCTGAATCTGCGTGGTGCCGTTCTTGACGAGGCGCGGCTCCCAGCGGACGGCGGCGTAGAGGCGGCGGTCGTCCTCGAAGGCGGGCTCCTGGCGGAATTTTTCCTCGTCGTTCAGGCCGATGATGCGGACGCCGAGGCGGTCCTTCTCGATCATCTGGTTCACGTCGAGCACCTCGCGGTGCGATTCGTAGCGGCCGACGGTCTGGGTGAACGTGATGCCGTTTTTCCGCAGGTTCGGCATCTTGAGCTGGTTGTTGATGATGCCGGCGGGGCTGCCGAGGCCGAAGAGGATGGCGTTCGCGCCGCGGGAAATGTCGATGCGCTCGGTGTTGTAGGAGTCGAGGCCGATGTCGGTGGAGAAGAAGTCGCGCGTGAGGTCGGCGCCGCTGAGGCCGCGGACGCGCGTCATGGAATTGGGGCTGTTGAGGCCGTCCTCGGCGTTGGAGAAACCCTGGCCGGTGGAGAGGCCGGAGTAGTTGCCGCCGAGGCCGGCGGCTTCGGTGCCGGTGGTGTAGACGAGCACGTCCTTCGCGTTGTTCGAGGCGGTGTCGGCGAGGAACTGGGCGTTGATGACCGAGATGGCGGCGCCGACGTCGCGCAATTCCGTGCGCAGGCGCGTGCCGGCGAGCGTCGACGTGGCCTGGTAACCGCGGTCGGTCTCGGCGGCGACGACGAAGGGCGCGAGTTGCACGACCTCGTCGTCGCTCTCCTTCTCGTCCGCGGCTGGCGCGGACTCACTCGCGCGCGGGAGCGTGATTTTTTTCGGCTCCGGTTCGGTCGACGAGGTTTGCGGGGCGACCGACTGGGCGGTCGCGCTGAGCGTCAGTCCGAGGAGGCCGGCAACGGCGGCGAGCCACCAGGCGGATGGCGAGGGCGTGCGAGGGGTGATCATGTTGGGGAGGGGTTGCGGTCGCGCCGGGCGCCGGAAGCGGCCGGAGGCGATGGAGCGGGGTGACAACGAACCGGGGTGAGCGCCGCGAAGGTAGCGCGCCGGGGGCTCCGCGGAAATGAGTTCGGTTGGCCCCGCGACTTAGAATCTTTGCCTCAGCGCGCGTGCGCCGGGCGCTGCGTCTGCACGCGGCGGCGATATGCCCCGGGCGAAACGCCGGTGAGGCGCTTGAAGACGACGCACATGTATTCGTCGTGCTCGAAGCCGGTGAGCTCGGCGATTTTCTTCATGGGGAAATCCGTCTCGAAGAGCAGCTGCTTGATCTTGGAAATCTGCACGCGCCGGATCTCCGCCTGCGGCGAGCGGCCGAGGAGGCTGCGGAATTTGCGCTCCAGCAGGCTGCGCGAGGCGCCGGTGTATTTCTGCAGCTGCGTCACGGTGACGCCGTGGCAGGCGTGCTCGCGAATGTAGCCGAGCGCGGCGGCGACGATGCGATCCTCGATCGCGAGGACGTCGGTCGAGTAGCGCGGCACGACGGCGATCGGCTCGACGCGGACGTCGGCGGCGGGAGGCGTCTCGCCGCGCATGAGCTGGGCGAGACATTCGGCCGCGAGGTAGCCGGACTGGAAGGAATTGGTGGCGACGCTCGAGAGCGGCGGGTAGGCGAGCTCGCAGCGGATGATCTCGTTGTTCACGCCGAGCACGGCGACTTCCTCGGGCACGAGCAGGCCGGCGTTCTGCGCGGCGCTGACGACCTGGAGCGCGCGCAGGTCATTGCAACACATGACGGCGACGGGCTTCGGCATGCTCTTGAGCCAGGCGGCGAGGGTGTCGGTCTGCCGCTCGTCCCAGAACGGCGTGAGGTTGCCGGGATAATCGACGTCGAACACGTGGCAGCTGCGGCCGGCGAGCGCGAGCGCCTCGAGGAAGCCGTCGCGCCGCTCGCAGGCCCAGCCGTCGTTGCCGAAGCCGCAGAAGGCGAAGTGGCGGTAGCCGCGCTCGAGGAAGTGCTCGGCGCCGTAGTGGCCGAGGGCGACGTTGTCGGGGCGGATTTTCGGCACGCCGGGAAACGGCGGCACGTCGTTGAGATCGACGAGCGGGAGGCGCAATTGCCGGCACGACTCGACGAGCGCGGGCGTCGTGTGGCGGCTGATGACGCCGTCCCAGCGCTTGCTGCGCAACCACTGCGGATCGATCTCGGCGCGCGCCTCGTCGTCGAGGAACGCCGCCCACGGCCGGTGCGAGCGCTCGTAGTGCGCGACGCCCTGGAGCATGGCGTTGCACTCCTCGAAGCGGGTGAGAAAGACGAGCAGGACCTGGGGTTTCACGGGAGCGCGGGAGAATTCTCCGGGGCGGGAGCGGCGCGGGCGGCGCCAAGGGCGGTCAGTCGTGGCGGGCCGGGCGCCGCAGGTCAAGGCGGCGGCGCCGCGGCGGGAAAATTCAGCGCGGCGCGGTTTGCCGCGCGATCCACGCCTGCATCGCCTCCCACTGCTCGCTGGTGTAGGCGTGGCCGAGCTCCAGCGTGAGCTCGAGCGTCTTGGGCGCGGTGATGGCGTTGTAGGCGGCGTGCAGCGAGGTGGGCGTGACGACTTCGTCGTTGTAGCCCCAAGTGTAGTAACCCGGCACGCGCAGGCGGCGCGCGAAGTTGACGGTGTCGTAGTAGGCGGCGGTCGCGAGCTTCGCGGGCGTGGCGTGCACCGAGGTCGCGAGTTCCTCGGCGCTGAACGGTTGCAGCCGGCCCGTGCCACGCCGATGGAGTGCGGCCGGCGTCACGTCGCAAAAACCGGGATGCACGGCAACGACGCCGGTCACGCGCGGATCGAGTGCGGCGGTGACGATGGCGAGCCGCCCGCCCTGGCTCGAACCGGCGGCGATGAGATTGCGTCCGTCCCACGCGGGGCGCGTCGCGAGAAAATCGTTCGCCCGCACGCAGCCGAGATAGACGCGGCGGAAATAGAACGTCTCGCGATTATCGAGATTGAACGTCGCGTAGTCGGACAACGCCCCCGCGTAGAGGCGGTCGTAGATCTCCTTGGGCAAATTCACCGGCAGGCCGTGGATGCCGATCTCGAGCGTGATGAAGCCGCGCGCCGCGGTGGACTTGTCGCCCGCATACGGCCGCACGCCCGCGCCGGGCAGCCGGAGCAACGCGGGGTATTTCCCCGGCGCCTTCGGCTCGCACAGGATGCCGTAGATGCGCGACGGCCCGAGCCACTCGACGCCGACCGTGCGGAAGCTGACGTGGTAGACGTTCAACTCGTCCGTGCACGCCTCCGGGAGGAGCGTCACCTCGGGTTGCATCGGCACCGCCGCGAGTTCGCGGCGGCTCTTTTCCCAAAACGCGTCGAAATCCGCCGGATTCACCTGCGCCGACTGGATGCGCTCGGGTGCGAACGCCACGGTGGCCAGCCCGCGGTATTTGTGACCGCCGATCTCCGTCTCCGCGATGCAGCGCAGGAAACCCGGCTCGCTCCGCGTGCCGCCGTCGATCGTCAAGCCCTCCGCCGGCACCTCCGCACGCACGCGCGGGGCGCGCGTGTGCTCCGGCGCGACGGTGTAGGTGACCACGGCGCCGGGCACCGGATGGCCGTCCGCGCGCACCGCCACGCGGAAACGCACCGGCTCGCCCAACGCATACGTCCAGTCGGCGTGATCGGGCACGACTTCCACGCGCACCGTGGCGAGGCGGCGCTGCGCCGCCGGCGGCACCGGGGAAATTTCGAGCGCCGGGGCTTCGCCGATCGCGGCGAGCAGGCCGCAGAGCGAAGCGAACCAAAACCACCCGGGGCGAGGCGACGCGAATGAGGCACGCATGGCGCGACGATGCCACACCCCGTCCGCCCGTGACATGAGAACCTTTGTCCGCGCCGCTGAGAACCCTGCGAATGCGCTGTCGCGCCGCCCGCGCCTGACACGCCCTGCGGAGTTGCGCCGCGCGCGCCCGCGCCTACGTTGACCACCGCATGTCCGCCCCGGGCTACATCATCCAGGACCGCACGCCGAAGAAGCCCGCCTATCCGATCCGCGACGAGTTGCGCGGCTACCTGCGCCGCTACCGCCGCGAGCGCGACCTGCCCGTCACCTACGAGCGCCTGCGCGACTTCCACGAGGCGATGCCGCTGGTCGACAACGACGGCAAGAACACCCTCTGGGACACCGTCGTCTACCGCGCCGAGGACATGCCCGCGATCAACGACGCCCTCAAACGCATCTACGCGCTGCTGAAGGTCGACGGCGACTTCTCGGTCATGCAGCACCTCTACATCGACCGCGTGGACTTCTGCTCGTTCGGCAACTCGATGCCGTTCCGCGTCCGCATCGTGAACGCCTACAACGAAAACCCGGACTACTTCTACGTGAAGAAGGCCGACTCGTCGCGCGTCTACGGCCTCGAGCTCGAGCACCTGCTCTCGCCCAACCGCCTGAATTTCCTCACCCACGGCAACACGCTCATCGAGGAACACATCGCCGGCGTGCCCGGCGACGTCTTCATCGAACGCTGGCTCGGCGACCCCACGCTGCGCCCCATCCGCATCGCGAAGGAGTTGGTGAAGTTCAACGAGCGCTGCTTCATCCGCCTGCTCGGCGACATGCGCAGCTACAACTTCGTGTTCGTCGTCACGCCCGACTTCGAGAGCGCGCAAATCCGCATCCGCGCGATGGACTTCGACCAGCAGAGCCACCACGGGCGGAAAAACTTCTACCTGCCGCAGTTCTTCAAGGACAACGCCCCGCTCGTGCAATTCTGCACGAAGCACCTGCACGCCAAGACCGCCTACCAATACCAGCGCGAGGAGCAGACGCTGATGCTCCAGCGCGCCGAGCTCGCCAAGGCGCGCCTCGACGCCCTGCTCGACGCCATGTCCGTCGACCCGATCGCGCCCGACGACAACGTGCACCAGCTCCGCGACGGCCTCGCCGACCACTACGAGTCGAAGGATTTCCTCGCCTGCACGACGATGGGCCAGCTCGTCCGCGAAAGCCTCGCCAAGACCCGCGCCCGCATCGAACACGACGCCACCGGCCACCTGCCGAAGCTGTGAAGCCGTGTTGGCTGCGAGAGGCGAAAACCGGCTCGCGCGCCCTTCCGGCGCTGGCATGAATCACAGCGCACCGCGCCATGTCCCCCGCCTCGTCGCCCAATCAGACTCCCGAGCAGGTCGCCCGCGACGCGATCGACGCCCAGCTCCGCGCCTCCGGCTGGGCCGTGCAGGCCAAGGGCGCGATTGATTTCCACGCCGGCGAGGGCCAGGCCGTCCGCGAATACACCACCGACGCCGGCCCGGCCGATTACGTCCTCTTCGTGGACGGCAAACCCGTCGGCGTGATCGAGGCGAAAAAGGAAACGCTCGGCCAAACGATCACGACCGTGGAGGAACAAACCGCCGACTACGCCGCCGCGAAGTTGAAATGGGTCCGTTCGTCCGGCGTTCCGCTCCCGTTCCTCTACCAAGCCACCGGCGTCGTCACTCGCTTCACGGACCAGCGCGACCCCAAACCTCGCTCGCGCGAAGTCTTCTCTTTCCACCGCCCCGAGACGCTCCGCGAAAATCTTCGCGCGCTCCCTTCGCGACCGCCTGCAGGACCTTCCCGCGCTCGATCCCACCGGCCTCCGCGCCTGCCAGATCGACGCCATCACGAATCTCGACGCCTCGCTCAAAGCCGCCAAACCGCGCATCCTCGTCCAGATGGCCACCGGCTCGGGCAAGACCTTCACCGCGATCACGTCGATCTATCGCCTGCTCAAACACGCCCGCGTCCGCCGCGTGCTCTTCCTCGTCGATACGCGCAACCTCGGCGAGCAGGCCGAGCAGGAGTTCCTCGCCTACACGCCGAGCGACGACAACCGCAAATTCACCGAGCTCTACACCGTCACGCGTCTCGCCTCGTCGCACCTGCCCACCGACGCCGAGGTCTTCATCGCCTGCTGCAATCCGGACAACCGCCACAAGCGCAAGGAAACGTGGCACGCCGAAAAGAACCCGACCGGCCGCTGGCGGAAGTTCACCCACGCCGAACTCGCCGCGCGCGACAAGACGAGCCTCGACCTCTTCTGGCTGAAGGACGACAGCCTCGCCGACCTCGACAACCTCCCCGAGCCCGCCGACCTCGCGGAGGAGATCATCGAAAACATCGAGGCCGGCCTCGCCAACTTCCGCACCGTCGCCGCCTCGCTGGGTAAGTCAGTGCCCTAGCGCGGCCCGCCGCCCGGGAGTTTTCCCGCCGCCACCGCGCGTGACACAAGACGGCCTTGCCCGCGCCGTGCTTCGCAGCGACCCTGCGCTCCCCCATGCAAAAGCACTCCTTCGACAAACGCCGCATCAAGATCCTGCTCCTCGAAGGCATCCACCCGAACGCCGTGGATGTCCTCTCCGCCAGCGGCTACTCGTCGGTGAAGTCCCTGCCGAAATCCCTCGCGGGCGACGCGCTGAAGGCCGCGCTCAAGGACGTGCACTTCCTCGGCATCCGCTCCCGCACCGACCTGACCGCCGAGATGCTCGAGGCCGCGCCGAAGCTTGCCGCGATCGGCTGCTTCTGCATCGGCACCAACCAGGTCGATCTCGCCGCCGCCGCGAAGCGCGGCATCCCGGTCTTCAACGCCCCGTATTCCAACACCCGCAGCGTCGCCGAGCTCGTCATCGGCGAGGCGATCATGCTCCTGCGCGGCATCCCCGACAAAAACGCCCTCGTCCACCGCGGCGGCTGGTCCAAGAGCGCCGAAGGCAGCGTCGAAGTCCGCGGCAAGACGCTCGGCGTCGTCGGCTACGGCCACATCGGCACGCAGGTCAGCATCCTCGCGGAACACCTCGGCATGCGCGTGCTCTTCTACGACATCGAGGGCAAGCTCCCGCTCGGCAACGCCAAGCCCGTCCAGAAACTCTCCTCGCTCCTCGCCGAGTCCGACGTCGTCTCGCTCCACGTTCCCGAAAACGCCTCGACGAAAAACCTCATCGGCCGCGCCCAGCTCGCGCAGATGAAAAAAGGCGCGCACCTCATCAACGCCGCCCGCGGCACCGTCGTCGACATCGACGCCCTCGCCGAAGCGCTCGAGAAGAAACATCTCGGCGGCGCCGCCATCGACGTTTTCCCCGTCGAACCGAAGGGCAACGACGAGGAATTCCTCTCGCCGCTCCGCCAATTCGACAACGTCATCCTCACGCCGCACATCGGCGGCAGCACCATCGAGGCGCAGGCCGGCATCGGCACCGAGGTCGCGGAAAAACTCGTCCGCTACTCCGACAACGGCTCGAGCGTCACCGCGGTGAACTTCCCCGAGGTCACGCTTCCCGAGCACGCCGGCACCGGCAAGTCGCGCCTCCTCCACGTGCACAAGAACATCCCCGGCGTTCTCGCGCACGTGAACGAGAAGTTTTCCAAGCGCGGCGTGAACATCTCCGCCCAATACCTGCAGACCAACGAGCACATCGGCTACCTCGTCATGGACGTCGACGCCGGCGCCAGCGAGATCGCCATCGACGAGCTTTCGACCGTCCCCGGCACCATCCGCGCCCGCCTGCTCTACTGAGCCGGAGCGCACGCCCGGCAAACCTGTGGGCAGCGCGCTCGCGCGCGCCGACGCGCCGCTCGGAGGTGGGCGTCGACGTCCCCGACGGCGCCACGAACGCGGCACCGCGCCTAGTCGCCGCCGGGACGTCGTCGACCACCCTGTCCTGCCGCGAGCGATGTAGACCGGCTTCCAGTCGGCTCTGACAAACGTGCCGCGCTACTTCGCACCGAGGATTGAATAACGCGCCGCGTTCGGCCGTCCTAGCAGCATGAACTTCCGCCGCGCCCTGCCCCTTCTCGCCGCGCTCCCCACTCTCATGCTTGCGCAACCACACGACACTCGCGGCGGCCCGCGCGTCGTGCTGTTTGAGCACCCGAATTTCCAAGGCGGCGCCATCGTCCTTTATCCCGGGCAAAGCGTGGAGAACTTCGCGCGATGGAGTTTCGACAACGGCCGCCGCGCCAACGACCGCGTCACCTCCATCCGCGTCGAAGGCGGCGCCGAAGCCATGGTCTACATCGACGCGAATTTCCGCGGCGAAGCCCTGCGCGTCACCGGCGACATCCGCGATCTCTCCCGCGGCGACAACGCCATCGTCCGCTTCAACGACCAGATTTCCTCCGTCCGTGTCGACTTCCGCCGCGGCCCCGAGCGCCCGCCCGGCGGCGGACCGCGCCCGCTCCCGGCGCCCGGCCTCGATCCGGAAAAGATCGTGCGCCGCTCGTTTCAGGACGTCCTCGAACGCGAGCCGACCGAGGCCGACATGCGCCGCTACCGCAGCCTCATCATCGAGCGCGGCTACGACGAGAAACGCGTCCGCGAGGAACTCCGCCGCAGCGACGAATACCGCGGGCCCTACATGACCATGCGCCTCAACCGCGTCTACCGCGAGATCCTCGGGCGCGACGTCGATCCGCGCGGTTTCGAGAATTACCGCAACAAGATCATCGAGCACGGCTGGAACGACGACGACATCCGCCGCGACCTCCGCAACAGCGCCGAATACCGCAACCGCCCGCGCATCCAGCCCGCACCGCCGCAACCGCAGCCTCAACCGGAACCGACGGCGGCCGCGACCGAGGCGCAGAAATAATCAGCCGCCGCCCGGCAGCCGCAGGGCCGGCGTCGGGGTGCCGCCGGTGCGCGGCAGCTGGAGCACGCGGGCGTTTTCCGCTTCCTGGGCGTATTGCGCGCCGAGGATCTGCACGACCCGCGCACGCAACTTGTCAGTCGCCGCAGCCATCTGCGCCCGACGTTCGTCGTTGCTCAACCCCGGAGCACTGGCCTGCTGCATCTCGATCGGAACCGTGCGCGCCACTCGCGCGAGTTCCTGAATCTGACTCGTGGTGATTCCCGGACGCTCGGCAAAAAATGACTTCGCTGCCGAATTGCCGAGCTGCGAGCTCACGAGGTATTCCCGGTAGCGGTCCGCCCCGAGCACCGTCTGCGCCGTCCGCTGGTAGTCGTCCCACGCCGCCAATCCCGCCTGCAGCTGCGCCACCGTCTGCGGTCCGCCCGCCTGCCGCGGGTTGGCGGCCTCGTAGGCTTTCTGGGCGGCGAACAGGTCGCGAAATTCCTGCTCGCTCACGTCGACGCCGTTGAGTTGGGAGCGCACCTGGCTGGCCGCGCTGGAATTGCGGAGCTCGTATTCGAGTTTCTCCTCTGGCGTGAGCAGCGCGGCGATGTCGCGCTCCTGCTCATCCTGCAGCAGCTTCTGCTGCGCGGCCATATCGCGCGCGCCCGTGGCGCCGCCGCGCTGCGTCTGCTCGAACATTTCCTGCCGCAGGTCGTTGTAGTCCTGCTGGATTTTCTCCAGCGCCGAAATCTTCGCCTCCGGCAGGCCGCCGAATTGCCGGCGACGGAATCCCTCCTCCATCGGCGAGAGCGGCAGGCCGGCTTCCGCGAGCAGCGCGCGGCGCTCCTTCTGCAGGTCGCGCATCGCGCGTTGTTGCTCCGGCGTCGGCCGGGCGTTCTTCCAATACGGCGTGGCCGACCAATCGAAGATCGCCTGCTGGCGACGCATCAGCTCCTCGGTCACCAGAGACTGCATGATCGTCTTCACGAGCTGGTCCGAAAAACCCGCCGCGCGCAGCTCGGCGGCGATCTCGCGGAGATTCGCGCCCGTGCGCGGCGCGGCGATTTTCTCGCCGAGCCTGGCCGCCGTGGCCGCCAAGCCGGCTGCGGCGGGCGACTCCTTCGTGGCTCCGGACACCACCGGCGTCGAGGTGGACGCGGTCGCGCTGACCGTCACCGATGCGCGACGCAATGCGACGAAGCCGAGGGTCGCGTTGGCGACGACGGAGAGAGCGAGCAGGACGAGGAGGGCGGAGCGATTCATGGGAGAGGTGTTCAGCCTTTCGGCGGGGTGGCGGCGGGAGTCGGACGTGAGCGCGGAAAGTTGCCGAAGGCAAATCCCAGGCCTTGCTTTCGATACGCGTCCGCGGCGGCGGAACCGATCAAGGCTTCAAGCCGCGCATTCAAATCGGCTCCGGCTTTGGTGGCTTCCTCGAGAGTCACCCCGCCGCCGGAACTCGCGCGCTTGCTGAGATCGGACTGCCACGCCTGCGCCTCGCCCTGGAGCTTGTAGAGTTCGTAGGTCTGCGCGGGCGTGATGGTCGGGTATTTCTCCGCGAAGCGCGCCACCATGCCGTAGTAGAAGTCCGCCGATTTCAGGTAGGTGTTGGCCTGCGCGTCGCCGAGCGTGGTGCGAACTTGGTCCACGTAGGCAAGCTGCTCCGGTGTCACGGTGCCGATAAATCCGACGAAGTTGTTGTTGTAGGGATCGCGCGCTTTCTCGAGGGCGAAGAGCGCGAGGTAAGCATCCTCGGTAAGGTTCAAGTCGCGCAGCGAACGCTGAATGCGCTGCGCGGTCGGCGACTGGCGGCGCTCGTATTCGGCGAATTCCTCCGGCGTGAGCGCGGCGGCGATGTCGGCGAGGCGCTCCTTCTCGAGGTTTTCCTGTTCCTTGCGCCGTGTCTCGGATTCCTCGCGCGTGATGATGCCGCCGTTCGCGAAGAGGTCGCCGCGCAGGTCGTCGTAGTCGCGCTGGATGCGCAGCAACGCGGTCACCTTGTCGTCGGGCAAATCGCCGTAGTCGAGCCGGCGCTGGGTCGGGTCGAGGGTTTGGACCGCCGCGCCGCCGGGGCCGACGATTTCCTCCTGCAAGCGCAACAGCTCGCGCGCGGCGTCGCTCTGACGGCGGCGTGTCTCCTTGCTCGGTGCCAGCAGCTGCCAGTGAGGCAAGCGGGCGATGTCGGCGAAGAGTTGGGTGCGCAGCGTTTCGCCGATCATGCGCGCGACGATCGCGGGCGGCACGCCGGCGGCGCGCAGGTTGGTGGCGAGAGCGCGCAGGGCCTCCGGCGAGTTGCCCGGATTGGTCCAGACAAAGGGCCGCTCGGTGCCGGGCGCGAGCAAGGGTTTTTCGGCGGTGCCGGCGGACGCGACGGTTTTATTCCCCGCGGCCGAGATGGCCTGACGGTCGAGCGGCGACGGAGCGGTTAGCGCGGCGCGGGAGGGCGCGAAGGCGAACCAGACGTTCAGTCCGACCGACGCGGCGAGCAAGGTGAGGAGGAGGCGATTCATGGCGTGGGTTCCTCAGGGGCGCGGCGGCACGGCCGCGGCGGGCGACGTGGTGCGGCGGATGGTCGGTGGGTTGAAAACGCGGCCGGTCTGCGTCTGCCGGAATTCCGCGGCGGCAGCGGAGCCGAGCAGGGCATCGAGCCGGTTGTTCCAACCCGCATATGCTGCCGTGATGGCGTCGGGGGGCGGCGTGGAGCGGAACAGCGTCGTGCGGGTCGCCTCCAGCTCCGCCTTGAGCGAGCTCACCTGATAGGCGACGGGGGCCGTGACCTGCGGGTATTTGGCGCTGAGGTTCAGGGCAGTGCGGTAGTCGGCGTCGGTGGCGGCGAGGTATTGGTAGAAGCGGTCGTCGTTCAGGACGCCTTTCACCGCTTCGTTGTAGGCGGTTTGGGCGGCGCGGCGCTGCTGCATCATCTCGGAAGTGACGAGTCCCGTGAGTTGCGGATTGGCGGCATCGAAGGCCTGCCGGGCGGCGTAGAGCGTGGCGAACTCGTCGGGGCGGAGGTCGATGTTGCGCACGGACGAGGCGACCTGACGCGCGGTGTCGGAGTTGCGGAGGTCGTAGGCGGCGAGTTCGTCGGGCGTGAGGATTTTCGCGAGGTCCGCGCGCTTCTCGTCGGTGAGCAGCTTCTGCTCCTTCTGCTTGGCGGCCCACTCCTCCGCGGTGAACGCGCCGTTGCCCGTGGCGCGGTAGCTGTCGGTCACCATCTCGGAGTAATCGCGCTCGAGCGCCGCGATGGCGTCGATCTTCGCGTCCGGCAAATCGCCGTAGCGGCGCGCGCGGGCGACGGGGTCGAGCCGCGCGGAGAGTCGGCCGTCGGGGCCCGCGAACTCCGCGGCCTTCGCCTCGATGCGACGGTAGATTTCCTGCATCTCCTTGCTTTGTTCTACGACGCGGCGCTGCCAATACGGCGCCGACGCCAGCGGACTCGTGGCGAGCTCGCGGGCGGAATAGAGTTCCTGCACGACGGCGTAGATCAACCGCGACGGCACGCCCGCCGCGCGGAGCTCGTCGGCGAGTCGGCGGAAATCGTCATCGCTCTTCGGCGCGCGCCAGACGAAGCCCTTCGACAGGGCGGCGGCGGACTTACCCTTCTCCGACGCGGCGGCCGCGACCGTTTCGGCGTCCTTGATCGGGGCGGCGGCGCGGGAGGTGGTTGTCGTCGCAACGGCGGCTGGCGCGGCCGGCGAATTTCCGGGGCTGGAAGCGCGCCCGGCGCGAAGGAACCAGGCGTTCGCGGCGAGCGACAGGCCGAGGAGGACAACAAGCACGAGACGTTTCATGGCGGGGTGAAAACGCAGCGAGCCGGCCCAAGCTTCCGCGTCGTCGAGAGATTCGCGAGTGACGCGCTGCTTGTCGAGCGCGGGGCGCGTCAGGGTTTGGCAGCGGAGTTGAAAATCCTCCCGGTCCGGGTCTGGCGATAGGCCGCGGCGAGTTGCGGACCGAGCAGGGCGTCGAGCTTCGCTGCGAACGGCGCGAGCGCGGCGCGGCCCTCGGGCGTATTGGCGAGGTCGGAATTCCGTCCCGGCGCGGCGGTCGCCGCCACCGCGGTCATCGCGTCGAGTTGCAGCCGGTAGAGTTCGTAGGATTGTGCGGGCGAAACGGACGGATTGGCGCGGGCGAATTTCGCGGTCTGGCCGAACAGCGGATCCGTCTTCTCCAGGTAGCTGTAGAAACGGTCGTCGTGCAGGATGGCGCGGACTTCCTCCGCCGGCGCTGCCATGTCGCGAACATAGGCGATGAATTCCTCCGCCCCCTCGGTGCGCGGGAGATCGGCGAGCGTCCGGCGTTGGAGCGCGTAGAGCGCGTTGTATTCCTCCTCGGAAATCTCGATGTCGCCGAGGCCCTCGATCACCTTGCGCGCGGCGCGCGATTGGCGGCGCTCGAAATCCTCGAACTCCTCCGGCGTAAGCATCGCGGCGATGTCGCGCTCCTTTTCCTCCTCGAGCAGCCGGATGCGCGCGCGGCCTTCGAAAGTCTCCAGCGCGTCGTCGCCGTCGGCGTTGCGCCGCTGCTGCCAGTAGACCTCGCCGTAGTCGCGTTCGATTTTCTCGAGCGCGACGATTTTCTCATCGGGCAACTGGCCGAAACGCGCGGCGCGATAGATCGGATCGAGTTCGTGATCGTCGTCGCGCCCTTTGAAAACCTGCGCCTCCATTTCGTGGATCTCGCGCTCGAGCTTTTCGCGCGCCGTCTTCGATGCCAAGCCATCGCTGAACTGATGCCAGAAAGGCAGCTTGCCGAGGTCGCTCGCGATGCGCTTCGACTCATAAATCGACGAAAGGACCATCATGCGGATGCCGCGCTCCGGAAAACCGGCGGCTCGCAATTCCTCCACCAACGCCCGCCACTCAGCATTCGTGCGCGGTCGCCGCCAGACGACGCCCGGCTTGGCTGCCTCCGCGTCGCTCGCAGAGCCGGCGCCGGTGCGACGCGCCCGGTTCGCGAGGGTCGCCTGATCGCCCGCTGACGGGCGCGTCTCCGCGGCGTCGATCGGCGGTCGCTTCAACTGCCATTGGAGCAACAGCGCGATGTTAGCGATCACGCTCAGGGCGAGAACGAGGGCGAGCAGTTTGGTTTTCATCGCAGCGCGACGCGCGAGGCCCGGAGCGCGATCATTGCCTGACTCACAACGCTAGCGTCCGCGTCTCGCCGAAGTCGAGTGCGGTGAAATCTTCCTCGCCCACACCATGCGCGGCGCGCGCGGCGGCGAGGGCGCGGAGAGGTTCGTCGATGGCTTCGTTGGTAAGCTGGAAAGTGCCGAAGTGCATCCCGAGGCTGCGGCGCGCGCCGAGCGCGAGGTGCGCGCGGACGGATTCGTCGGGGTTCATGTGCACGGACGCCATGAACCAGCGCGGTTCGTAGGCCCCGATGGGCATCAGCGCCAGCGCGGGTGCGCCTAATTTTTCGCGGATCGCGGCGAAGTGCGGGCACCAGCCGGAGTCGCCGCCGAAAAACACGTCGCCCGCATGCGTGTGCAGCAGGAAGCTGCACCAGAGAGAGCGGCCGGCGTCCCACGGCGCACGCGCAGCGAAGTGCTGCGCCGGCGTGGCGGTGACGCGCAAGACGGACGTGACCTCGGCGTTTTGCCACCAGTCGAACTCGGCCGCCGGCGCGACGCCGCGCGCCTCGAGCCAGGCGCGGTTGCCGAGCGACGTGACAAAGCGCGGCCGCCGCTCGCGCGCGAGCCAGCGCAGCGTGGCGAGGTCGAGGTGGTCGTAGTGGTTGTGCGAGACGAGCACGACGTCGATCGCGGGCAGCTCTTCGAGGCGCAGCGCCGGCGGACGCGCGCGCTTCGGACCGAGCCGGCCGAACGGTCCGGCGTGGGTCGCGAAGACCGGATCGGTCAGCACCGTGAGCCCGTCGAACTGGAGCAGGAAGGTCGAGTGGCCGATGAACGTCACCGCCACCTCGCCGGACGCGACACGCGCGGGCAACGCGGGGTGCCGCGGCGGCGGCACGTTCTTCGGCCAGCGGTGAAACTCGTCGCCCGTGAGCTGTTGCCACCACCACTTGGGGAGCGAGGTAAACGTGAGCGGACGAGGTTGCGGCGGCGGGTTGAAAAAGCGCTCGCCGTCGCAGTGATCGCTGACCGGGAAGCGCGGCGCGCGCGGCATGTTCAGCAACCGTGGCCGAGCTTTGCCCTGGCCTGTTCCCAGAAATCCAACAGCGCACGGAAATCCTGCTCCTTGGTGCCGCTGTGGATGATGTAATCGTAAGTGAAGCGCTCGCTCATCTCCAGTTCGGCGCTTTGCAGGCGGCGCGCGAGTTCGTCTTCGGTGATGGCACCGCGCCCCAGCATCCGTTGTTTCAACACCTCAATCGAATCCGGGGCGACGAAGATGGTGACGATTCGACCGGAGAGACGCGGATCCTTCGCGGCAGCGGCGCGGACGCTGCGCACGCCTTGCACATCGATGTTGAGCACCAAATTGGTGTGCGGAAGCCGGTCGATAACCGATGATTTCGGCGTGCCGGAGCGCTGCTGGCGCTGGTGAATGTAGGCCCACTCCAGGAACTCTCCGGCGGCGAGTTTCGCATCGAACTGTTCCGGGGTGAGGAAATGGTAGTCGCGCCCATTTACCTCGTTGGGGCGCGGCGCGCGCGTGGTGGCGGTGATGACGCGTTCGAATTTGGGCACCTCTGCCACGAGGCGGTCACAGAGCGTGCTTTTGCCCACACCGGCGGGTCCGGCAAGGATGAGCAACACGGTCGCACTTTGGGCCATGGCTCAGTAAGTGAAAGCGGCGGCGGCCGTGGCGAGCCCGTAAACCAGCAGAACCGCACCGAGCACGCGCGGTCGGCCGGGTCGCTTGAAGAGCCAGTCGAAGAAATCGCGCAGGCGGAACGGTGCGGCCGCGAGGTAAAGCGCCGCGGCGAGCGCCACGTAGACCGCCGTGACCATCAGCAGGCGCTGCGGATGCTGCCACTCCATGTAGGCCGAATAGAGCAGCGGCTCGGCGGCGAGCAGCGTCAGGATCGAAAGCCCGCGCACGGCGAGGAAGTCCGGCGCGTAGATGAAGGCCAGCACCGCGAGCACGCCAAACGCCATCATCACCGGCCAGGGATTTTGAAAGAAGATCAGGTCCGCCTCGCCGAGCTGCGACACGCGCCAGATGAACCAGAGCGAGCCGCCGCCGAAAAACAGCCACGCGCCGCGCTGCGAGCGCGGCAGGGCCTTGAGCGTCGAACTGACGCGCGGATCGCCCCACGCCAGCAACGCGCCGCAGAGCGCGAGAAAGAGACCGGGCAGGAGCGTGGCGAGGAAGAGACTCATAGGCGCGAAGCGCAGTTGAAGGGAAAGTTGAAGTTTAAGTTGGCCGGGGCGACGAGCGGAAAGTCAGGAAACAGGCGCGTGGACTTAAACTTCAACTTTCAACTTAAACCCCGGCGAGCGCCAGCTCGCCGTAGAGCACGGCGGTGGAGACGCGGTTGATCTTCACCGGGACCAGCTCGCCGATCAGGCGTTCGTGCGCCGGGAAGTGCACGATGCGGTTGCCGCGCGTGCGGCCCATGAATTGCACGCCCTTCTTGTCCGGACCTTCGACCAGCACTTCCTGTGTCGTGCCGAGCAGCGTGGCGTTGCGGCGGTCGGAATTCTGCTCGAGCAGGCGCAACAGGACTTGGTTTCGCTCCTCCTTCACCTCGTCGGGCACCTGGTCGGCCAGCTCGGCGGCGGGCGTGCCGGTGCGGATCGAGTATTTGAAGACGTAGGCCATGTCGTAGTTGCAGGCCTCGAAGAGCGCGCGCGTCTGCTCGAAGTCCTCCGCCGTCTCGCCGGGAAAACCGACGATGATGTCCGTCGAGAAATACATGTCCGGCCGCACGCGGCGCAGGTCGTCGACGATCTGCCGGTAGCGATCGCGCGAGTAGGGCCGGTTCATCAGCTTCAGGATGCGATCGCTGCCGGACTGCATCGGGAGGTGGACGTATTCGCAGAGTTTCTCGAGGCGGCCGTAGGCGGCGACGAGGTCGTCCTTGAAGCCGCGCGGGTGCGGGGAGGTGAAGCGGATGCGGCGGATGCCGGGAATGGCGTTCACGCGCTCGAGGAGTTGCACGAAGGGGCTCACGCCGCCGGTGTGCTCGTAGTCGCGCCGGCCGTAACTCGTGACGATCTGGCCGAGGAGCGTGATCTCGCGCACGCCGCGATCGGCGAGTTCCTCGCACTCGCGCACGATCTCGTCCATCGGACGCGAGCGCTCGTCGCCGCGCGTTTTCGGCACGATGCAGAACGCGCAATCCATGTTGCAGCCCTGCTGGATCGAGACGAAGGCGGTGACCTGTCGGTCCTCGAGGACGTGCTCGCGGATGGTGTTCTGCGAACCGGCCTCTTCGGCGATGTCGACGATGCGCGTGGGCAGCACGGCGCCGGCGGCCTGCGCGGCGCGGAGGTTGTCGAGGTGGTCGGGGACTTGGTGGAACTTCTGCGTGCCGACGATGAGGTCGACGTCCGGCAATGCGTCGAGCAGCGCGGCGCCGCGGTTCTGCGCCATGCAGCCGAGGATGCCGATCACGAAGCGCGGGTTGCGCTTCTTGCGCTGCGCGAGGTAGCCGGCTTTGCCGATGGCCTTCTGCTCGGCCATGTCGCGCACGCTGCAGGTGTTGAGCAGCATGACGTCCGCGCTGTCCTCGTCCGCCACGATCCGATAGCCGCGCGCGCGCAGCATCGCCGCGACAGCCTCGCTGTCGCGCTCGTTCATCTGGCAGCCGTAGGTTTTGATGAAAACGCGGTTCATTTAATCACGCCGGAGCCTTGGCGAAGGCGGACCCGTGGAGGGGCCTAGCTACCCGGAACGGTGGCGCGGTCAACGCGGGAAACGAAACGCATTCGCGGTTGTCCTGCACCAGGTGGCGCTTCAAATGGCGCCCGCTCGCTCCGCCATGAAAATCCTCCGCGTCCTGCCGCTGCTTTTCGTCGCCGTCATGGCCGGCGCGCAACCGGCCCAGCCCGCACCGGCGAAACCTGCCGCGCCGGCGGACCCGGAGATCGACCTCGACGCGCTTTATCAGCAGGGCAAGCAGCTCTTCGACGACTACGCGCCGCCCGAGATCAAGCGGGAGTTCTATTTCCCTTCGCCGCAGGAATGGGACGCCTTCGCCACGCGCCTCCAGGCCGCGCTCGATCAAGACGACCTCTCCGCCCTCGCCGCCTACGAACCCGAGGCGCGCGCCGCGCTGAAGGCGCTGCAACTTTTCCCCGACTACGCGGACTACGCCGAGTGGCTGGAGGAGCGTCTCGACTACATCCAGGCCGCCAGCCTCGCGGCCCGGCAACCGGGTTACACGCTGCCGCCCAAGCCTCCGGTGTTGAAACCCGGCCAGCGCCCGCCGCTCGCGACGCCCGACGTCCCCTATTTCAATCTCTGGCTCTCGCGCCTGCGCACGCGCCCTGCGCCGGCACGCGCGGCGCAGTTGCTGCCCGTCGTGCGCGCGGCCTTCGCCGCCGAGGGCGTGCCGGCCGACCTCGCGTGGCTCGCGGAGGTCGAATCGACCTTCAACCCCTCCGCGCGCAGCCCGGCCGGCGCGCGCGGGCTTTATCAATTCGTGCCCGCCACCGCGAAGAGCCTCGGCCTGAGCACGTGGCTGCCCGACGAGCGCACCGATCCGGCCAAGTCCGCCCGCGCCGCCGCGCGCTACCTGCGCACGCTGCACGGCAAGTTCGGCGACTGGCCGCTCGCCCTCGCCGCCTACAACGCCGGCGAAGGCCGCGTCCGCCGCCTGCTCGCGGCGAAGAAGGCGAACTCCTTCGCCGCCATCGCCCCGAGCCTGCCGTCGGAGACGCGCATGTATGTGCCGAAGGTCCTCGCGACGCTCCAGGTGCGCGCGGGCGTCGCACCCGCGCAACTCGCCGCACCACACGCCGGTTGAGCGCGCGCGGCCGCCGGTTGCGCGTCGGTGCGTTTGAAAATTTCCCCTGTCGCCGCGCACGCGACCGCCGCCGGCCGCCCGGCTGATTCGGGGTTGTCACCGCTCGAACCGCGCCCAAATCATCCGCTCACATGCGTCTCCGCATCATCGCGCTGCTGATCGTTCTCGCCAGCGGCATCGTTTCCCGCGCCGCCGAGGCCGAGGCCTTGCTCATCGTCCTGGGCGATCAGCACTCCGCCTACGACCGCACAGCACAGGTCGTCGGACTCGTGGACCGCTTGCGCCTGAAAAACCCCGACCTCCCCGTCGCCGTCCTGCTCGACGGCGACACGATGGAATGGGGCAACGTCATCGCCCGCCGCTCGCACGGCGCGATCGATTTCGAGATGATGCACGAGCTGGCGAGCCGCGTGCCGACCTTCCTCAACCTCGGCAACCACGAGCCGGAGTTCTACGACGTCGCCGAGACGGTCAAACGCGTGCGCGCCACCGGCGTCGTGCCGCTCAGCAATCTCCGCGAGCGCGGCACCGGCCGCTACTTCACCGATTTCGCCGTGCGCCTGAAACTCGGCCGCGTGGACACCGTGCTCGTCGGCCTCACCACGGACCGCCTCGGCACCTTCCGCATCGCCGTTCGCCCGCAACTCGATCCCTACGACCCGGTCGTCTGGGGCCGCGCCAACCTCCCCGCCCTCGCCAAGCAGGGACCGCTGATCGTGATGAGCCACGCCGGACTCGATGCCGACCGCGAGCTGCTCAAGATCGTGCCCGACGGCACGCTCTTCGCCGGCGCGCACGACCATCTCCGCTTCGTGCACCAACAGGGTCGCTCCGTCTACTTCCACAGCGGCTGCTGGAACAGCCATGCCTCGCTCGTGTGGCTCCGCCGCGGCCTCGGCGGCGCGCTCCTCTGGAAGGTCGATCAGGTCGAGATCGGCGCCAACTCGCCCGCCGACACGCCGCTGGCGGCGTTCATCGCCGCGACGCGCAAACGCCACGTCGAACCCGACGACCTCGCCGCCGTGGGCAAACTCCCGCAAGCGCTCCCGCCCGCCGACGCCGCGCGCTTCGTCGTCACGGCGCTGCGCGACGCCGCGCATGTGGACGCCGCGTTCATCGGCAACACGACTTTCGGCGCCGGCCTGCCCGCCGGGCCGGTATCGCACCTCGCCCTCGATGCCTGCGTCCGCTTCGACGGCACGATCTTCGCCACCGAGATCGACGGCGTGCAGCTGCGCGAAATCGTCGCGCGCGCCAACCAGACGATCAACACGCCCTTCGCGGAGCGGCAGAGCGGCTTTCTCGTCGCGGTCGCGCCGGATGGCATCGCCCCCGACCGCCGTTATCGCATCGCCACGACGGATTGGGGCGCACGCAACTCCGTCGCGTATTTCGGCGCCGCGCTGAAGTGGCAGGAGATCCCGGACCTCAAACTGAAGCCGCTCGTCATCGCGGCCCTGCCGGAGCACGCGCGTTGAGCGGCAACGTCCGCGCCACACCCCGACCTTCCAGTCGGGCCCCGCGCTCCCCGCGCCCTGCTCAAATCTCGTCCACGTAGCCGTGCTTCATCGCGTAGCGGACGAGCTCCGCGGGTTCGCGCATGCCGAGCTTGTCCTTCAGCGAGGTGAGATGGTTTTGGACCGTCTTCACGTTCATGCCGAGCCGCTGCGCGATCACCTTCGTGTTCTCGCCGCGGGCGTAGCCGCGCAAGACCTCGCGCTCGCGCGGCGTGAGCGGGCTCGTCGCGGCGCTCTCGTTCACCACATGCTCGGCGAGCAGCCGGGCCGCGGCCGGGCAGTAATACGTCTCCCCGGCCAGCACGCGCCGCAGGCCATCGCGGAACACGCCCAGATCCGATCGCGTCATCACGAAACCCTGCACGCCGAGATTCGCCGCCTCGCGCACGATCGGCGCCTGCTCACGCGCGGAAAGCATGAACCAGCGCGCCTGCGGCAACCGCGGCGAAAGCCGACGGACGACATCGCCGCCACGGCCGTCGGAAAGCGTCGAGCCGACGATGACGAGGTCCGGCAACGCCTCCTCCGCCGTCAATAATTGCTCTGCTTGGGCGACGGATCCGGCCTGCGCGACGATCGTCAGGCCTAATTCCGTCGTCAGCATTTGTGCGAGCAATTGGCGGATAATTCCGTGCTCGGTGACCAAAGCGATCCGATGATCTGACATGAACAAGATGGGAGGAGAAACGGCTCTCCCGCACGGCGCCGTCTCATTAAAGGGCAGGAAACAAAAAATACCGACCTGAGATTTCCGAGCCCGAATCGCCTGATTTCGGTGGGAATTTCCGGAACTTAAGGCAGGAGGATTTCCCGATGCTTGCTCCGGCGAATCGCACGCCATGCACTCGTCCGCCACGCGAAGCAGCTTTTATCCTCGGCGCCGGAATCCGCGCGCCACAGCGGCTTTTGCCTCCGACATTGTTCCACGTCGCCCCAGCGCGCTGCGGACGGGCCGGAAGCTCCCCGCGCCTCCGTTGCCCGGGGAATTTTATTGGCGCACCGTCGCTGCGTGCGCTTGGCTGCGCGCATGGGATTCTTCGACCGCTTCGCCGCCAAAAAGCCCGCCGCATCCGCGCCCGCACCGGGCCCCGCCAGCGCATCGCGCGCCCCCGGAGAAACTCCCGCCGCCGCTCCCACGCCCGCCGCGCTCGCCGGCGGCGTCCTCCCGCAACTCGCCGCCGCCAAGGCCCGCCTCGCCGACCGCGATCTGCCGGGCGCGATGGCGATCTACGAAGCCGTCCTCGCCGCCGCCGGCGATCGCGCCGACGTGCTCCTCACCATTTCCGCCGATCTCGGCGTCCACGGCCACATCCGCGAGCTGATCGAGCTCGTCGCCCCGCGCTACGACGCCGACCGCCACGGCCCGGGCCCCGGCCTCAATCTCCTCCAAGCCTACCTCGCGGTCCGCTCCCCCGAAGCCGCCCAGCACCTCCTCGACCTGCTCTTCTCGCTCAACAAACCCGAACTCGAAGCGCGCCTCATCGGTTTCTCCCGCGCCCTCGCCGAACTCTCGCTCGAGGAATCCGCCCCCGCGCCCGACGTTGAAGCCGGCACGAAGATCAGCCTCGTCAGCATCAGCAAACCCATCTGGTTCTACGGCCTCGAGGCCCACGCCGCCACGCTCCTCCCGACGAAGGAAGGCCGCGCGCGCCGCGTCGCCTTCGCCCAATGCGCGCTCCTCGGCGAGACCGATCTCATGGCCCGCGCCGCACAACCCGAGGACGCCCTCGGCCGCTTCACGCGCGGCCTGCCGCTGTGGCTCGCGGAGACCTTTGCCGCCAGCGCCGGCTACGATCCCATCGCCGGCATCGGCCTCTTCGCCCCGCAACACTACGCGCTCTTCCCCGCCGAGTGGACCGCCGACAACATCCGCCAGCTCGACGAATCCGCGCACGGCGGCCTCGATTACGTCGTCACCTTTGGCCTCAAGGCCCGCAACGCCGACTACGAACTCGTCGCGCGCATCTGGGAGGTGAAGAAATTCCGCGAGCTCAAGAAACTCACCACCCGCTGGACGCCCGCCGACGCCAACGCCGTCCTCGCGCAATTCCACGCCCAGCTCCAAACCTACATGGAATGGCAGCCCGCGGCCGGCGGCCTCGCCTACGCCGCGCCCGCCGCGCCGCTCGACTACGTGCAGGCGCTCGGCGGTTCGCTCACGCTCTTCCTCGGCGAAAAGCAGATGCTCTCTGCCGAACAAATCGCTGTGCCCGCCGCACTCTTCCTCAAAGCCGCGCAGAGCAACCCCGCCGACCCCCGCGCCCAAATCGCTCTCGTCACCGCGCTCCAACGCCTCGCCGCCCGCGGCGCCTCGCCCGACGCAGCCGCCCTCGCCCACGCCCGCGCCTGGCTCGCGAGCGAAGCCGCCACCCGCGCCGGAGTCGGTGGCATCGCCCTCTGACGGAGCTTCAGCCCGGTGGTCGCCGCGATCCCTCGCGGCGACCAGAACTCCCCCCCGCGCCTGCCGTGCTCGCATCGCCGCCGGGACGGCGACAACCACCTCGAACTCCCGTCCGCGAAGGTTCGGGTTTGCGCCGGTTTTTGACGCACGCTCACGCGCGCAGTCGGCGCACGTCCGACGTCTCCACAGCCAGCCGTGGGGTAACCTCGGGATTTGGACCGGGTCACGTCCTGCTGCGACATGCCGCCCACGACCTACTTCTTCGCCACCGCGAGCTGCCCGCAACCGGCGGCGATGTCGATGCCGCGACGCTGGCGCACTGTGCTCGGCAGGCCGTAGCTTGCGAGGATCTCCTGAAAGCGCTTCGCCGCCTCGCGCCCCGTCGGCGCGCCGTCGTAGCCGGTCGTCGGGTTGAGCGGGATCAGGTTCACCTGCGCGAGCTGACCTTGCAGCAACCGCCCGACAGCGTGCGCGGATTCCGCGGTGTCGTTCTTACCCTCGATCAGGGTCCACTCGTAGAAGATGCGCCGCTGTTGCTTCGCGATGTAGGCGCGGCACGCGTCCATCAACTCGTCGAGCGGCCAGCGCTTCGCCGCCGGCACCAGCGCCGCGCGCTCTTCCTGCGTCGCACCGTGGAGTGACACCGCGAGGTGAAACGGCCGCTTCTCCTCGGCGAGGCGCAGGATGCCGGGCACGACGCCGACCGTGCTGAGCGTGATTTTCTTCGCGCCGAGCGCGAGACCGTTGGGATCGCGCAGGATGTCGATCGCCTTCATCACCGCGTCGTAATTGTGCAGCGGCTCGCCCATGCCCATGAGCACGATGTTGCGCAGGCGCTCGTGGCGCTCGTGCGGCGAAGCGCTCCCGGCCTGCGCGAGCGCGGCGTCCGGGCCGATGCCGCGCAACACCGCGTCGACATGCATCGCCTGCGCCACGATCTCGCCGGCCGTGAGGTGGCGCACGAAACCCATTTGCCCGGTCGCGCAAAAGACGCAGCCCATCGCGCAGCCGACCTGCGAGCTGATGCACGCCGTCACGCGGCCCGTGTAGCGCATCAGCACGGTCTCGATGCGCCGGCCATCGCCGAGCTCGAGCAGGTATTTGCGCGTGAAACCGTCGCTGCTGTGCGTCTCCGCCGCCGTGGCATGGCGGCCGAAGACCAGCTCGCCCTCCGCCTTCGCGCGGAAGCGTGCCGGCAGCTCCGTCATCGCGCTCCAGTTCTCCACTCCTTCGAGGTAAACGTAGGCCCACAGCCGCGCCGCATGCACCGAGGGAAAACCTCCGCGTGACGCCAGCGCGAGCAGCTCGTCGCGCGTGAAGTCGTAGAAATTGGCCGGCAGCGTGGGCATCCGCGCTGACTTCTGCGCGCTCGCCGCGCCCGCGACAAGACCCGTCTCACCCCGGCGCTGAAAGCTCGCAATACGAGCATTGGGATTTGCTGGCAGCGGCGGTTTGCCAAGCCGGGCAACTCGCCTAGCCTGCCCGCATGGCTCCACGCATCGTTCTGGCCGGGGGCACCGGCTTCATCGGCGCCGCGCTCGCCCGCCGCTTCCGCGAGCGCGGCAGCGAGGTCGTCGTGCTCACCCGCTCCGCGCCGCGTCGCCGCGGCGACGGCGTGCGCGAGGTGCGCTGGAGCGGGCAAACCACGGGCGACTGGGCGCGCGAACTCGAGGGCGCGCGGGCGGTGATCAATCTCGCCGGCTCCACGATCGACTGCGTGCACACGCCGGAGAACAAGCGGCGCATCCTCGAATCCCGCCTTGATTCCGTGCGCGCACTCGGCGCGGCGGTGCGCGCGTGCGCCACGCCGCCAGCGGTGTGGGTGCAGACGAGCGCGGTCGGCATCTACGGCAACACCGGGGCGCGCTGCCCGGAGAACGCGCCGGCCGGCTCGGGTTTCAAGGCCGATGTCTGCGCGCAATGGGAAGCGGCCTTCGCCGCCGAATGTCCGGCGACCGTGCGCGGCGTGGTGCTGCGCGTCGGCGTCGCGCTCGGGCGCAAGGCCGGCGCCTATCCGCCGCTCGCGCGGGTGACGCGGGCGTTCCTCGGCGGGACGGCGGGCAGCGGACGCCAGGGCATCAGCTGGATCCTGCTCGACGATTTGGAGGAGATTTTTCTCCGCGCGGTGAATGACGACGCGATGCGCGGCGCCTACAACGCCTGCGCACCCGAGCCGGCGAGCAACGCGGATTTCATGCGCACCCTGCGCGAGGTGCTCGGGCGGCCGTGGGCGCTGCCGGCGCCGGCGTTCGCGATCCGGCTCGTCGCGCCGCTCGTGATGAAGACCGACCCGAGTCTGGTGCTCGAAGGGCAATTCGCCGTGCCCGCACGTCTCGAGGCAGAAGGCTTCCGGTTCAAGGCGCCGCGGCTCAGGTCGGCGCTGACGGCCCTGGCGGATTAGTCGGGCGGGCACCGTGACCGCGGGCCGCGCGCGTTGGCGCGCGCTCCTGCATGGCGCGCGCAAGCGCACTGCCTACCGATCGGCCCCGAAACCCGCGCACGGCCTCCGCCCTTTGTCACCTGATAGGTGACAAATGCCGCGAGCGGACGCCGGGGTTTCAAACCGAGTATTTGCTCCGCGCCGGGTCGCAATCGGGCATGCCTTCGTAGGCGTGCACCGAGCCGGCGCTGTCGGCCCAGAGCGGCAGCTGCGTGTCGCGGATTTTCTTGGCGTGGCAGATCTCGTTCTGCACTTCCGGGTCGCGGCCTTGCAGCATGAGGCGGTTGAGCGCCGCGTAGGCGATGTCTTCGGGCTCGACGTGCAACAGCTTCGCGAGCCGCAGCACGGGATGCATCTCGGCGTCTTCGAGATGGATTTTGATGGCGGACATGGCGTCCTCCTTTCGGGGTTGGAATCGGAGTCTACTCCCGCCGGTCCAGCGCCGCTGCGCAGGGATTGCGCAAACCTGATGCTGTCGCGTTGCCTTTTGCGAGGCGGGTCGCAGCTTGGCGGCATGATGGATTGGGCGAACCGGTTTCTGCAGGCCTTCATCCCGCTCTTCGTGGCGATCGACCCGATCGGCCTCGCGGCGATCTTTCTCGGCCTCGGGCAAAATCTCCCGCGCGAACGCCGCCACAAGATCGCGGATCAGGCGATCTGGACGGGTGGGTTGGTGGCGCTCGGGTTCCTGTTTCTCGGCACGTCGATTTTCGCCGCGCTCGGCATCTCGGTGAGCGATTTCCAGATCGCGGGCGGACTCATCCTGTTCGTCATCGCTGCGAAGGACCTGCTCTCGTCGGCCAGCGAAGGCGAGAAACTCCCCGAGGATTTCGGCGTCGTGCCGCTCGGCATGCCGCTCATCGCCGGCCCGGCGTCGATCACCACGCTGCTCGTGCTCGCGCAGAACGCGACAGTCGGCGTCGCGGCCACGCTCGCGGCGCTGGTCGTGAATCTCGTGCTCGTCGTCTTCGCGCTGCACTACAGCGAGTGGCTCGGCCGCAAGATCGGTCCCACCGGCATGCGCGCCATCTCGAAGATCATTTCCATGCTCCTCGCCGCCATCGCCGTCGCGATGATCCGGCAAGGGTGGCGCACCTGATGAAACTCCCCGCCCTCGGCCTCGCGGCCGCGCTCCTCGTCCCCGCCATGGCCACCGAACCCGCCGCGTTGCAGGCCGTCGTCGATCGCGCGGTCGCCGACACCCGCGCGGAATTCACCGCCCCCGAGCTCAAGGCCGACCAGCTCGCCGTGACCGTCGTCGACCTCCGCGGCGCGACGCCCGTGCACGCCAGCTACCGCGGCGACGCGCGCATCTACCCGGCGAGCGTGATCAAACTCTTCTTCGCCGCCTACGCGCACCGCCGGATGGAGGACGGCCAACTCGCCGACACGCCCGAACTGCGCCGCGGCATGCGCGACATGATCGTCGATTCCTACAACGAGGCGACGAGCTACGTCGTCGACGCCATCACCGGCACGACGAGCGGTCCCGAGCTGCCGCCGGATGAGTTGGCGGAGTGGAATGCGCGACGCGGCATCGTGACGCGCTATTTCGCCGACCACGGCTACGCCAATGTTTACGCGCAACGAAAGCCCTGGGGCGAAGGTCCCTACGGCCGCGAAAAACAGGACATGGAGGCGCACCCGCCGGCGCGAAACTACCTTTCGACCGACGACACCGCGCGCCTGCTCGTGGAGCTCGCCCAAGGCCGCTGCGTCTCGCCCGCGCGCTCGGCGCAAATTCTCGAGCTGATGCGGCGCGATCCGTTCAAGCACAGCGATGATCTCGACTCGCAGGACGTGGGCTTCACCGGACCGGCGCTCTCGCCTGGCATGAAACTCTGGGCCAAGGCCGGCTGGGTCAGCTGGGCGCGCCACGACGCCGCGCTGATCGAGCTGCCCGACGGCGGCCGCGTCGTGATCGTGACGTTCACCGACGGGCGCGAGCACGCGAACAACCGCAAAATCATCGCCGCCGTCGCGCGGCGGGTGCTGGGGAATTTGCCGTGACGGGGCGACCCGGTCGCGATGCGGCGGCCGCGGAAGGCACCTGCAGTGCCGTGCGAAAAAGCCGGGTAACCTAATAGGCTACCCGGCTTGAAAAGATTCGCGGCGCTGAGCCATCGTGCGCTCAGTTCGCGCCGTGCTCGAAGAGCTGGCCGTCGATCACCGTGCCGACGCAGTGGCTGGTGTATTCGAAGGGGTCGCCGTCGTAGAGCGCGAGGTCGGCATCCTTGCCCCGCTCGAGCGAACCGGTGCGCTGGGCGATACCGAGGATTTTCGCGGCATCGATCGTCACGCTGGCGAGCGCGGCATCGAAGCCGAGGCCTTTGCCGGCCGCGACGGCGGCTTCGAAGAGGACGACGCGCGTCTTCGGCACGTAGCTCTCGTAACCGCTCTGGATCGCGAACGGGATGCCGGCGGCGTGGAGTTTTGCGGCGGTGTCCATGGCGAGATTTTCCGCGTCCTCGTTGGCGCGGGCCATCGTGGGATGCAGGATCACGGGGAAACCGCTCGCCTTGATCTGGTCGAGCACGAGGTGCGCGTCGGCGGCGCCATCGAGCACGATCTTCAGGTTGAACTCCTTCGCGAGCCGGAGCGCGGCGAGGATGTCGAGTTGCTTGTCGGCGTGGATAAGGAGCGGCTGCGAGCCGTCGAGCGCGCGGAGGAAGGTCTCCGCCTTCAAGTCGCGCGGCGGTCGCTTCGTCTCGTCCTTGGCGTCGCGCTTCCTTGCGTATTCCTGGGCCTTGATCAGTTCGGCGCGGAGCATGGCGACGGCCTTGGCGCGCGTGCCGGGGGATTTGGGCCCGCCGGCCGCCGCGCCGCCGGTGGGACCTTCGGCGCGATTCAACGCGGCGTTGCCGAGCGAGACGGCGGTCATCGCGGCGGGATTGATCACATCCTCGTCGGATTCGCGGCCGAGCGTCTTCACGATCATCGTCTGGCCGGACACGAGCGTGCCGGGGGCGTGACCGGTGTTGACGGTCGTCACGCCGAAGCCACGCACCCAAGCGACGAGCGGGTCCTGGGCGTTGTAGGCGTCGAGCGCGCGGAGTTCGGGCTGCACGGCGGCGGAGCGCTCGAGCATGTCCTGGTCGTGCGGCTGATTCAGCAAGCCGGAGAGGCCGACGGTGGCGCGGGCGTCGATCAGGCCGGGCGTGGCAACCTTGGCGCGGATGACGCGGTGATCGGCGGTGTAGGCGATGTCCTTCGCGGGGCCGACGTAGGCGATCTTGCCGTCGCGGCCGACGAGCACGAGGCCGTCGTGGATCGGGGCGCCGGCGGCGGTGTGCAGCGTCTCGGCGAAGATCGCGAGCGGCATCGAGGCTTCGGCCTCGGCACGGACGAAGCCCGTCGCCGCCAGCGCGAGACCGAGAGATAGAGAAAGATTAAGAGAACGAGAAAGATGAGAGATCATTGGGCACCTCCGAAGAGTTGGTCGTTGGCGGCGGCGATGATGTCCCAGGCGTTGCCGAAGCAGCAGAGCTGCACGCGGCGCGGGTCGCCGGCTCCCGCGCCGCCGAGGGCGTAGAGTTTGTCCTGCGGATCGGAGAGATCGAAGACCTTGCGGCCTTCGACCCACGTCTGCTCGACGTGCGTGTAGACGCTGAGCGGATCGCCATCGAGGATGATGAAGTCGGCGTCCTTGCCCGGCTCGAGCGAGCCGATGTGCTTTTCGAGACCGAGGATCCTGGCGTTGGCGATCGTCACGGCGCGCAGGGCGCCGTCGCGCGTCATGCCGCCGCGCACCGCCAGACCGGCCGCGCGGAGGAAGTGGCGCGAATCGGTGACGCCGTCGTCGGTGTGCAGGCCGACGAGCACGCCGGCTTTCTCGAGCACGGCGGGCGTGGTGAAGGACATTTCCTTGGTCTCGAGTTTGCCGCCGGGCGAATCGATCATGATGACCGAGCAAGCGACGCCGGCTTTGGCGATTTCGTCGGCGACTTTCCAGCCTTCGGAAACGTGGTGGAGCACGACCTTGAAGCCGAATTCCTTCGCGAGCCGAAGCACGGTGAGGATGTCGTCGTGGCGGTGGGTGTGGTGCTGGACGACGCGCTTGCCGTCGAGGACTTCGACGAGTTCCTCCAAGGCGAGGTCGCGCGGCGGGAGCTTGTCGGGGTCGCCTTTGGCGCGGGCGATCTTGTCGCGATATTCCTGCGCCTTGATGAACTGCTCGCGGACGAGCGCGGCGGACTTGCCGCGCGTGCCGGGGAAGCCGCCCACGCCGCGCATGGAGTTGGTGCCGTTGGCCATCTTGAGTCCGCCGGCCATCGTGCCGTCGTCGTTCTTGATCAACAGGTCGTCGACGGTGCGACCGTCGCGGAGCTTGGCGTAGACGGTCTGGCCGCTGATGAGGTGGCCGGAGCCGGGCATGATGTTGGCGGTGGTGATGCCGCCGGCTTGGGCCTTTTGAATCGAGGGGCTTTGCGCGTCGATGGAGTCGAGCGCGCGGACATCAGGCTGGATCGGGCTCGACGCATCCGCGCCGGCCGGACCGCCGATGTGGCTGTGCGAATCGACGAGGCCGGGCATGATGATCTTGCCGGTGACGTCGCGGATTTCGGCGTTCGGCGGGAGGGCGATCGAGCCGGCGGTGCCGACCGCGACGATCTTGCCGCCGGAGACGACGAGCACGCCATGCATGATGGGTTCGCCGACGATGGGGATGATTTGCGCGCCTTGAAGCACGAGCGGCTTGTCCTGCGCGCAGGCGCTGGCGGCCAATCCCAGAAGGACCGCCAAGGGTAACACGGTTCGGAGGGACATAAAGCCCGGGAAGATGCGCAGCCGCATGGGCGCGGCAACGGGAAATCGACGAAGGCACTTGCTTCGTTGTGGACGATTCAACCTAACGCAGAGGATGTCCGCCGCGGTCCACTACGAGTCCAGAACCGGCACACCAACATCACGCAGGTATTGAAATGTCGCGTCGTAGTATTCGGGCGCACATGTCGGATCGGCGCTGTCGCCCTCTGGAACAAAGATAACCATCCCTTGACGAGCACGTGTGAGAAGCACCCGATACGCGTTCTTCAAGTAGTTCCGGTTGTCAGGCTTTTTCACGTTCTGCCATTTAGCGCCGCGAAAGTCGTGATAGCTCCAATCGGGTATTTTGAAACGAAAGTCTCCATCCCACGACACAATCGCCCAGTCCACTTCAAGTCCCTGCACTTGGAATTCCGTAGCAGCGTCCTCCAAATAGTAACTGGAACGCGTGTCATCTTTGCCATCGAGAAACCAATGGACTGGATCGGTCTTCACGCGAACATCGATCGCGTGAGGCTTGAGGCGCTGAGCACGTGACGACGCGATGAGCCCGTAGCGCTCACTCCCGCGCGCGCGTTGACGCACCCAGCTTTTTGCCAAAGCGAGATTGCGAGTCACCGCAATGGGATAGCGCTTCAATCTCGCCAGCGCCAAACGCGCGATATCCTGCTCACAATCCAGCAAGGCTTTGACGAATGCGGAAACATGTTCGGCCCGGAAAGAGCGCATCGACACCGCGAGATGGAGTTCATCGGAAAAATGCACCCTCGCGCTCTCCCGCACCGCATCAATGATTCCAGTAGCGGAATACTCGCTGTCGGTGAGCTTGGATGAAATGTGCATTTCCCAGTGAGAAAACGAGCGATTCACCGCATCCAGCCACGCTCCGATACCGGCTTCGCCTGTGTGGATTTCTTGTCCACCACCTACGAGACAAACGACAACTGCCCAGTCCTGATGTCGGTCAACGTAGGAAAGTAGATACTCGGATTCCGAATGCTGAAAGTCAGGCCGGCCTTTCTTCCGCTTCATGAAGTCTGCGGTCTTGGCCTGATTCCACGCGCGCTGCGCCTCATCGAATACCACCACATGATCCGCGGGCGGCCCATCATGTTTTCCCGCTTCGTCACGGAAATGGTGCACGTTCTGGATAAATTGCTTCACCGGATCGCTGCCCTTTGGACGCTTCTTGCCCGCCGCTTTTAACCGCGCTTTCTCATCTCGCGTCAGTGCGGCTCGGAGCACGGCGACGAGCGGGGCGTTGCCAGACAGTAACACTGCGTGCGTTGGCTCCCCTTCTCGTCGGTGTTGCGTTGCGGTGTTAAGGCCAACCAACGTTTTGCCTGCTCCGGGCACGCCAGTGACGAAGCAGATGGCTTTCTTTTTCTTGGTTCTCGCTTCGTCGATGATTGCCTCAATGCGCTTTGCCGTCCGCCCAAGGTTTTGCCGACCCGCATCAAAACAGTTGAGCGCCTCGACTTGGTGGTGTGCATAGAGGGCACGAGCCGCTTCCACGATGGTCGGGGTCGGCTTGTAGGGTGCATTCTCCCACGTAGTTGCAGCAAGTGCGGGTCCGGAGATTTGCCCGACAACCGCATCCAGCGTTTTCCGAAACTCCAGCGGGTTTACTTTTATGGGTCGATAGACTCGGTCCTGATCGCACGACGGAACACTGGTCCCTGAATCGTTCGCCGCCGTGGCAATGAGTATGGGCACGATCGCAACCTGATGACTGCCCTCATGGAAATTCTTTAAATCGAGGGCGTAGTCCCAAACCTGTTCCACGGCACTGCGCGCGAACATCTTTTCTCCGACCTTAAACTCGATCACGAAAACGACCGCGCCGATCACCAGCACGACATCAATGCGGTTCCCCATCCGCGGCACGTGGAACTCAAAATAGATCGTGCCTGCCAGACCGCGCAGGTGGGCCTTCAGAAATCTGATCTCTTCCAGCCACGCCTGAGCCTGAGTTTCGTCGACACTGAACTCCGAATGGCGTGTGAGTGCACCGAGGATCTCGTTATCCGTGACGGCGAGAAAGTCTGCGATCGACGCCGAATACCACGCCCGAGAGGAGACTGATTTTTCGGGAGTGTGCGCCACGCCGCACTATTGGCGCTCCAGCCCTAAGCGATCAAGCAAAGCGTGCGAACGACCGCAGACGATAGGCCTCCGCCAAGAAACCTCTTGTCGCCTTTCGCGCTCCTGGCCAGGTGGACTGGGCATCATGAGCCAGACCTACCTGATTCGCCTCGGAGAAAATGAGCTCGGACAGATTCTCGACGGCTTGCGGGTTCGGGAAACGACATGGCGGGCGACTGCGGAATATCACGCTTGCGGGCATCTCGCGGACGATTCGGTCGCGATCGAGGCCTGTCGCGACGAAGTGGAGGCCACACGCATCGCGGATTTCTACACCGCCATCATCCGCGACCTCGAACATCAGCGCGAAGCGCAGCGCGGTTAATTCGCCACGCGCGGCCCTCGCACAGTCGGCGGCAAAACGCGGGTAACACCGGAACGCCGTTTGACGGACGCGGGGAATCGGCGACCTTGCGCGCCTTCATGAGCGCTCCGGCCAAGGTCCCTTTCACGAAATTCCACTACGCGTGGGTGGCGGCCGGCGTGACGTTTGTCACGTTGCTGGCAGCGGCGGGGGCGCGCGCGACGCCGGGGGTCATCCTGCTGCCGCTGGGCAACGAGTTTCAATGGAGCCGCGCCACGGTGTCGTCGATCGTCTCGATCAACATCTTCCTCTACGGCCTGATGGGGCCGTTCGCGGCGGCGCTGTATCAGCGCTTCGGGCTGCGGTGGACGATGATGACGGCCATGACGTTGCTCGCGGCGGGTTACGGGCTCTCGACGCTCGCGACGCACTACTGGCAATTCGTGGTGCTGTGGGGCTGCGTCGTCGGCATCGGCTCGGGCATGGCGGCGGCTGTGCTCGGGGCGGCGGTGGCGACGCGGTGGTTCACTCAGCGGCGCGGACTCGTCATGGGGTTGCTCACGGCGAGCACGGCGACGGGGCAGCTGATTTTCCTGCCCAGCCTGGCGACGATCGTGACGGACAAGGGCTGGCGCGGTGCGCCGCTCGTGGTCGCGGCGGCGGCGCTCGCGGTCGTGCCGCTGATCGCGTGGCTGATGCGCGACGATCCACGTGACGTGGGGCTGCGACCGTTCGGCGAGACAGGGCCGGTCGAGGACCACGCGTCCGCGAAGGGCAACCCGGCCAAGCGCGCGGTGGACGTGCTGCTCGAGGCGGTGCGGGTGCGGGATTTCTGGCTGCTGGCGGGCTCGTTTTTCGTGTGCGGAGCGAGCACGAACGGGCTCGTGGGCACGCACCTGATCCCGGCGGCGTTCGACTGCGGCATCCCCGAGGTGCGCGCGGCGGGGTTGCTGGCGGTGATGGGGATTTTCGATCTGTTCGGCACGACGGCGTCGGGCTGGCTGAGCGATCGTTTCAACTGCCGGACGCTGCTCTTCACCTATTACGGGCTGCGCGGGCTCTCGCTGATTTTCCTGCCGCAAGCGCTGCTCGGACCGACGGCGGGGCTGGGCGTGTTTGCGGTGTTCTACGGGCTCGACTGGATCGCGACGGTGCCGCCGACGGTGCGGCTCACGAGCGAGGTGTTCGGACGCGAGAAGGGGCCGATCGTATTCGGCTGGGTGGTGGCGAGCCATCAGGTCGGCGCGGCGTTCGCGGCCTACACGGCCGGTGCGACGCGCACGAGTTTCGGCAGCTACGCGCCGGCGTTCATCGGCGCCGGAGTGCTGTGCGTCATCGCCGCGCTGATCGTGTTGCCGATCGGAAAAAGGAAACCGCTCGTGCCGGCGCCAGCGGCGGCGTGAGTCAGGCGGGGTTCGCGCGGAACGGCGCGGTCAATTCGTCCGGCAACGCGGGCGTCGCGCCGCGCTGCGTGCAGACGAAGGCCGCGATCGCGCTGGCGCGCTCGACGACCTCCGCGAGCGGCCAGCGGTGGAGCAATCCCATCGCGAACGCAGCGGTGAACGAGTCGCCCGCGCCGACAGCGTCGACCAGCGTGACCGGCCGGCCGGGGTGATCGGCGAATTGTCCGTCGCACCAGACGAGGCAACCGTGCGCGCCGCGGGTGTAGACCACGGCACGAAGCCGGTGCCGCTCGGCCAGGGCGGCGAGCGCGGCGCGGGGCTCGGCCGGGAGCCGGAACAGGTCGCGCAACACGGGCAGCTCGTCCTCGTTGACCTTGAGCACGTTCGCGAGCGCGAGCGACGCCTCGATCACTTCGCGCGAGTGGTAATGCTGGCGGAGATTGACGTCGAAGATCCGCAGCGCGGCCGGAGCGACGCCGACGAGCAGCGCGCGGATCGTGGCCCGCGCGACGGGATGGCGCTGGGCCAGCGTGCCGAAGCAGACGGCGTCCGCCTGGGCGACGGCCTCGCGGCCGGCGCGCTCACCGGCGAGATGATCCCAGGCGACATCCTCGTGGATGGCGTAGCGGGGCTGGCCGCCGGCGACGATTTCCACGGTGACGGTGCCCGTCGGCGCCCGCGGATCGAGTTCGAGGGCGAGCGTCGAGACGCCGAGCGCGCGCAATTGCGCGTCGAGGGCGCGACCGTCGGGATCGCGGCCGATCCGGGAGACGATCGCCGCCGCCGCGCCGAGCGCCGCGGCATGGCAGGCGAAATTGGCCGGCGCGCCGCCGAGCTGGCGTCCGGCAGGCAGGACGTCCCAGAGCACTTCACCGAGGCCGACGCAGCGAAATCGCATGGGGAGGAAAACGCGGTCAGCATGCGCCCCGACCGGACGGAGCGACAGAGCAAAGTCTCGCTGGCGCGATGAAACGGGGAATCCCCCAGCGAGCGGCGGCGCGCGCAGCCGGCCTCAGTGTTTCAGGCGCGCCCGAAGTTTTTTCACCTCGGGCGAGACGGCGCCGCACGCACCGGTGCTGCCGCAGCCGGATTTTTTCTTCGGGCCAAACCACGTCCAAAGCAGATACGCCACGGCGAGGAGCGCGAGGGCGGCGACAATCAGGGTTTGGAGCGAAGAGGACATTTCAGAAGTGGCCCACGGAACACACGGAAGACACGGAAAGGAAATTCATGGCGCGGGTTTCCGTGTGTTCGGTGTGTTCCGTGGGCAAATTCTCAGAACCCCAGTGCGCGGCCGACTTGGTAAATCAGACAGCACACGAGCCACGCCGTGCCGGTCATGTAGGCGGTTTGGAAGAGCGGCCAGCGCCAGGAGTTCGTCTCGCGCTTCACGACGGCGATCGTGCTCATGCACTGCATCGCGAAGACGTAGTAAACCATCAGCGTCAAGCACACGAGCGGCGTGAAGAGCGGCGCGCCGTCGGGCCAATGCGCGTTGCGCAGCGCGTCGCGGAGCGGCGTCGTGTCGTCGGTGTTTTCCACGCCGAAGATGACGCCCATCGAATTCACGAAGACCTCCCGCGCCGCGAACGACGTGATGAGGCCGATGCCCACGCGCCAGTCGAAGCCGAGCGGTTTGATCACGGGCTCGATGAGGTGGCCGGCCTGGCCGGCGAAGCTGTGCGCGATCTGCTGCGTGGGCGTGGCGGCGGGGTCCGGGTGCTTCGGATAAGTCGTGAGCACCCACAGCACGATGGAGATCGCGAGGATGATCGTGCCGGCGTTCTTGAGGAACAACCAGCCGCGCTCGACCATGTGGCGCGTGATGTCGACGAAGCGCGGCGGCTGGTAGGCGGGCAGCTCCATGATCATGTGCGGCGAGCCGCCCTTCACGAGGAAGCGCTTGAAGAGCCACGCGTAGCCCACGGCGCCGCCCGTCCCGATCAGATACATGAGCGCGGCGAGGCCGGTTTTCGTCCACGCCGAGGTGCCGGCAGGCAACAGCGCCGCGATGAGCAGCGAGTAGACCGGGATGCGCGCCGAACAACTCATCAACGGCGCGACGAGGATCGTGACGAGACGGTCGCGCGCGTTCTCGATCGTGCGCGTGGCCATGATGCCGGGAATCGCGCACGCGTAGGAGCTGAGCAACGGCACGAACGCGCGGCCGGTGAGGCCGACCTTGCTCATGACGCGGTCCATGAGAAACGCCGCGCGCGCCATGTAGCCGGTGCTCTCCAGCAGGCCGACGAAGAAAAACAGGATGAGAATCTGCGGCAGAAAAACGACCACCGCGCCGACGCCGGCGACCACGCCATCGGTCAGCAAGTCACGGAGATCGCCCGGCGCCATCGCGTCCTTCACCCACGTGCCGAAGGCGGCGACATGCTCGTCGATCCAGTTCATCGGATATTCCGCGAGCGAGAAAACCGAGAACAGCATCAGGCTCATCAGCACCGCGAACACGCCCAGGCCCCAGACCGGGTGGCAGAGCACGGCGTCGATGCGGTCGGAGAGCGACGGGCCGGAATTGCGGTCGCGCAGGATCACGTCCTCGCACAGCACCGCGATCGCGTCGTAGCGGCTGCGGATCAACACGCCGGACCAATCGGTGCCCTCCTTCGTCCAGCGCGCGCGCCAGCCGGCGAGGATCTCAAGCGTGCGCGGCGAATGCTGCTTCGAACCGGCGACGCGCACGGAGTCGAAATCCGTCAGCAGCAGCAACGCCTCCGCGCGCGCGACGAGCGGCGGACGCTCGTCGTTTTGCACGAGCGAAGCTTGGATCTCCGCGACGGCGGGCGCGATCGGGCCGGGGATGTCCCAGCGGTGTTTCGCGAGCGGCAGCTCGATGCGGCTCATCGCGAGGCGGAGTTCGACGAGGCCCTTGCCGCGCACGGCTTCGCACGGGATGACGGGCACGCCGAGCTCGCGCTCGAGCGCGGCGGGGTCGACCTTGATCCCGGCCTCGGCGGCGACGTCCATCATGTTCATCGCGACGATGACGGGGCGGCCGAGATCGAGGACTTGGTGGACGAGGTAGAGATTGCGCTCGAGGTTCGAGGCGTCGACGACGCACACGATGCGGTCCGGCTGCGGGGTGTCCTCGCGCCGGCCGAGCAACACGTCGCGCATCACCGCCTCGTCGGGCGAGCGCGCGGCGAGCGAGTAGGCGCCGGGCAGGTCGATGATCTGGATCGGGCGGCCGTGCTGCGAGTAGGTGGTGCCGGTTTTCTTTTCGACGGTGACGCCCGGATAGTTGCCGACCTTCTGGCGCAGGCCGGTGAGGGCGTTGAAGAGCGTGGTCTTGCCGCAATTCGGGTTGCCCACGACCGCGTAGACGGGAGTGCGGTAAGCGGCCGCAGTCGCCGGGCGCTTCGCGGCGGACGCAGGGAGCGAGATGTGCGACGGGAGCTTCACGCGCGGGAGGCGGCGACGGAGGCGCGGCGCGAGTCGGCGCGCGGGGGACGCATGGCGCTTACTTCGCGCCGGCCGGCAAACGCTCGACCAGGATGCTCATCGCCGCGCTGTGGTTGAGCGCCAGGCGGGTTCCGTTGACGAGGCAGAGGCTGGTGACGCTGCCCGAAATCTTGGTGACCAACGCCGCTTCGCCGAAGCCCATCTCGCGCACGCGCTGGCAGAAACCTTCGTCGCCCGTCAGCCGGCACACGCGTCCTGTCGAGCCGGCCGGCAGCTGGCAGAGCGGAGCGAGTTCTTGGAATGGCGTGGACATTCGAACGAGGGCCAGAAAACGCGATTGAGACTGAGTTGCAAGCCAAGGTTTGGGAAACGCCTTGAGAAGCCACAAGTTACCAGAATGCGGATAAATCTAATTGGCATGCACTTAAGAATAAAATGGCCGCGCCATCCGCGCAAATCCCGCGATAAATTCGGCAAGCGATGCACGTCGAAATGCCTCGCTTGGGGCCGCGCCTTGAGATGGCCGCCGCCATGCCGGCGGCGACAAATGCATGCGCGCGATGAGCACCCGCGCGCGCACGAGAGTCAGGAATTCGGCCACGAAAAGGCACGCAGCCACACGAACAGAGCGACGTGCGCGGACGCGTGATCGCGCCCCTTCCTTGCCTACTGCGCACCGCCGCAGCGCCCGTTCTTTTGCGTCGCTCCGCGCCTCTTTGCGGCCCCCTGCCCTCCTGCATCTCGGCTCGCTCCGTCCTCCGCCGAAAGCCCACCGGTGCGCGGAGCTTTCGCCTTTGCGCCGCGCGCCGAAACGCCGTCCGATGCACGCCGCATGCAGCTCCGCTTCGTTCCGCACACGCTGGCCCTGCGCCACGCCTTCGGCATCGCGTCCAACACCCGCACGTCCACGCCCGCCATGCTCGTCGAAGTCGAGCGCGACGGCGTGACAGGCTACGGCGAGGCCTCGATGCCGCCGTATCTCGGCGAGACGCAGGAGAGCGCGGCGAAGTTCTTCACCCTCGCCCAGCCGCTGCTCGCTCGCGTGGCGGACCCGTTTCAGCTCGAAGAAATCCTTCCCGCCGTCGACGCGCTGGCGCCCGGCAACACCGCCGCAAAAGCCGCAATCGACATCGCGCTGCACGACTGGATCGGCAAGAAACTCGGCGCGCCGTGGCACCGCCTGTGGGGCCTCGACGCCGCCAAGGCGCCCGTGACGTCGTTCACCATCGGCATCGATACGCCCGAAGTCGTCCGCGAGAAGACGCGCGAGGCCGCGCCCTACAAGATTCTCAAAATCAAACTCGGCCGCGATGCCGCAACGGATCGCCAACTCGTCACGACGATCCGAGAGGTCACGAACGTCGCTCTCACCGTCGACGCCAACCAGGGCTGGACCAACCGCGACGACGCGCTGCGCATGATCGAATGGCTCGCGCCGCAGAACGTCCTTTTCATCGAGCAGCCGATGCGGAAAGCCGCGCTCGACGACATCGCGTGGCTCCGCGAGCGCAGTCCGCTGCCGCTGATCGCCGACGAGAGTCTGCAGCGTCTCGACGACGTGCCGCGCCTGCGCGGCGTGTTCGACGGCATCAACATCAAGCTCATGAAATCGACCGGCCTGCGTGAAGCGCACAAGTCGATCGTCCTCGCCCGCGCGCTCGGCATGAAAGTCATGCTCGGCTGTATGACTGAGACCTCGTGCGCCATCTCCGCTGCCGCGCAACTCTCGCCGCTCGTCGACTGGGCCGACCTCGACGGCGCGCTGCTGATCAAGGACGACCCGTTCGACGGCGCACGCATCGTCGACGGCCGCGTGACGCTCAACGACCGCCCCGGCATCGGCGCGGTGCGACGCTGAGCTGAACGAAACGTCACCCGCGTCGCGCGCCGGACGCTCAGTTCCCGTTTGTCAGTCCGCTCTGCGCGTCCACACTTTTTCCCACCATGCCACAGCCTCTTCTCCGCGCGGTTTGGGCCACCGCGCTGATCGTCGGCGCAGCAATGCGCCTCGCTGGGCAGGATAAACCGGTGAATACCACGCCGGTCGACCTGCCCGATTTCGTCGTCGAAGGTCAGCGCGAGCTGCCGCCGCCCGAACCCTGGCTCTACAGCCGGCTCGGCAACCATGAAATCCTCTCGAGCGCGGGCCGCGGTCCGACCGAGCGCATGCTCAAGGATCTCAATCGGCTCATCCACGCGCTCCATCTGCTGGAAACACCCTTCCTTCCTTCGGAGGATCTCTCCGCCAAAATCGTCATCTGCGGCCGCGAGTCGGACTTCCGGCCCTTCATGGAGAAATTCCACGACGAGAGCACCGACGAGGACATGCGGACGTGGCATTACGAGTTTCGCGGTCGCGAGGGCGCGGTCCTCGTGCTCGATCAGACCGCCAACACCTTCAGCCTCCTCGACGACCAATCGGACGAGGAGTCCACCGACGTCACCCTTGCCGAGCAACGTGCCAAGAACTACACGCGCCGCCTGCAAACCGCGTTCGTGAAATTCCTGCTGTATCAGCAGCAGCCCAATCAGCCAGCGTGGCTCGCCGAGGGACTGGCCCGGTCACTCGTGAATGTCCGCATCGACGAACGATCCGTGACGTGGGGCGTCGTGGACAATCCGAACAAAGTTCTCGGCGGCGCCGACGAACGCTCCACCGGTCACGCCTCGACGGACACAATGCTCACTCGCCCGAAACCGCAGTCCCGCGATTCGCTGGCCGAGGACCTCGACTTCAACGCTGCGCTCGCCAGCACCGCGCTCATGCCCCTGGACGAAATGTTCTCGTGGCAGCGCGACACTTACATCGGCAAAAAACTCACGGCGCTCCGCTGGTTCCGGCAAAGCCATGCCTTCGTGCACTGGGGGCTATTCGGCGACACCGGCAAGCACCGGAAGCAGTTCCTCGCGTTCACCCAGCGCCTCGAAAAGGAACCCGTTTCGGAGACACTGTTCCGTGAGTGCTTCGACCTGAGCTACGTCCAAGGATTGTCGGCCTTGAAGACGCACATCGAATTTGTCCGCGCCAAAGTCATCGGCGTCGAAGCCGAAAAGGGCGAGCGCCTGCCCGCCGCCGCCCCGATCGAGGTGCGCGACGCCACGCCGCTCGAGGTCGCGCGGCTCAAGTTCATCACCTACTCGCTCGCGGAAATGCCCGACCGCGCGCACAACGAGCTCGTGCTCGCCTATCGACGCGGCGAACGGACACCCGATCTAGTGGCGGAGCTCGGCGTCTCCGCCCTGAAAATCGGCCAGCGCAACCGCGCGCTCAATTATCTCACCGCCGCCACCAAAGCGAAGACCACCCGCACCCACGCCTACACCACGCTCGCGCGGATGCGCCTCGAAGACCGCCTCGCCAAACCGCAGGGCAAGGACGGCAAACTCAGCTACGAGCAACTCCTCGGCGTGCTCGAGCCGCTCGTGCTCGCGCGCACCCAGGCGCCGCGCACGCCGGAAATCTACACGCTTTTCGCCGACGCGTGGGCAAACACCGCCGCAACACCGCCGCCGCAACACCTCGCACTGATCGACGAAGGCGCAAAACTCTTCCCCGACGACGCGGCTCTTCACGCCGCCCGCGCCCGTCTGGGCCCAACGGCCACCGCCAAGTAGTCGACGCGGGCTCGCCTCGCGCACGCAGCGGGTTCAACGTGCGGGCAAATCGCCCGCATGTCCGCCCCGGCTTTCCCCTCCTCGTTGCGCGAAAAAATCGGCCAGCTGCTGCTGCTCGGCTTCAAGGGCGGCACGCCCGCCGACACCGCGTTGATCGTCCGCGACCTGCGCGAGCACGCCGTCGGCAGCGTGATCCTCTTCGACATCGACATGACCGGCACGATCGACACCGGCCAGCCCGGCGGTCGCAACGTGAAGTCGCCCGAACAGCTGCGCGCGCTCGTCGCCCACCTGCAATCACACGCGCGCCTGCCCTTGCTCGTCGCGATCGATCAGGAAGGCGGCCGCGTCAACCGGTTGAAGCCCGCCTACGGTTTTCCCGAGACGATTTCCGCCGAAGAGCTCGGCCAACGTGACGACCTCGCTTTCACCCGCGCGCAATCCGAGGCCACGGCGTGCACACTCGCGGCGGCCGGCATCAACTTCAACCTCGCGCCCGTCGTCGACCTCGACGCCAACCCGGACAACCCGATCATCAAGGGCAAGCGCCGCAGCTTCGCCGCCGATCCAGAAAAGGTCGCGCGTCACGCCGCCGAGTGGGTGCGCGGCCATCGCGCGCACGGCGTGCTGAGTTGCGCGAAACATTTCCCGGGCCACGGCAGCGCTGCCGGCGACACGCACCTCGGTCTCGTCGACGTCACCGCGACGTGGCACGAGCGCGAGCTCACGCCGTTCGCGCGACTCATCGAAGCCGGACTCGGCGACGCGTTCATGAGCGCGCACGTGTTCAACGCCCGGCTCGATCCCGCCCTGCCGGCCACGCTCTCGCGCCCGGTCATTACGGAGCTGCTGCGTAACAAACTCGGTTTCCGCGGCGTCGTGTTGAGCGACGACATGGAAATGAAAGCCATCTCTGCGCACTACGGCCTCGAGCGCGCCGTCGTCTCGGCCGTCAACGCCGGCGTCGATCTGCTCTGCTTCGGCAACAACATGAGCTACGACCCCGACATCGCGCCGAAGGTCATCGCTCTGATTGAGCGCGCCGTGGCCGACGGCCGCCTCCCTGAAGCGCGCATCGACGAATCGTGCGAGCGCGTCCTCGCGCTGAAACGCAGCGCGGGACTGATTCCGTGATTTTTTAACCACAGATGAACGCAGATAGACACAGATACCGAGCACCCGACTCCACGTTTCCTCCATCTGTGTGAATCTGTGTCCATCTGTGGTTCCCCCTTCATGAAGTCCCTCCGTCACGCGGCACTCCCGCTCCTCGCCTTGCTCGCTCTCGCCGGTTGCGCGCATCGTCCCGGCACGCTCAACAAGCGCGCGGGCGACGAAATCGTCGTCGCCGGCCAGCTCTTCCACACCGGCACGAAGGTCGTGACGTGGATGGACCCGGGTGGTTACGACGCCTACCGCGTCGAGCGCCGCTTCGTCCCCTACGCACAGAGCAGCTGGGCGAAGACGGTCGAGGCCAAGGTGGATTTCAAGGACCCGAACCGCTACGGCCTGCGCTTCCAGAAACTCACGCCCGAGGAAATCGAGCGCGTGCGCGGCGGCGGCTGGGATCTGCCGCTGCTACAGCGCACCGTCGACCAGTTCGTCATCCACTTCGACGTCTGTGGCATTTCCAAGCAGTGCTTCAACGTCCTGCACGACCACCGCGGCCTCAGCGTGCACTTCATGTTGGATCTCGACGGCACGATCTACCAGACGCTCGACCTCAAGGAGCGCGCGTATCACGCCACGACCTCGAACCACCGCAGCGTCGGCATCGAGATCGCCAACATGGGCGCCTACGGTCCCGGCGACACCAAGAC